>CAJLVJ010000003.1 GCA_905210085.1 uncultured Collinsella sp. | reverse complement strand
ACGCGCATAAAGAAAGCCTCCCATTTCTCATGTCCAAGAAATGGGAGGCAGTTCATTCAGTGATACCGGCGGGCATTTTTATAAACGAGCCTTCTATCGACGCAAGCCTCTACGCCTCGCGCTCGACCTCACTCACACATTCGTTCTTGATGGTGCCAACGAGCGCCTGCAGCGCATCGACCACATGCGGGCGAATGTCCCCGCCAATGAGCACGAGCATGATGTCGTCACCTACGGCAAGCTCGCCGCTTGCCAGCCACACGCGCACATAGCCGATACCCGGCATCGCGCGCGTGGCCTCGATAGCAGCCTGCACCTTGCTGGCGTCGTAGCCGAACACCATGCCGCCCACCTTGTGGCCCGGCGCCACGCCATCGGTCTCGACACCGCGCGCCTCGGCCTTGGGCGTCGCGCGCACCACACCGTTATGTGTCAGATACATACCGCACGCAGGTGCCGACGAATCGGCCTTGGCCTCGCGCAGCCAAGCATCAACCGAAGGCATCGTTTTGCCATTCTCGAGCATCATTTCTCCCTTACCGTCGTCGAGTAGCCAATTTGGAACGGGGCTTTTTAGCTACTCTCGAACAACTTATTCCTCGACCGGCGTGAGCACCATGACAGCACGCGTGTTGCTCAGCGATAACGAACGACAGGTCACAAGCGTCACGACCTTGGTTGCCGAAGCGGCACGATCGGTGGCATCGCTCGCCACGGCAGAGGCACCGTCGAGCATCTCGGACAGGTAGTTCTTGAGCCCGTCATCGCCCTCAAAATTGGGCGTGCGTGCCTTGGCATACGTGTCCTCGACAACTTTGGTCGCCAGTGGTCGCAGTTTATAGGTGGCGTCGCGCGTGATGTAATACACGTACTCTATGCTGTCGAACGTCGCCTGATCGGTCGTGTCCGAGATCACATTGAACATCGACCCGTCATTCATGTGGTGGCCGTAGATCGTGGTCTGCTGATCCACCATGCCCGGCGCGGTATCGTCGCTGTCCAAGAAGATCGCACCCGATGCATTGGACGTACCGTCAAACAGCGTGTTGAGGTATTTGGAGTTGTTGTTGGTCTGCACGACGGGATAGTTGATGTTGGTGCCGGGCGCGTAAATCCAACCCACAACCTCGGGATTCGTCTGGGCAAGTGCATCAAAGTCGATAATCGGCACGCCGCTGGCGTCCTTATCGCTTACATATTGCTTCTCGATTTTCTGGTACGAATCGCTTGCCTGCTTATAGCCAATCTGAGCATTAATAAAGATAGCGGCGGCGGCGACAATCAGACCGATGCCGATGATGATGAGCAGAATGGGAATAATGGAGCGGCGCTTTTTGCGCGGCGGCTCGGTGTAATCCGACGGCGCGGCATGCGATGAAGACCGGGGCGGCTTCTTAGCGTTGCTATAAGATGAAGGTCGATATGCGGCTGGCGCGTCCTGTCGACGATGCGTCGCCGGTGTCACGGGACGCAGCGCGCGCGGCTGCTGAGGAGAGGATGCCCGACCCTGCTGCGCCGCATGGGCAGCACCCGGCTTCGATGGATCGGGAATCTGAGAAGCCTTGAATCGTTTTCCCTGATAGTCGGACATGGCTCTCCTTATACTGCGGTGAAACGGCAGAACGCCTAGGCGTCGGCCATCTCCTGCTTCATCTTCTCGATAACCTTGCGGTACTCGGGGTCGCAAGCGCCTAGAATCTGCGTGGCGTAGATGGCGGCGTTCTTGGCGCCGTTGATGGCAACGCAGGCCACGGGCACGCCCGAAGGCATCTGCACCATCGACAGCAGCGAATCCATACCGCCCAGGTCACTCGTCTTCATAGGCACGCCGATGACCGGCAGCGGCGTAAAGGCAGCCACGACACCACCCAGGTGAGCGGCCTTGCCAGCGGCGGCGATAATCACTTTGATACCGCGATCGGCAGCAGTCGAAGCCCACTCGTGGACCTTCGCCGGCGTGCGGTGCGCGCTTGCAATCACGAGCTCATAGGGCACGCCCAGTGCCTCGAGCTCAGCGGTGCAACCTTCCATAACGCCTAGATCGGACTTGGAGCCCATGATGATCCCGACAACCGGCTTTTGATCTGCCATAAACAAAGACCTCCTGTTGAGAGCGGTGACGCGGCGGATCCGCGACCCTTAACTACTGAGAGTAGTATAGCTGCTCCCGTCCCTGCGGTCTTTGCGGCGCTTCGCGGGCGGGCCAGGCTTTATCTTCACTCTGGTTGCTTCGCAAAGTCGTTCAGATAAAGCCTGGCCCGCCCGCGAAGCGCCCTGCGACCTACCGGGGATTGCCATGACGTACGTTGGCTGAAATATTACCGTGGGATCCGCCGTTCGAACGAACGGCGGATCCCACACTCACTTTTTATTCAGCCCTAGTCATCGCGCAAAGCCCCTTCGGCAGTACACGGTGCAGCCAAGTCACCGCAGGCCGGGGCGGGAGGGGCCGAGTTTCCTCCTGAGCGACTCTGCTTGCAGCCGGAGCGAAAGGGGGAAATCTCGGCCCCTCCCGCCCCGGCCGGCCAGGTCACACTACACCGTGTACTGCGGCAGGTCCTGCAGGGCGATGACGTCCATGCCCATGTCGTTGGCGCTACCGTGACCCTGCTGGTCCTCACGCACCGCCTCGATGGCGCTCACGTACGTGTTGGCGGCAGACATCGCGGTCACGCAGGTCACGCCGCGGCGCACGGCCTCGGTGCGCAGAAGGTAGCCGTCGCCACGAGAACCCGGGCCATACGGCGTATTGACGATCACCGCGATCTTGCCGTCGGCGATCAGGTCGCCGATGTTGGGACGCTCGCCGTCGTGCGGGCCGCTAATCTTCTCCACGACCTCGCACGTCACGTTGCCTCCACGCAGCACGCGCGCCGTACCCTCGGTGGAGCAGATATCAAAGCCCAGGTAGCGCAGGATACGCGCGACCGAAAGGATATGTCGCTTGTCGCGGTCGCACACGCTGATGAACACCTTGCCGGCGCTCGGGTCGGGCAGCTTGTAGTCGATCGCCAGCTGCGTCTTGGCGTATGCCTCGGGATAGCTCTTGGCGATACCCATGACCTCGCCCGTCGACTTCATCTCGGGCCCCAGGATAACGTCGGCGCCCGGGAAACGGCCCCAGGGCATAACGGCTTCCTTCATGCAGAACCAGTCCAGCTGACGCTCGTCGCTCGGCAGGCCCAAGCTCGCGATGGAATCGCCCGCCATGATACGCGCCGCGCACTTGGCCAGCGGCACGCCGGTGGCCTTGGAGATGAACGGCACGGTACGGCTGGCACGCGGGTTGGCCTCGATCACGTAAACGGCCTCGCCCTTAATGGCGTACTGCACGTTAACCAGGCCGCGGACTCCCAGCGCCATCGCGATGCGGCGCGTGGTCTCGCGAAGCTTTGCCTGCAGGCTCTCGCTAAAGCTGAACGGCGGGATGCAGGTCGCAGAGTCGCCGGAGTGAATACCGGCCTCCTCGATATGCTCCAGAATGCCGCCGATGTAGACCTCTTCGCCATCGCACAGGGCGTCGACATCGGACTCGATCGCACCCTCCAAGAAGCGATCCAGATACACCGGGTAGTCGGGGCTAATGCGTGCAGCCTCGGCCATGTAATCGCGCAGATGCTCGGCATCGTAGGCGATCATCATGCCGCGGCCGCCCAGCACGTAGCTCGGACGCACCAGCAGCGGGTAGCCGATGTGCGCGGCCACGGCCTCGGCCTCCTCAAACGAGGTGGCCTGGCCCGCCGGCGGGTACATGATGCCCAGCTTGTCGAGCAGGGCGGCAAAACGCTCGCGATCCTCGGCAAAATCGATGGCGTCGGGCTTGGTACCCATGATGTTCACGCCGCTCTCCTCGAGCATGCGCGCCAGCTTAAGCGGGGTCTGGCCGCCGAGCGTCACCACGACGCCGTCGGGTCGCTCAACATCGATAACGTCCATGACATCCTCGTAGGTGAGCGGCTCAAAGTAAAGGCGGTCGGACGTGTCGTAGTCGGTCGAAACGGTCTCGGGGTTGCAGTTGACCATGATGGTCTCAAAGCCGCGGGCCGCCAGCGCGTAGCTCGCGTGCACGCAGCAGTAATCGAACTCGATACCCTGTCCAATGCGGTTGGGGCCGGCGCCCAGGATCATCGCCTTGGGCTTGTCCGCCGGCGTGGTCTCGTCGGGAGCCACGCACTTCTTGGCATCCGGGCTCGTGCGGTAGATGTTCTCGTACGTCTTGTAGTGGTACTCCGTGGCGCTCGAGAACTCCGCAGCGCAGGTATCGACCGTCTTCATGCTGGGAACCACGCCCAGGCCCTTGCGGTAGGCGCGCACAAAGCGCTCGTCCGAGCCGGTCAGCGCGGCGATCTCGGCATCGCTCGTGCCGTACTGCTTGAGCAGGCGCATCGCGTCGGCGTCGATATCCTCCACACGCAGGCCGCGGATGCTCTCCTGGACCTGCACCATGTCGTTGATGCGGTTGAGGTACCACGGGTCGATGCCGCAGGTGGCATGGATGCGAGCGATGTCCCAGCCACGGCGCAGGGCCTCGACCACAAAGAAGATGCGGTGCTCGGTCGGCGTGGCCACGGCTTGAGCGAGCTCGTCGTCGCTCAGCTTATCGGCACCCTCCTTGCCACCGGCGCAGATACCCTGGTGACCGTCCTCCAGCGAGCGCATGGCTTTGCCGAAGGCCTCCTCAAAGGTGCGGCCAATCGCCATAATCTCGCCCACTGCCTTCATGCGCGTGGTGAGCGTGGGGTCGGTACCCTTGAACTTCTCGAAGGCAAAGCGCGGCACCTTGACCACACAGTAGTCAATCGTGGGCTCAAAGCAGGCGGGCGTTGCCTTGGTAATGTCGTTGACGATTTCGTCGAGCGTGTAGCCCACAGCCAGGCGCGCGGCGGCCTTGGCGATGGGGAAACCCGTTGCCTTGGAGGCTAGTGCGGACGAGCGGCTCACGCGCGGGTTCATCTCGATGACGATCAAGCGACCGGTCTGGGGGTTCACGGCAAACTGCACGTTGGAGCCGCCGGTCTCGACGCCGATCTTCTCCAAGATGGCGAGCGAGGCGACACGCATACGCTGATACTCAAGGTCGGAGAGGGTCTGCGCCGGCGCCACGGTGATGGAGTCGCCGGTATGCACGCCCATGGGGTCGAGATTCTCGATGGAGCACACGATGATGCCGTTGCCGGCGTGATCACGCATGACCTCCATCTCATACTCTTTCCAGCCCTCGATGGACTCCTCGACCAGCACCTCGTGGGCAGGCGAGAGCTCCAGGCCCTGGCTCACGATGGAGACGAGCTCCTCGTGGGTGTGAGCGATGCCGCCGCCGGCGCCGCCGAGGGTAAAGCTCGGGCGCAGTACGCAAGGATATCCCACGCGCTCGGCGATGGCCTCGGCGTCGGCCACGCTGTAGGCATAGCCCGAGCGCGCGACCTCCAGGCCGATCTCGGCCATGGCCTCGTTAAAGAGCTTGCGGTCCTCGCCGCGCTCGATGGCGGCAAGGTCGCAGCCGATCATCTCGACGCCGTACTTGTCGAGCGTGCCGTCCTTTGCCAGTTCGACGGCGGCGTTCAGACCGGTCTGGCCGCCCAGCGTGGGCAGCAGCGCGTCCGGGCGCTCTTTCTTGATTACGCGCTCGATAAACTCGGCAGTGATGGGCTCGACATAGGTGCGGTCGGCCAAGCCCGGGTCGGTCATGATGGTCGCCGGGTTGGAGTTGACCAGGATGACCTCAAAGCCATCCTCCTTGAGCACCTTGCAGGCCTGGGCACCGGAGTAGTCGAACTCACAGGCCTGGCCAATGACAATGGGGCCCGAGCCAATGACGAGGATGCGCTTGATGTCAGTACGTTTAGGCATATTAGTTCTCCTCGGTCTCAGCGGTCTCGGACTCAGCAAAGTTCCAGCCGGCAAGGCGGTCCTTCGCGGTGTCGATGTCCAGGTAGTTCTCCTCGCCGTCCATGAGTCGCGTAAAGGCGGTAAAGAGATAGTGGGCATCGGTGGGGCCAGGCGAGGCCTCGGGGTGGTACTGGACCGAGAAGCACGGTGCGTCGAGCAGCTGGATGCCCTCGGCGGTGCCGTCGTTGAGGTTCACGTGCGTCAGGCGAATGCGACCAAAGCGCTCGTTCATCACGACCGGCGCGATTCCGCGGCGCACCCAGACGCGCAGATCTCCATCGGCCGCATGCTCGGTCTCGCCGCCGGAAAGCTCGGGGACAAGCTTGCCCAAGCTGGGGAACAGCAGGCCAAAGCCATGGTTTTGCGCGGTGATCTCCACACGGCGGCTTACCAGGTTCATAACCGGCTGGTTGCCACCGCGGTGACCGAACTTAAGCTTTTCCATCTGGGCGCCGCAGGCCAGGCTGATCATCTGGTGACCAAGACAAATACCAAAGACCGGCACCTTGCCGATCAGCTGCTGCACCTGCTCGTAGGTCTCCACCACGGCGTCGGGGTCGCCGGGGCCATTGGACAAAAAGACGCCGTCGGGATTCATGTCGAGCACCTCACTCGCGGGCGTGTCCCACGGCACGACGGTAAGGTCGCAGCCGGCGCGAACCAGCCCCTCCAGAATGCCGCGCTTCACACCGCAGTCGTAGGCGACCACGTTGTGACGGGCAGGAGCGGCAGCCGAAAGCGCAAAGTCATGCGTGGCAGGCAGGTCGGCAGCCACAAACTCATGAGGCGCGGGGCAACTTACGGTCTTGACCAGGTTCTCGCCTACCAGCGTGGGCGCTGCGGCCAGACGCTCGGCAAGCTCGTCGACGTCGAAGATCTCGGTCGAGATAATGCCCATCTTGGAACCATTGTCGCGCAGGTGGCGTACCAGAGCGCGGGTGTCGACGCCCTCGATAGCGACGATGCCGTGGGCGCGCAGATACTCCGGCACGCTGACGGCCGAGCGCCAGTTAGAAGGCGTGGCGCACATGTCGCGAACGATCATGCCGCGCATAGCCGGAGCGCTCGCAGGGCGCACGGCGTCGCCGGGGAAGGCCGACTGGACGTCGGTCTCGTCGATACCGTAGTTGCCAATCTGCGGATAGGTCATGGTTACGATTTGGCCGGCATAACTCGGGTCGGTCATGACCTCAAAGTAGCCCTCGAGCGAGGTATTGAAGCAGACTTCGCCGGTCGCGGTGCCCTCAGCGCCGCATGCACGTCCATAAAAAATGGTCCCATCCTCAAGATACAGGATGCAGGGACCGCAGGTGCCCTTGCTGGTTTTGGCCAGCATACGCTGGCAAAGCTCGCTGGGCGCGAAGGTGCGGGCGGCAGCGCCCGCGGTATGGTTGTTCGCCATAATTCTCCTTCCCGGTCTCACAGGACCGGCTTAAAGGTGTGTAGTTAGGCCTCGCGGTATTGTAACCGCAAGCATGCCTCATGGCGTTAATTTCATCGAAATGTTTACGAAATGATAATTATGACTTTCTATGCATAATGTTTTTTAATCCCCGTCCCAAAAAAATCATCCCGCGGGGCTTGTGGCTCACGCGGGATGATGGCGTCTTATTTTTTCTTGTCCTGCTCCAGCAGTTCGGACGGTGTGCGATCGGGCTTGCCGCCGCGGAAAATCTCGCGGCCATGCAGACGATGTTCCAGGTCACGCTCGGCCTTTTCCTCGTCAATCTTGGTCTGGCTCACCACCGGGTCCTCAATCAACGACGACACCGAGTTCACCTGTTTCTGAATGCGCTCGGCGATGGTGTCATCCATACTCACGATGCGCATCTTCCAGTCGATACTCGTGGCGTTGGATGAGCTCTTGGTCCACACGAACGTCAAAATGGCGCTCTGGTGGCCCCGCGCGGGGAACATGCCAAAGAAGGAATCGTGCTGAATGTTGCTATCCTCGTCGATATAGGCGTGAACGTTATACACCACGCGGTCGATCTTGTCGTTGAGCAGCGCGTTGGTCGCAAGCGCCGCGGCCTGGATCTGCCCGTTGGACAGCAGCTCGAGCTCGTTGGCAGACGATGTGTCCAACACCGTCACCTCGACCGTGCCCGTACGCTCATCGGCTTCATCGACGGTAAAGTCGAGCGGGAACTGCGTAAAGCCGTTGCCCCACTCGAGTCCACCCTTGAGCGCGGTCGAGACAGTATCTACCGAAACGCTCTCGGAGAGGTTCGCGGTGTTCAGACGACGCATCACGCCGTAGCCAATTTGCATGCCCACGATCAGCACCAAAATGCCGATAACCACGACCATGGCAGTCTTCGTAATGGTATGGCTCACCTGCGAACCCGAAGGGTCGTCCTCGGACAGCGGGTCGATATGTTTTGCCTGGCTCGCGCGGTCCTCGCTGCGCAGCTGCGCTAGCGCCGCTTTGTCACCGCGCTTGGCCGCAGCCTCCTTCTCACGCATGCGCTCGGTGCGCTTTTTGGCGAGCGTGGGATCCAAGACGCCGGATGCATCGATTTCGGAGAATAACTCCGTCACTTCTTCCGGAGTCAAAGGGTTCTTGTCAGCCATAAACTTCCTGTCATATCAATCAGTCGAGCTCGTGCGCACGCGCACCTTCGAACTGCATTCGATAGTAACGGGCATAGGTGCCGCCACGGGCGAGAAGCTCCTCGTGCGTGCCACGCTCCACAACGCGACCATGCTCAACGGTCGCAATCTCATCGGCATGCTTAATGGTCGAAAGACGGTGGGCGATGATAATCGTGGTGCGGCCACGCGCCAGCTCTTCGAGTGACTCCTGCACCGCCTCCTCGCTCTCGTTATCCAAAGCACTCGTCGCCTCATCCAAAATAAGGATCTTGGGGTTCTTGAGAAACACACGCGCGATGGCAACGCGCTGCTTTTGACCACCCGAAAGACGGCTGCCGCGCTCGCCCACCACGGTGTCGTAGCCCTGCGGAAGCGATTCGATAAAGGTATCGATATTGGCGCGACGGGCCGCCTCGGAGATCTCTTCCGCCGTAGCGTCCGGCTTGCCGTAGGCGATGTTCTCGCCAATCGTACCGTCAAACAGATAGACATCCTGCTGCACCAGGCCGATGGCGCGGCGCAGGCTCTGCTGCGTCACATCACGCACGTCCTGGCCGTCGATGCTAATGGATCCGGCAGCCACGTCATAAAAGCGCGGCAGCAGCGAACAGGTCGTGGACTTGCCGCCGCCCGAAGGGCCAACCAAAGCGATGGTCTGGCCGGGCTTGATAGACAGGTCCATGTGGTCGATAACAGGACGCTCGTCGGCATCGCCCTCGCCCAGCTCAACATCCTCGTAGTTAAAGCACACGTCGTGATACTCCACGGCGCCGGCAGTCACCTGCAGATCCGTAGCGCCCGGCTTGTCCTGGATATCCGGCGCCGTCGAGAGCACCTCGTCCATACGCTTAAAGCCGGCGATAGCCTTCTGATATGTTTCGGCCGAATTGACGAGTGTCTCGAGCGGCGTGCAGAACAGCGAAATATAGAGTGCAAAGGTCGCCATATCGACCGCCTGCAGCTGTCCCTGGGCGACCAGCCAGCCGCCCAGCAGCACCACGATCACATAGAGCACACCAGAGAGCAGGCCATACGTCGCGGTATAGACGCCCATGGCGTGATACATGTTCTCCTTGGACGAAAGATAGCGATTGTTGGAGGCGCGGAACTTGGCACGCTCGGTCTCCTCGTTGGCAAAGCTCTTGACCACGCGCATGCCCGCCAGCGAATCCTGCAGCTGCGCATTGATGCCGCTGATCTTCTTGCGGTTGTCGCTAAAGACCTCGCGCATACGCATGTTTTGCCAAAACATGATGACCGCAAACGCCGCCGTCACCACGGCCATGGCGAGCGCCAGCACCGGGGCGATGGTAAAGAGGATCACAAACGAGCCGATAATCTCGATGCCGCAGATGATGATCCACTCGGGTACGTGATGCGCCGCCTCGCAGATATCGAACAGGTCGTTGACCACGCGGCTCATCATGTCGCCCGAGCTGTTGCGATCGAAGTACGCAAAGCTAAAGCGCTCATACTGGTCGAACAGGTCCTCGCGCATTTTGGACTCCATACGCGCGCCCATCACGTGACCCCAATAGCTCACAAAATAGCGGCAGGCGCAGCGGACGGCATACATCAGCACCAAGCCCACCGCGATCATGCCGAGCGCCTGCATAATGGCAGCCTGACCCTGAGTAAACAGCCCACCGGTCAAATTGCGCAGGATAATGGGGAACGCCAGGTCAATGGCGGCAAGCACCAGAGCACAAACAGTATCAGCAACAAAAAGCCCCATCTGGGGCTTGTAGTAAGAAAGAAACCTCTTCAGCATGTGATCCTCAAAGAAATATCAGCAACGTAAGGCCCTGGGACAAAGCAATCAGTAGTACTTGTCCCAGGGCTATCCCCACTCGTTAAAGCTCCGTGCCCCCAAGGCGGTGCGCGATGCTGTCGCAAGCTAAGGCGCCCACGACAGTCTTGGCGTCTTCGATCTTGCCGTCGAGCACGGCGTCAATCAGCTCGTGCAGCGGCACCAGGTCCACGTTGACAAACTCGTCATCATCGGGGTTGGGCGCATCAAACTCGAGCTTGGTAGCCAAGTAGATGTGGATGATCTCATCGCAAAAACCGCAGGACGTGACAATCGACGTCAAAAAGCGAATGCGACCGGCCCTAAAGCCCGTCTCCTCATGCAGTTCGCGCTTGGCGCAATCGAGCGGGTCCTCGCCTGGATCGAGCTTGCCGGCGGGAATCTCGACCGTCACGCGGTCGATGGCGGTGCGGTACTGACGCACCAGTACGATCTTGCCGCTCTCGGTAAGCGCCACAACGGCCGCCGCGCCCGGATGGCGAACGATATCGCGGGCGCTGCGGTGACCGTTGGGCAGCTCAACTTCAAGACGGTGGACGTCAAGGATCTTGCCCTTCCAGGCGCACTCCTCCGAAAGAATCTTCTCGTGCAGCTCGGCATCGTGCGGGTCGTCGTCGCCCAGCACCAGCGCCGGCTCGTCAGCGACCTCGCCACCCGGCTCGCCCTCGGCGTGCCCATACATGCGGCTGTCCTCTTCGACGATTTGCGCGTCCACGAGCTCTTCGTTCTTCTCGTCCATCCGTCTCATCCCTCTCGGATTTTAGGCATCCCAGGCGTCGCGGCCGCGCAGCGCGCGCAGGCCGATGTCGTGACGCAGGGTCTTGCCCTCAAAATCAATCTTCTCGCAGGCCTCGTAGGCAAGGTTGCGAGCGTTCTCGAACGTGTCGCCCAGCGCGGTCACGGCAAGCACACGACCGCCGTTGGTCACGAGCTGACCGTCCACCACGGCGGTGCCGGCATGGTAAACGGTCACGTTCTCCATGGCCTCGGCGTCGGCGATGCCGGTGATGACTTTGCCCTTCTCGTAGCTGCCGGGGTAGCCCGCGCTCGTCAGGACAACAGCAACGGCCCACTCGTCACGCCAATCGAGCTCAATCTGATCAAGCTCGCAGTTGGCGCAGGCGAGCATAACCTCGACCAGGTCGTTCTTAAGGCGCGGGAGCACGACCTGCGTCTCGGGATCACCAAAGCGGGCGTTGAACTCCAGCACCTTGGGGCCGGCGGGGGTGAGCATAAAGCCGCCATACAGGCAGCCGCGGTAGTCGATGCCCTCGGCAGCAAGCTCGGCAACGGTCTGCTCCATGACCTTCACCATCGTGGCGTGCTCCTCATCGGTCACGATGGGCACCGGGCTGTAGACGCCCATGCCGCCGGTGTTGGGGCCCTTGTCGCCCTCGAGCGCGCGCTTGTGGTCCTGCGAGGTAGCCATGGGGCGCACGGTCTTGCCGTCGGTAAAGGCCAGCAGCGAGCACTCGGGACCAACGAGCATCTCCTCGATAACCACGGTGTTGCCGGCATCGCCAAAGGTGCCGCCAAAGCACTCGCGCACGGCATCCTCGGCCTGCTCAAGTTCGGTCGCCACGATAACGCCCTTGCCTGCGGCAAGGCCGTCGGCCTTGACGACCAGCGGGGCGCCTTGCTCGCGTACGTAGGCGAGAGCCGAAGCCTCGTCGGTAAACGAGCCGTAGGCTGCCGTCGGAATGCCCGCACGCTCCATGAGCTGCTTGGAGAACAGCTTGGAGCCCTCCATCTGGGCACCCTCGGCACCCGGGCCAAAGCAGGGAATACCCGCCGCGCGCACGGCGTCGGCCACGCCCGCCACGAGCGGAGCCTCGGGGCCAATTACCACGAGTCCGCATCCGTGGCTCTGCGCAAACGCCGCCACGGCCGCAGGATCACAGTCGTCGAGAACAACGTTCTCGCCGCAGCTCGCGGTGCCGCCGTTGCCCGGCGCGATGTAGAGCTTGCCGGCGCGCGGTGATGCTGCGAGCTTAGCTGCCAAAGCATGCTCACGGCCGCCGCTGCCCAACAACAGGATGTCGATGGTTTGAGTGTCCGCCTTCAAGGGTGCCTCCTCTATGGATGAACGGCCCGCTCCGCGCGAGCCCTTTGTAAGCAAATATACCCCTCGGCCGCCCGTCCGGGCTGCAAAGGGGTATATCGCAATAACCAAATAGTCCCGATTACTTCCAGAATCGGTTGATGATCTGCTCGCGACCAGCGCCGACGCCAATGAACGTCACGCGGGTGTGTGCCAGATCCTCGATAAACGCCACGTAGTCCTGAGCCTCCTGCGGCAGCTCGTCAAAGCTGCGGCAACCGGTGATATCGCACTTCCAGCCAGGGAGCTCCTCGTAGATGGGCTTGGCATGCTCAAAGCGCACCTGGTGTTCGGGCACGCTCGTGTAACGCTCGCCATCGACGTCGTAGGCCACGCACACTTTGATGGTGTCGAAGGCCGAAAGCACGTCGAGCTTGGTCATGGCGATGTCGGTGAGGCCGTTGACGCGCGAGGCATAGTTGGCGATAGGGCCGTCAAACCAGCCGCAGCGACGACGGCGACCGGTGGTCACGCCGTACTCATAGCCCTCCTCGGTCAGCGTGTGACCGGCCTCGGACTCATAGGAAAGCTCGGTGGGCATGGGGCCCGAACCGACGCGGGTGATATAGGCCTTCATGACGCCCAGCACGCGGTCGACGTTCTTCATGCCGACGCCGGAACCGGTAATGGCGCCGCCGGCGGTGCAGTTGGAAGACGTCACGTACGGATAGGTGCCGTGGTCGATGTCGAGCAGCGTCGCCTGGGCGCCCTCAAACAGCAGGTCCTTGCCCTCGTCGATCATGTTGTTGAGCAGCAGACTCGTCTCGGTGATGTAGGGACGCAGGCGCTCGGCCATCGGCAGGTACTCGTCGCAAATCTGGTCCACGGTGTAGGTGGGCAGGTTGTAGATGAGCTCGAGCTCGGGGTTCACGCGGGCGAGAGCGGTCTCCAGCTTGTCGCGGAACAGCGCCTCGTCCAGCATGTCCTGCATGCGCAGGCCAATGCGGGCCATCTTGTCCTGATAGCACGGACCGATGCCACGCTTGGTGGTACCGATGTTCTTCTTGCCGAGCTTCTGCTCAAAGGCGCCATCCAGATCGATGTGGTACGGCATGATGACATGCGCGTTGCCGCTAATCTTGAGATTCTTGGTGGTGATGCCGTCGGCCTCGAACATGTCGATCTCCTCAAGGACAACCTTGGGGTTGACGACGCAGCCGTTACCGATCACCGACACGTGGTCGGAATACATGATGCCGGAGGGCACCTGGTGCAGGCCGTACTTCTTGCCGTTGACGACGATGGTGTGACCGGCGTTGTTGCCACCCGAGTAGCGTACGACGGCATCGAAGTCGCCGGCGACCAGGTCGCAAATCTTACCCTTGCCCTCATCGCCCCACTGGGCACCGACCAAAACGGTTGACGGCATGTTTACTCCTTACATTCATGGACTGTCTACGCGCCACGCCGGCACGCAGAAGCACAAAACATTCCCAGTATACCCGTGCAACGGGCGCCTGTCCTACTCCTCGGCATGTGCCCCATCAAGCTCATAAAACTTGGTGGATTCCGGCAGGAACATCAGATCGACGTCGCCGATCGGGCCCGAACGGTTCTTGGCCACGACGATACGCGTAACGCCCTCGTCGGGTCGATCGTCGCGCGAGGCTTCGGCCTCGTCGGCGGAGCGGTCCAAGAACATAACGATATCGGCGTCCTGCTCGATGGAGCCCGATTCACGAAGGTCGGAAAGCTGCGGGCGCTTGCCGGTACGGGATTCGACCTGACGTGACAGCTGCGACAGCGCGATGAGCGGAATCTTGAGCTCCTTGGCCATGATCTTCAGACCACGCGACATCTCCGAAACCTCGACGGTACGGCTCTCGGAGCGGCGTCCCGGCGGAGGACTCACCAGCTGCAGGTAGTCCAGGATGATGATGGCCTTCTCCCTGTTATGGAGCATACGGCGGCTCTTGGCGCGAATCTCGGTCACTGTGGTGCCGGGCGTATCGTCAATCAGAATATCCAGCTTGGATAAGGTCTGCGTGGCCTCGTTGATATTGGCCCACTGCTCGGGGCTAATGCGGCCCATGCGGAAATCACTGATCGAGATCATGGCATAGGCGCAAATCAGACGCTGGGCAATTTCCTTGCCCGACATCTCCAGCGAGAAGAAGCCGACGGTATAACCAGCAGCGGCAGCGTTGAGCGCCAGATTCAGAGCGAACGACGTCTTACCCACGGCAGGACGGGCACCGATGATGATGAGCTGGCCTTCGCGAAAACCCATGAGCATGCGGTCGAGCGACGGGAAGCCCGTGGGCACGCCCGCAGCCTGGCCACCGGCCTGGCACACTTCCTCGGCCTCGTTATAGGCCTCGACCATAAACTCGGTCAGCGTCTTGTAGCTCGACTTGACCTCGCGTGCCGTGACCTTGAGCAGCTTGCTCTCGGCCAGCTCGACAACCTCTTTGGTGTCGGTGGGGGCGTTATATGCCAGCGCGTTGATCTCGTTGGTGGCGCCGATCAGCTCGCGCAGCATCGAATCGCGGCGAACGATGGCGGCATGGTGCTGCCAGTTGACGAGCGACAGGGTCTGACCCATCAGCTCCAAAATGTACGCCTCGCCGCCCACGGCATCGAGCTTGTTGATGCTTCGCAGGTAATCGATCAGCGAGATGGAGTCGATGGGAATGCGGCTGTTGTACATATCGACCATCGCGGTATAGATGGTCTTATGAATGGGCCGGTAGAAGTCATCGGGCTGCAGCTCGACCTGGGCCTCCTCGACCACCTCGGGCGATAGCAGCATAGCGGCCAGTACATTGGCCTCTGCATCTTGGTTTTGGGGAAGACCCAACTTTGAGCCGCGGTCCTCAACCGTCAGCCCGGTCTCCCTATCGTCATATGCCATGAGCATCCTCATTCATATCGCTTGCGAGCATCCATAGTATCAGCCATGGTCCCAAAACGCGCCGCGCGCCGCCAATCATCACCGAACCAAACGGATGAACGGTCCTGTATATAGGACTTCGGCGCAACGTTCGCCATGACACTCACTCAGCGCAAAAAAACAAAAGGGCACCCTGGTTTCCCAGAGCGCCCTTCTTAGAACAAGATTGTTGCGTTGCAGCAAATGCTACTCGGCAGCAGCCTCAGTCTCGACCTCGGCGGCCTCGGCGACCTCAGCGGCCTCCTCGACCTCAGCCTCGGCAGCGAGCTCCTCGGCGGTAACGCCGACGAGAACGACAACCTCGGCCTTGATCTCGCGGTACAGCGAGATGGCAACGGTGTGGGCACCGGCAACCTTGATGGGCTTACCGAGCTCGACGCGCTTACGGTCGATGTCCATACCGAGCTGAGCCTTGATGGCATCAGCGATCATAGCGGCGGTAACGGAGCCAAAGAGGATGCCCTCGTCGCCGACCTTGACGTCAACGGTGACCGTCTTGCCCTCGAAGGCAGCCTTGGTCTCGTTGGCGGTTGCCAGACGGACGGCCTCGCGCTTGGCGATGTTGTTGCGACGCTCGTCAAGCTGCTTGAGGTTGCCCTTGGTGGCGGCAACAGCGAGCTTCTTGGGGAACAGGAAGTTCTCAGCGTAACCCTGAGCGACCTCTACGACGTCGCCCTCGCCGCCCTTGCCCTTGATCTCATCGAGAAGAATAACCTTCATGATGTGTCTCCCTTCTTAGCCGCGGTCGCGGTTGCCACGAGAGGAAACCACGGGGACGGTATACGGCAGGAGAGCCATCTCGCGGGCGCGCTTGATGGCGTTGGCGATGTCATGCTGATGCTGCGTGCAAGCGCCAGTGACGCGACGGGGCTTGATCTTGCCACGGTCGGTCATGTACTTACGAAGAAGCTGAGTGTCCTTATAGTCGATGAACTCAGTGTTCTCCTTGCAGAACTGGCAGTACTTACGACGCGGCTGACGTGCAGAAAAATCATTAGCCATGTCAAAATACCTTTCATTTGGCAACTTCGGCGAACCGAAGCCGCCTCTCACTCAAAAATAGGTGAACAACCCTTAGAACGGGATGTCCTCATCGTAGACGTCGACCGCGGGCGGCGTAGCCACCGGTGCGGCAGGGCGTGCTGCGGGCGCGGGAGCTGCGGGGGCGTAACCGCCCTGATCGTAGCCACCCTGGCCACCACGGGAGCTCATAAACTCGATCTCATCGACGATGACCTCAAGCTTGCTCCGGCGCTGGCCGTCGCGCTCCCAAGAGCTGTAGCGCAGCTTGCCCTCGATCGCGACCTTGTTTCCCTTTGCCAGGAAACGGCTCACGGCCTCGGCGCGGGTGCCGAACATGGTGCAGTCGACAAAGTTGGGATAGTCCTCCCACTCGCCAGTCTGCGCGTTGCGGCGACGATCGTTCACGGCAACGCCAAAGGACAGAACCGGGGTTCCGCCGGCGGTGGCGCGCAGCTCGGGATCGCGGGTGAGGTTACCGGTGATGTTCACTCGATTGATGCTCATAACTCACTACTTCCTCTTGGGGCACAAGCCCAGTCCAAAACGACAGTCTTACTCCTGGTCGTCGCGACGGACGATCATGTGGCGGACCACAGCGTCGGTGATGCGCAGGACGCGATCAAGCTCGGCGATCTGGGTAGGATCTGCGTGGAAGTTGATGAGGGTGTAGTCACCATCGGTGAGGTCGTTGATCTCGTAGGCGAGCTTGCGCTTGCCCCACTCGTCAACGGAGTCGACCTTGCCAGCGCCCTCAGCGATCGTGGTATCGATACGCTTCATAACAGCGAGACGAGTCTCGGGGTCGAGCGACGGGTCAACAAAGAACAGCAGTTCATAAGCCTTCATATTGTCACCTCCTCTGGGCAAATGTGGCTTCAGGTCGTGAAGGTGCGCCTGAAGCAGGAAAAGACTTGGTAATAATATCTTTCAACCTCCCAAGCCGCAAGAATATGCAGCTACAACCTCATGACCTCCACATATGCCCATATTCGCACCACGTTTCATGCGCATTCCAACCAAATGCCGACCAAAAGCTTGACAGATCTGTGGACAAGATACGGTGCCGTGGGGACAAGCTGAGCCAAGCCGCAGGTCAACGGGCACAAGGCTGTGGTCGCAAAATGCATACCAGTGGTCCACAGCACCACCCAAAGATTTTTAAATTCATTGCCAAGTCGCTTATGAATACCCCTTTTGAACAATTGAGTTGATCAACCACGCTGGTCGGAAGCTTTTTTTGGCACCTCAAACCCCACTGCAACGCCAAGCGCGGCCAAGCGTTTTAAAAAATGCCAACTTTTCTGTTTGCACTTTGCGATTCCTCGTGTATACTGACTTTCGCATTTAACGGAGAGTTGTCCGAGTGGCCGAAGGAGCACGATTGGAAATCGTGTAGGCGTCAAAAGCGTCTCCAGGGTTCAAATCCCTGACTCTCCGCCAGTTAATTCCAAAGCAGGCCTTAGAGCCTGCTTTGTTTTTACCCCACGCGGAGGGGTGGCAGAGTGGTTGAATGCGGCGGTCTCGAAAACCGTTTGGCCTGTATAAGGTCACGAGGGTTCGAATCCCTCCTCCTCCGCCATTTTGGTTGAGAAAGCTCCCGGGAATGGGAGCTTTTTTGTTTTGAGTCCCTAACAAGCAAATACGGCGGAGGAGGAGGGATTCGAACCCGCCAGGGCGCGGAGCGTAAAGAAAACGCGCCCGTGGCGCGTTTTTAGCGCAGCGCGGTCGGCGCAAGCCGACCGGATAAATTTTGAGCGGAGCTCAAAATTTGGACATCCCTCCTATTCGACCACGCCCCCATCGCGTTCAGCATCAACCCGGATCCCCAAACATGTACGTCACCCTCCAAAACCGACATTTTTCGACATCTTTGGAGGCTGATGTACATGTTATGTACCTACGCCCCCACCCGGCCCCGACCGTTTACCGAGCAATAGGGTCGCCACGCCCGACAACCATGTACTATGTACGGGCATTGTCTAAACCCACGATCCAAAGGACCCCATCTTGCCCGTCGTCGCCGCTATGACCGTTACCACACACGCCTCGGATGCCATGGTCGCCATCCCCTTTTGGCTCGAGATGTTCGCTGTTGTCGCGGCATCGATCTCGGGTGTGCTGGTTGCGCGCGAGCACAAGCTCGACCTGGTGGGCGCGGTCGCGCTCGCGGTGGTCTGCGGTCTGGGCGGAGGTCTCTTGCGCGACATGACGCTGCAGGTGGGCAACGTCTACATCCTCAACCAGCCGATGGCACTCCCGCTTTCCATTGCCACGGCGGCCATCATCTATATTTTCCCGGCAATCGTCGACAAACCCGAAAAACTCATTCCCCTGCTCGATATCATCTCGGTCGGCATCTACGCCGCCACTGGAGCAGACAAGGCGCTGGTCTACGGCTTTGCGCCGGCGGTGTGCATCATGATGGGCTTTTTTACCGCGGTAGGCGGCGGCATGCTGCGCGACGGCTTTATGGGCGTGATTCCAGGCATTTTCCAACGTACTAACTTTTATGCCATCGCCGCCATCGCCGGATCGACAAGCTATGTGTGTCTCGTTATGAGCGGCATCATGAGCAATGTCGCCGCGCTGGTCGTATGCGTTGTCGTGACCATGGGTCTGCGCTGGCTCTCGCTGCGCTTTGACATCAAAAGCCCCACCGAAGAAGACATCGCACGCTTTTTGCACCGCAAAAAATAGGTGGCGCGGGCCCATCCTTCGAAATGCAACCGAGAGGTTCTTTTAGAGCGCCCGCGCGTTGGGTACCCTGTTAGGTATATGCCGAACTCCTAACAAAAGGATCAACCATGACTTTCAATCAAACCGCGGCGGCGCCGTCACACAAGATGCGTCGCTGCCTGCTTATGGCATTCGCGCTCATCGCGCTCGCGCTCACCGCACTTCCCACGGCGTCGTTCGCCGGCACGGACACCGCAGGAAACGTACTTGCGACCGACAATGACGTCGATCCGTCTGGCGTCGAGGGTGACTTGTACTGGGCCGGCCAGGCCCTCAACTTGGACGATGCGTCCATTGACCGCGATATCATCGCCGCGGGCGATACCCTCTCTATCCGCGACTGCACGGTGGGCGGCGCCGTCCGCTTGGCGGCACGCACTATCGATATCGCCAAGACCACGGTTGATGGCAGCGTCACGGTCGTCGGTCAGCACGTTGTGCTCAATTCCGACAGCACCGCCAACTGTTTTTACGCGATAGGCGAGACGGTTGCCCTGCGCGGCTCTACCAAGTCGGCAGTGCTTGCGGGCAACACGGTGACCATCGATGGCA
This sequence comes from uncultured Collinsella sp., assembly GCA_905210085.1. GTDB lineage: Bacteria > Actinomycetota > Coriobacteriia > Coriobacteriales > Coriobacteriaceae > Collinsella. The sequence continues at coordinate 46,589 of CAJLVJ010000003.1, read as the reverse complement.
CCGTCGAGGGCGATGTCGAGGTTTGGGCCGACAAGCTCATCCTGGGCAAGAACGCCCACATCACCGGCACCGTGAACGCGCACGTCTCCGAGGACCCCGAGCGCGCCGCGGGAGCCGAGGTCGGCGCACTCAAGATCGACCGCACCGAGAACGAGGATACTTCCACCGTTAACGATGTCATCGGCGGTATCGTCGCCGCGGCACTCTCGACCTGCTTTGTCGCTCTGCTGCTCGAGCTCGTCTTTCCGCGTGCGACTGCCAGCGCCGCCGGTATGCTCCACCAGCGCCCCATGCCCCTGTGGGTGAGCGGTCTTCTGGGCACGATTGCTATCGTCCCCGCCGTCCTGCTGCTAATTATCTCTATCGCTGGTCTGTCGCTTGCCGGAGCCCTCATGTGCGGTGTTATTGGCATCGCGCTGGTGTCGAGTGCCTTTGCGGGGTGTGCGATCGCCCGCATGGTCGGACACAGCCAAAACCGCTACGCCATGGCAGCCATCGGCGGCGTGATCGCCGGCGCCCTCACGGGGCTTCCCCTCGTAGGCGACTTCATCAGCGGCGTGGCCTTCGTCTTTGCACTCGGCTACATCATCCAAATCATCTGGCGCAACGCCCACCTCAAACCGCAGCAGTCGGCTAACACGCCAGAACTCCCCACCGCTTAGCCGCCAACCGCCACAAAGGGGCCAAGCACCTTTGTGGCAATGCAGACCAGCTAAATCCCCTTGCACCAAAAAGGGCGCCGACCATTACGGTCGGCGCCCTTTCTTGTTAGACGTTATAAAGCCCAGCGCTTATTTGTTGACCTGACCGGCGCGAACGGCAGCCTTCTTGCGGTCGGTGGCGTTGAGCAGACGCTTGCGCAGGCGGATGTTCTTGGGAGTAATCTCGACCAGCTCGTCGTCGGCGATGTACTCCAGCGCTTCCTCCAGCGAGAAGGTGCGGGGCGGCACCAGCTGGACGGAAATATCGGAGGTCGAGGAACGCTGGTTGCCCAGGTTCTTGGTACGGGCGATGTTGACGACCATGTCGCCGGCCTTGCTGCGCTCGCCCACGATCATGCCCTCGTAGCACTCGGTGCCCGGCTCAACAAACAGCTGGCCGCGCTCCTGCAGCGTACCCAGAGCATAGGCAACGGCCTTCTCGGTGGTCATGGAGATCATGGCGCCATTCTGACGGTTGCCGATCTCGCCGGCGTAAGGACCATACTCCAGGAAGGTGTGGTAGAACACGCCCTCGCCGTGGGTGACGTTCATGATGCGGTTCTTAAGCCCCATGATGCCGCGCGTCGGGATCTTAAACTCGAGGTGCGTCACGATGCCCGAGGTGTCCATGCTCGTCATGATGCCGCCGGAGGTACCGAAGACCTCAACGACCTTGCCTGAGTACTCGTCCGGGCACTCAACGACGGCCTGCTCGACAGGCTCCATCTTGTTGCCGTTCTCGTCCTTCTTAAACAGAACGCGGGGACGGCCGACCTGGAACTCAAAGCCCTCGCGGCGCATGGACTCCATCAGAACAGACAGGTGCAGAATGCCGCGGCCCGAGACCTCGACGCCGCTCTTGTCCTCGAGCTCCTCGATCTTCATGGTCACGTTGTTCTCGGCCTCGTTGAACAGGCGCTCCTTGAGCTGACGGGCGCCCACGATGTCGCCGTCACGGCCGACGAGCGGGGAGGTCGAAGCCTCAAAGACGATGGACAGGGTCGGCGGGTCGATCTCGATGGGCTCGAGCTCGACGGGGTTCTCGGGATCGGTGTAGACATCGCCGATATCGGTGCGGTCGATACCCACGACGGCGGCGATGTCACCGGCGCCGACTTCCTGGCACTCGGTGCGGCCCAGGTAGTCGAAGGTAAAGAGCTGCTTGACGGTAGCGGTGGCGCTGGAACCGTCATTCTTGACAACCAGGATCTGGTCGCCCTGGTGAATGGCGCCGGAGTACACGCGACCGATACCGATGCGGCCGACGAAGTTGGAGTGATCGATGGTCACGCACTGCATGGCCAGCGGGGCGTTCTCGTCAACCTCGGGCGCGGGCATGTCGTCGATGATCATATCGAGCAGCGGATACATGTCCATGTTGCCGTCGTTGGGGTCAAGACGGGCAAAGCCGTTCATGGCGCTGGCGTAGACCACGTGCTCCATGGCGAACTCAAGCTGGTCATCGGTGGCACCCAGGTCGGCCATGAGGTCCAGGCAGTCGTTGTAGGCCTTCTCGGGATTGGCGCCCGGACGGTCGATCTTGTTGATGACGATCATGATCTTGAGGCCGGTGTCGATAGCGTGACGCAGCACAAAGCGGGTCTGGGGCATGGGGCCCTCAAAGGCGTCGACCAGCAGCAGGGCACCGTCGGCCATACGCAGCACGCGCTCGACCTCGCCGCCAAAGTCGGCGTGGCCCGGGGTGTCGATGACGTTGATCTTGACGTCCTTGTACTCGATAGAGATGTTCTTGGCGAGAATCGTAATGCCGCGCTCGCGCTCCTGGTCGTTAGAATCCAGGACGCGGTCCTCGACCTGCTGGTTGGCACGGAAGGCGTCCGTGGCACGCAGGAGCTTATCGACCATCGTCGTCTTGCCGTGGTCGACGTGGGCGATGATGGCGATGTTCCTCAGATTGTCTACGCGCATGTAGTTCCCCTATCTTCTATCCATATACAAACGGCACGCGTATGCGACCCGCCCAGCGATGCAACGCTCAGCGGGAATATTGAGCCTTTTACCGAAAACTCGTTTATTTTAGCGATTTTAGATGAGAGGGGTTTCCTCACCTGCAGGTTCAGGGTCGCTCCACATAAAACCATCGCCGGCGCCCATGCCCTCATACAGCACATATGCCGAAAAACCACTCTCGAGCGTGGTTTCGAAGAAGCTCACGAGCAGAGCATCGTGATAGCCGCCGTCAATCTCGACGCAGCCGGTGTAGCCGATGGCATAGCGAGCGATACGGCCCAGGCCCTCGTCCTTAAGACCCATCTTGTGCTCGGAGATAAAGTTGGTGGCCGCCTCGAGGCACGCCTCTTCGCCATCCTCATCGAGCGCCGCCAGATAACGGTTGGAAGCGGCGTCCTCAATTGCCACGACCACGCCAGGGTTTTCACCGGCGGCAAGGTCGTCCAAGAACGCGCCGATCAGATCGCACACCATGGCGTCGAGCTCGGCGGAGACGTTACCGGCGTCCTGCATATCCTGTGCCATCTTTAGACCTTCCCATCGAGTCTGGCGTCGTTACAGTTCTTGTGCCTCGGCGGCGATCCTGGCGGCAGCGTCGCGGGCGCGCATCATGTCCGCTGCGCGCTTGTCGAGCACCTTGATCTGACTGGTCAGCATTACCGCATCGACCACACCCCAGATCACAAGGCCCGTAGAGATCGAAAACCCAAGCGCACCAACTGTACCACGAAGGCGCGAGCAGATTGCCGCGACAAGGACGGAGACGACAACCATCTTGATAAACGAGCCGCGGCGCTCGCGAAGCGTGCGGGCCTGCGTCACATAGGCAATGCGAGCCGCCTCAGAAGCCTCCGAGCGCATCTGGGCCTCGCGGGCGATCGCAGCCGCCTCAGCCGACATACCGCCAGCCATCAGCGAACGCTCCGCAGCCTGGACGCCCCGCATTTAGAAGTCATCGGGGGAGAGCGTATGGACGAACTCGTCGAACTTCTCGAACTCTTGCTCGTCGTCAACTTCCTCGGCATGGGCAGAAACGGTGCCCAGGCGATTCATGATGTCGTCTTCAACGAACATGGGGGCATTACTGCGTACGGCGAGGGCGATGGCGTCGCTCGGACGCGCATCGATCCTATGCTCGTTGCCATCGGCCAACACGACAACCGTCGCGTAAAACACGGGCGGCTCGGCGCGAACGATTTCGATGCGTTCGAGCTTGGCACCCAGGGCACCAACAGTATCGAGCAGCAGGTCGTGCGTGATCGGGCGATCGGCACGGCCGCTATCGATGCCGCGGCTGATGGCAGCGGCCTCAAACGAACCAGTCTGAATGGAAAGGGAACGCAGTGGCGCGGGCGAGTCCGATTTGCTGCAGCGCTCGCGAAGCACGATAAGCGATGGCACGGGACCGGCGGCCATGACGATGGTCTCTATGTCGACACGAACCATGGAACACCTCCGGTACGTAGCGGTTAACACGCGGCAGCTCCGCCGCATTGAATAGCTATACTACCCAATCTTTCGCACAGCACACAAAACCAAAATGAGATTTATCGCAGACAAGAAAAAAGCCCCGAGGCAACGCCTCAGGGCTCTTCACAGTTTTGATGGTGGACCTGACAAGATTCGAACTTGTGACCTCCCGGTTATCAGCCGGACGCTCTAACCAACTGAGCTACAGGTCCATCATGGTGGAGGTTAGGGGGATCGAACCCCTGACCTCAGGCTTGCAAAGCCCGCGCTCTCCCAGCTGAGCTAAACCCCCACGGAGACAGTAATAAACACCCCAGCGGCGACTCGGCTCTCGCTGGGGTGTTTATTGCGAAAGAAAGTGGTGGACCTGACAAGATTCGAACTTGTGACCTCCCGGTTATCAGCCGGACGCTCTAACCAACTGAGCTACAGGTCCATCGCGCAAGGGATATATTAGACGAGTCGTTACACGCGCGTCAACAACTTTTTTGAAAATCTTTGAAGGGTGTTCGCCCCGGTCGCACGGCGGCATGTGAAGTCGTCTGCTCGGACAGTCCTGACTCGCACAGAGAGCACATTAAGTGCTCTCTGGCTCGTGCGGAACTCGCGATCGACTTCACATGCCGCCGTGCGACCGGGGCGAACACGAGTCCCAAGGTTTTCAAAAAAGCGGTCGGCGCGTAGGTGCGCCGACCGCCGATACATGGGATCTGATATTTTTTACCAGCTAGGGCCTTTTACTCGTCTAGGAGATCTTCTGGCATGTCGTTGCCGTCGCCTAGATCGACTGGGGCTTCTTCGGGGGCAGAGCCGTCTTCTGTTGCTTCGCCTTCGGGCTTCTCTTTGGCTGCCGTCATGCGGGCTACGGCGCATACGCGGTCGTTGTCGTCGACGGTCATCATCTTGACGCCCTGGGTGGCGCGGCCAGTCTGGCTGATTTCGTCGGTCTTGACGCGAATGACCGTCGCACCCTCCGTCACGATGAACAGCTCGTGCTGCGGGCCCACCGTCTTCATGGCCGCGAGGTTACCCTTGCGCTCGGTCATTTGGATGGTGTAGACGCCCTGGCCGCCGCGATTCTGCTCTGGGTAGTCCGCGACCGGCGTGCGCTTGCCGTAGCCGCGCTCGGTGATGACGAACAGATCACCGTTGCCGTTAGTGACTTCCATGCCCAAAACGCTCACGCCGTCCTTCAGACCGATACCGCGAACGCCGCTGGTATCGCGGCCGGTGGCGCGCACCTGCTCCTCGGAGAACATGATCGCCTTGCCCGCAGTGGTGGCCAGGATAATCTTGTCGCCCTCGCGCACGCGGCGCACGTTCAGCAGCGCGTCGTCGTCACGCAGGTTGATAGCAATCAGGCCGTCGCGACGGCTGCGGTCATATGCGCTCATCACGGTCTTCTTGACCATGCCGCTCTTAGTGGCAAACATCAGGTACTCGTCGGCCGGGAACTCGCGGCAGCTGATGACGCTCGCGATCTTCTCGCCTTCCTCGAAGGGCAGCAGGTTGACGATCGCGGTACCGCGCGCCTGGCGCGTACCCACCGGCAGCTCGTGCACCTTCAGGCGATAGACCTTGCCCTTGCTCGAGAAGAACAGCACGTACTCGTGCGTGGACGCGATGAACATCTCATCGATAACGTCATCCTCTTTGAGGTTGACGCCCGACACGCCCTTGCCACCGCGCTTCTGAGCACGGTAGGCAGCCACCGGGATACGCTTAACGTAGCCGGTATGGGTAATGGTCACGACCATATCCTCGTCGGCAATGAGGTCCTCGACGTCCAGGTCCTTCTCGACATGGCTGATCTCGGTGCGGCGCTTATCGCCGAACTTCTTGGAGATCTCGCGCATCTCCTCCTTGATGACGCCCAGGATCTTCTCCTCGTGCGCCAGCAGGTCCTCGTAGTAGGCGATGGCGCGGCGCAGGCCGTCCAGCTCTTCTTGGATCTTGTCTCGCTCCAGGCCGGTCAGGCGGCGCAGCTTCATCTCGAGGATGGCCGTGGTCTGCTCGGGCGTAAAGCCAAAGCGCTCGATCAGGCGGCTGCTGGCCTCGGAGTCGGTCTGCGAGGAGCGGATGATGCTGATGACCTCGTCGATATGGTCAAGGGCCATCAGGTAACCCTCGAGGATATGCGCGCGGGCCTGGGCCTTCTTAAGGTCGAAGCGGGTGCGGCGGGTGACGACGTCGACCTGGTGGTCGATGTAGTGCTGCAGCATCTCGCGCAGGCTTAGGCATTTGGGAACGCCATTGACGAGCGCCAGGTTGTTGGCGCCAAAGGTCGTCTGCAGCGAGGTGTACTTATACAGGTTGTTGAGCACGACCTGCGGAATGACGCCCTTCTTGAGCTCGATTACCAGACGGATGCCCTTCTGGTTGGACTCATCGCGCATATCCGAGATGCCCTCGATGCGCTTGTCGTTGACGAGCTGGGCGATCTTCTCCTGCAGGGTGCCCTTGTTGACCATGTAGGGAATCTCGGTAAAGACCAAGCGGCTGCGGCCGGTCTTGGTGGACTCCACGTGTGCCTTGGCACGCACGGTAATGGAGCCGCGACCGGTCTCGTAGCTCTGCTTAATGCCGGCGCTGCCCATGATGATGGCACCGGTGGGGAAGTCCGGACCGGGCATGATCTGCATGAGCTCGTCGACGGTGGCGTCGGGGTTGTCGATCAGGTAGCAGGTGGCCTCGATCGCCTCGGTGAGGTTATGCGGGGCGATGTTGGTGGCCATGCCGACGGCGATGCCTTGGCTGCCGTTAACCAGCAGGTTGGGGAAGCGCGCAGGCAGCGCCACGGGCTCGGCGAGCGATTCGTCGTAGTTGGGCTGCCAGTCGACGGTATCCTTCTGCAGGTCGCGCAGCAGTTCCATGGCGGGCTTTGCCAGGCGGCTCTCGGTGTAACGCATGGCCGCCGCGCCGTCGCCGTCGATGTTACCGAAGTTGCCGTGACCATCGATGAGCGGCGTGCGCATGGAGAACCACTGCGCCAGGCGAACCATGGCCTCGTAGACCGCGGAGTCACCGTGCGGATGGTACTTACCGATAACTTCGCCGACCGTCCAGGCCGACTTCTTATGTGGGCGGTTGGGGTAGATGCCGCTCTCGTTCATCGCGTACAGGATGCGGCGGTGTACCGGCTTTAAGCCGTCGCGCACGTCCGGCAGGGCGCGCGCCGTGATAACCGACATCGAATACTCGATGAACGACTGCTTCATCTCGCGACCGAACTCCGAAATCTGGAGCTGGCCGCCGTTGATGTCCTCGCCGGCCGAGGCGCCACGATCGACTTCGCCAAAGCTCTCCTCGAGCTCACCGTCGTCGTCCTCTTCCTCATCATCATCGGCATCGGGGTTATAGGCGTCCGGATCGCCGTCCTCGCCCTGCTCAGCACGGGCAAGCAGGCGCTTCAGATCATCGGGCATACCGGCATCGCCGGCCTCGTCCATACCCTCGCTATTGTTGATATCGTCTGCCACGTTACCTCCTCTTAAGCATCAAGGAATCGTGCATCATGTGCGTGTTTTTCAATGTACTCGCGGCGATAGCCGACCTCGGAACCCATCAGCTCGCGCACGGCGCGGTCCGCCACCACGGCGTCTTCGATCGACACACGCTGCAGGATGCGGGTCTTGGGGTCCATCGTCGTCGAGGCGAGCTGCTTGGGGTCCATCTCGCCCAGGCCCTTGTAGCGCTGGACGGTATAGCCCTTGCGCTTTTTGGTGATCTTGCCGTCCTTGGCCTTGCCGTCCTCGTCGTTATCGTCGGGGTTCAGGCCCAGGCTCTGGATGGTGTCGCGCAGGATCTCGTCTTCGGGCTGGCGGCCGTTGGGATACACGTAGTGGATCTTGTTGCGCACCTTAATGCCAAAGATGGGCGGGCAGGCAACGTAGACGTAGCCGGCATCGATCAGCGGACGCATGTACTTGTAGAAGAACGTCAGCAGCAGGATGCGGATATGCGCACCGTCGACGTCTGCATCGGTCATGATGATGATCTTGTGGTAGCGCGCCTTGGTGATATCGAAGTCGCCGCCGTCGCCGGCACTCGTCGTGACGCCGCAGCCGATCGCGGTAATCAGCGACTGGATGGTGTCACTCGAGAACGCGCGATGGTCACCAACGCGTTCGACGTTCAAAATCTTGCCGCGCAGGGGCAGAATCGCCTGGATGTCTCGGCGACGGCCGTCCTTGGCCGAACCGCCTGCCGAGTCACCCTCTACGATGAAGAGCTCGGTCAGCTCGGCATCGCGCACCGAGCAGTCGGCGAGCTTGCCGGGCAGGGAAGCCGTCTCGAGCAGGCTTTTGCGGCGGGTCGCCTCGCGCGCCTTGCGGGCGGCATTGCGCGCCTTGCAAGCCTGTTGCGCCTTCTTGACGATCTCGCGAGCGGGCTTAGGGTGCTCCTCCAAGTAATCGGCGAGGCCGTCGGTCACGATCTTGAGCGTGAGCGCGCGCATATAGGAGCTGCCGAGCTTTGCCTTGGTCTGGCCCTCAAACTGAGGATCGGGCAGCTTGACCGAGATAACGGCCGAAAGGCCCTCGCGCACATCGTCGCCGGTCAGGTTGGCGTCTTTTTCCTTGAGCAGGTTCTGCTTGCGCGCGTAATCGTTGATTACGCGGGTGAGCGCGGTGCGGAAGCCCTCAAGGTGCATGCCGCCCTCGGGGGTGTAGATGTCGTTGGCAAACGACATGACATTCTCGCCGTAGCCGCTATTCCACTGCAGGGAAACCTCGACCTCGCCCATCTTGGTCACAGGCGCGTCCGGGTCCGATTTGCCCTCGATATAGATGGGCTCCTTAAAGGCCTCGGGAACGTCCTTGCCCTCGTTGAGAAACTTGACGAAGTCGATGATGCCGCCCTCGTAGCAAAACTCCTCCACGCGGGGAGTCGCTTCGCGCTCGTCGGTCAGCACGATTTTGAGGTTCTTATTGAGGAACGCCGTCTCCTGCAGACGGTTGTGCAGCGTATCGAAATCGTAGATGCAGGTCTCGAAGATCTCGTCATCGGGCCAGAAGGTGACGGTGGTGCCCGTCGAATCCGAGGTGCCCACGACTTCCATCTTCTTGACGGTCTTGCCGCGCGAGAACTCCATCTCGTAGGTGTTGCCATCGCGACGAACCTGAACGACCACGCGCTTGGACAGGGCGTTGACGACGGAGATGCCCACGCCGTGCAGGCCGCCCGAGACCTTATAGGCCGAGTTATCGAACTTACCGCCGGCGTGCAAGATCGTCATGACGACCTCGAGCGTCGGGATCTTTTTAACAGGGTGCTCGTCGACGGGGATGCCGCGCCCGTTGTCGACGACCGTGATGGAGTTGTCGGCGTGGACCGTCACCTGGATCTCGGTGCAGAAACCGGCCATGGCCTCGTCGACGGAGTTGTCAACGATCTCCCACACCAGGTGATGCAGACCGCTGGCGCTCGTCGAGCCGATATACATGCCCGGGCGCTTACGAACGGCCTCGAGACCTTCGAGAATCTTAATCTCGCCGCCATCGTAATCGTTTTCGTTTGCCACACGTCCTCCTTCAGTCAAGAAAATGTGTACAGCCTTACTAGTTTATCGTAAAAAAATACCCTCGGGAACGAGGGTATTTGGCTCTACAAGGCCACCAGATGCGATTTAAGGCTCTTTTTTGCTTTGCACGCCCTTGGCCCACTCGGCACTGGCTCTCATGGCATTCTCGAGGGCCTCGCGCAGTTTTTGGTCTTCGATGGGTGCCACTTGGCGCTCAATCTCGGTGCGCTCGGCCTCACTTAGGTCGGCGTGCGGGGCCGGCGGGCGCTCGGTCGTCGCCGGGCGCAGGCGCTCCTTGGCGGCGGGCGGCGTGTGACCGGGTGCGGTGGTTTTGAACACCAGGCCGTCCACATGCGCACCGGCGCGCTCCATGCGCGCGCGGATGATCTCACGCAACAGCGTCATTTCCTGCGTCCACGAGGGCGAATCGAGATATACCAGCAGCTCATTGGGCTCGGGCAGGTAGCGCAGACCCGTCACATGCCGCCCCTCGCGCGTGCCCGAGCACACCGCGTTCCACGCGCGATAGACCGCGCGCGACTCCTCGGCAGCCTCCATCTGCGCACGGCGCTCAGGCGTCGCCGACGCCAGGATGCGCTGGCGCTCTGCGTTCAAAAACCCACTGAAGGCGACCATCTCGCTCTCGCGCTCGTAATTAGCACGTCTCACCCATGCTCACCACCTTGGCTCGATCAAGCAGGTCATCGGTAAAGTATCCCAGGTTGGTCGTGGTTATGACCGTTTGGATATCATCGCCGATCAGCCGCAGAAAAGCACCGCGGCGCTCGCCGTCGAGCTCGCTCATCACGTCGTCCAGAAGCAACAGCGGAGCAGTACCCAGAACATCGCGAGCCACGGCCACCTCGGCCACCTTCCAGGACAGTACCAACGTTCGCTGCTGTCCTTGGCTGGCAAATGAACGAGCGGAGCGACCCGCCACGGTAAATTCAATCTCGTCGCGATGCGGTCCCACCAACGTCACGCCGCGGCGAATTTCCTCGTCGGCGTGCTCATCAAGGGCGGCCAGCATGCGCTCGTACGCCCAGCCCTTCAGCTCTTCGCGATTCTCCACCTGGGGCAAATCCCCCAGCGTGGACGCATAGGACACGTTGGCGACTTCACCGGACGCCACTTGCCCGTAGGCAGTACGCACATGGCCCGCCAGCCGGTCGAGCAGGGCCAACCGGTGCACGAGCAGAGCCGCGCCCGCGCGGGCAATCGAATCGTTCCACGCGCCGAGCATCTCACGGCAGCACCAGGTTTCCTTGAGCAAGGCGTTACGCTGGGTCACGCAGCGCCCATAGGTGCTCGCAAGATCGGCATAGCGTGCGCTCAGTTGCATGCCAAAGTCATCGAGGGCGGCGCGGCGCACACTGGCGCCCCGCTTAACCATGTCCAGATGGTCGGGGCAAAACAGCACGCTCGGCAGAACCCCGCGCACACCGGCGGCAGAGCATCTCTTGCCGTTGCGGCTAAACGAGCGCTTACCGTCCTCCGCGCTCAATCCCATATCAAGCACGCGGCCGTCGCCCTCGAGCCTCAGCTCGACCTTGCACGAGCCCACGCCGTCATGAACGAGCTCGGCTGCGGTCGGATGCCTAAACGAGGCGCCGCTCGTCAGCAGCTGCAGCGCCTCTATGAGATTGGTCTTTCCCGCCGCGTTGGGTCCCGCAAGTATCGTCACGCCCTCGTCCAGGGCAAGGCGATAGCTATCGAAGCTGCGGTAGTGCGCGACGGAAAGATCGCGGGCGAACATGGTCATAGGGCGGCTGCTAGATGCGGACCGGCATGACCAGGTACAGGTAGTTGATCTTGTCGTAGGACTTGAAGATGCCCGCCTGCGAGTAGCTCTTGAGCTCCAGCGTGATCTCCTTCTCCTTGGACAGGGCATTGAGGCAGCCGAAGATGTAGTGGTAGTTGAAGGCGATGGTACCCGACTCGCCCTCGGCCTCGACATCGATCGTCTCCTGCGCAAGGTCCTGGTCATTGGAGATGGAGGACAGGCCCATCTGCCCGTTCTCGACATCGATCTCGAACTTGACGGCGGGGTTGGCGCTCGCGATAACGGCCACGCGCTTGAGGGCGGCGTTAAAGGCGGCGACGTCGATCTTGACGCTCGTCACGCACGAATCGGGGATGAGCTGCTTGTAGTTGGGGTACACGCCCTCGATGCGGCGCGACACGTAGGTGGTGTTGCCGGCCTCGAAGACGACCTGGGTGTCAGTAGCCCCGATCATGATGGTCGCCTGGCTGGCCATGATGTTCAGTGCGTCGTTAAAGGCGTCAGCCGGAACGTTGAGCTCAAAGGAGCCTTCGAGGGTCGAGGTCTCGACCTGCGTATCGCACACGGCCAAACGGAAGGAATCGGTCGCCACCAGGCGCACGGTGTTGTTCTCGACCTTCATGTGCACGCCACCCAGGATGGGGCGGGCCTTGTCGGTCGAGGTGACGCGCCACACGCGGCCGACCATCTCGGACAAGATATCGGTCGGCAGTTCCACGGCGCTCTCGATGGCATAGGCCGGAAACTCGGGGAAGTCATTAGCATCAAGCGTGTTCAGGCGGAAAGAGCTCTTCTCGCAACCAATCAGCACCTGGCGCTCGGACAGCTCAAAGGTGACCGGGGCATCGGGGAGGGTCTTGGTGATATTGGAGAGCATCTTACAGGGGATAACCATCTCGCCCTCTTCTTCGACATGCGCCGCGATGCGATGACGGATCGAGATGGTGTAGTTAGAGGTCTGGAATTCCAAGATGCCGTCTCGGGCCTTGACGAGCACGCCCGACAGGATGGGAAGGGTGGATGCCGAAGCGACACCCTTCATAACGACGCCGATGGCTTGTGTAAGCGAGCTCTGGCTGACGGTGAACTTCATCTTTTAATACCTTTCTATAGATATAAATATCTTAATAATAGTAATAGCACTGACGAAACTGTTGATTACTCCCAAAGACGCAGGTCAGACCCAGAAAGAGAATCGACAGCAGCCTGTGTGCAACAGGGGTGGTTTTCCACGTTCGAAACCTGCGCAAAACTTTTCATCACCGCGGGTTGGGTTTTAGACACCTTATGCCCGTGGTTTCGACAAGTTTTCAACAGGTGTCTCTATTTCCCTACGAGCGCAGTGTAATTTTATCGCGCAGCGACTTGAGGTCTTCGGTGACGGTGCGGTCTTCCTGGATCATCTTCTGGACCTTTTTGTAGCTCGTGCTGACGGTCGAGTGGTTGCGGTTGCCAAATTCGGCGCCCACCGCCGTGGTCGTCATCTCGCACATCTCGATGGCCAGGTAGATAGCGATATGGCGTGCTTTGGCGATATTGGCGTTGCGACGCGGGCCGATGAGCTCCTCGTGCGTTACGCCGTACTGCTCTTCGATGACGGACTGAACCGTCTGGACGTTGATCTTTTTGGCCGATGTGTCGAAGTACTGGCTGGCGATGGCGTCGATATCGTCAAAGGTGAGCTCTCCGCCCTCGCGCTCGCGGTCGCCCGCCTCGCCGGCGCAGCGCTCGCAAAAGCTCTCGAGTTCGCGGATGTTGGTGCCCGAGACCTCGGCCATGTGTTTAAAGTGTTCATCGGTCAGGTGCCCGCCGTCGCCCCCATAGGCCGCCAGCAGTGAGTCGTCGCCCGCCTCGGGAGCGGCGACGATGGTGTTCTCGTAATAGCGCTGCAAGATCTTGTATTTCATCTCGTAGCTGGGCTCTGCGACCAGGCAGAGCATTCCGGCGTTGAAGCGGCTGGTCAGACGCTCGTCCATGCTCAGGTCCTTGGGGGCGCGGTCTGCCGCGATGACGACCTTCTTGTTGTTGCGGATGAACTCGTCCATGAGCTGGAAAAAGTAGTCCACGCTCGCGCGCTTGCCGATGATGTTTTGGATGTCATCGATGATGAGCACGTCCACACCGTGGTACGCCTGCATGATGGGGGCGTTGCTCTTCTTTTGGCGGTCGAACTCGGTCATCAGGTCGTCCAGATATGCCTGGGAGTTGGCATACTTGACCTTGATCTCGGGCGACTTCTCGGCGAGCTCGTTTTTGATGGCAAGCAGCAGGTGCGTCTTGCCCAGGCCCGATTTGCCGTAGATGAACAGTGATGTGCATGTGCCGCGCTCGTCCGCGAGGGCGGCAAACTTGAGCGCCGAGCGATAGGCATGGCTGTTCTCGGGGCCGTAGACAAAGTTCTCAAAGGTAAATTTTGAGTTCGCGGCGAGCGGGGCTCCATCCGTATTCTGCTCGGCCGGCACGGTTGGTGCTGGCATGGGTGAAGTGGGGGTCGCAGCTTGCGTGGATTTGGTCGGCGCTCCGCCCTTCATCTGGTTCATCATGCGACGAAAATCGTCGGCCGAGAGCGTGTTCTTGATTGCAATGCCCGAATCCGCGCCCGCCGCTGCGTCGTGAGCGATGGGCATGTGCGTGACGGGTGCGCTCGTTGACGTCGCCGCCGCGGTCGGCAACGGTGCCATGGTTTCACGGGAAACATCGCTGTGCTGGTGCTCGATTGTCGGCACGTCGTCTGCGGAGGCCGGCACCGACGGGGAAGCGGCGGGAGCCGTGGCGGGCGCCGTGGCGGGCGCCGTGGCGGCAGCGGATTCCGTCGCGGCGCCTTGCGGTGCCACGATGTCGAGCGCGATCGGTGCAAAGGCGATTTCTTCCAGATAGGCCTCAATAGTCGGCTGATGCTTTTTGAGCTGCGCGATGGCAAAGCGCGAGGGGGCCTCGATCGTGAGCGTATCTTCGGTCAGGCTTATGGCGCGCGATTGCCCCAGCATGTTGATGAGGCGTGCATCTTGGCCGTCGCGCTGGCAAAAGGCGATGGCATCCCCCAGGATGATGCTTGCTTCCTCGTCCACTGTCTCTCCCGTTCTTTAGCTCTGAGCTCGCACGCGAGCGGCGCCGAGTTCGGTCAGATGGTATTTCTGGCCATGCTTGATGACCAAGCCGGCCTGCGCCAAGTCATTGAGCGTGCGTGACCAAGTGGGGGCCGAGTTTCCAAACGCCCTCGCCAGATCGGTTGCACCGCACGCTTGATTTTGCGCCAGATAGCCCAGCGCGGCGTTGCCGCGATCGCTTACGAACACGTCCGGTTGTGGCTGCGCATGCTGATTTGCTGCATTAGGATACATCATTTGAGCTGCTGGTTGTTGAGAACTCTGCATCGGTGGCATTTGCTGTTGAAAACTTTGAGGCCACTGTTGGTAAGGCTGCGGAGGCATCTGCTGGGCCCAAGGGTTGTACTGCTGCTGCGGCATCTGCTGGTACGGCTGCTGATATCCTTGCTGGTACTGCTGCGGGAACTGCTGGCCGTACCCCAGTGGCCGCATCTGCTGATATGGATATCCTTGTTGGTACGGCTGATAGCCCATTTGCTGGCCACCCGGTGCGCCCGTCGCCTGCTGCATTGCTGCTGCATCCTGATCCGCCAGCGGCACGGCCTCTGGCATGCTTGGCGGCATCGACATCGATGCCGCTTGGGGTTCTTGTGTAGGAGGCATTCCGGGCTGCTGCATCTGTCCCACGGTGGGCTGCATCTGCTGCGTTGCCATGGGCTGCTGCGCAAAAGCTCCCGGCAGGGGATATGTGGGCTGCTCCGTCTCGGGCCGCACGGCAGCGCCGCGTCCGCCGGCACGCTCGATTTCCTGCACGCGTTTAGGGTTCAGGCTTACCGTAACCACGGTGCCGTTGCCCATGTTGTCCTCGATGGATACGGCACCGCCGGCGTTTTCCAAATACTCCTGCACCATGGGAAACCCTGCTCCGGTTCCACGGATATAGCGCTTCATCTTGCTGTTTGCGCTGGTAACGCCAAAGTCGAAAGCACGTTCCTTGTCGTCGATGCCGGGTCCTTGGTCAGCAAAGCGGATGGTGTCTCCGCCGTCCAGAATCGAGATGATGGGCTCGGCAAAGTGTGCGTGGATAAAGTTTTCGACAATCTCGCGGATGACCATGAGCGAGATATGGCCACCTTGTTCTTTCATGCACTGGTAGACGGTGTTGGTCGTCTCTTCCAAATACGTGCGGACATCTTGCGGATCAATGACGATCACCCGCGGTATCGACAGCATGTCGTCATAGACGGCGATGCGCGCGGCGTACATGGCTTTTGGCGCCTGCGTGGTCGTCTGCTCGCCTTCCGCACGCTCTTCGCGCACGCCGGTGATGTGCTCGTTGTCGGGTGCCGGGTCTCCGGAATCGACCATGGTGTAAAAGTCGTCAGACATGCCGCTCGCAATCTTTCAAAAGGTTTCGAACAAATAGTAGCTCACCGTGCAACGTTTCTCATCTTTCGACAACCTTTCAAAACTTGTTGAAAACTTTGGAAAATGGGCGAAAAGTTCTCAACATTGCCAACATGACCTGTTGAAAACTCGATGAAATATCGTGAAAGGTTGCCATGAGGCGCAAATTTCGGTTGTGCTTATGGGGGAACCGTGTGAACTGCGCAACCTTTTACCTTTGATTTCTTGACATTTGAACATTGATTTCCCTACAATCTTCAAGCTCACGTGTCTATATCTGCGTCCGCGTCCCCGCGGACACTCGAAATGCAGCAGGAGGAACTTAAGATGAAGCGTACGTATCAGCCTAATAAGCGTAAGCGTGCCAAGACCCATGGCTTCCGTGCCCGTATGGCCACTAAGGGTGGTCGTGCCGTGCTCGCCCGTCGTCGCGCCAAGGGCCGCAAGCGTCTCACTGTCTAGCAGCGATACACACATCTCGCATGAAGACTATTAAGTCTCGGCAAGATTTCGAGCATGTGTTCAGTCAGGGGCGTCGTTTCAATCACCCTCTGATTCGAATGACCATATGTGAATCGGTTGGCGAAGGCGACTCCGGAAGGGTCGCCTTCGTTGGTGCTAAGCGACTCGGTTGTGCCGTCGTGCGCAACCGATCTAAGCGTGTGATGCGCGAGGCCGCCCGCAGCTGCGGATTTCCCGTTGCGGGTTATGACATCATCTTGTTTGCAACTCCCAAGACGAGGGTTTCCTCGCCGCAGGAGATGGACAAGGCGTTGCGTTCGCTTATGAAGCGCGCCGGCGTTGCCGGGGAGGAGCGATGAGCAATCACGTTTTGCGACGTGTTGCCATCGCTCCTATTCGCATATATCAACAGGTTATTTCGCCCTTATTGCCTGACGCCTGCATTTATTACCCAACGTGCTCGCAATACGCCATCCAGGCGATTGAGAAGCACGGTGTTTTGAGAGGCTGCTGGCTTGCCGTGAGGCGCATCGCTCGTTGCAATCCCCTGCACGTCGGCGGTTATGACCCTGTGCCCTAGCGGGCACTCGCTATCGGAGGAAAACTTACATGTGGGATTGGATCGTTAACATCCTTTTCGAGCTGCTCAAGCTCATCCAGACCTTTGCGGTCGACTGGGGCCTGTCCATCATCATCCTGGTGGTCATCATCCGTCTGCTGCTGACGCCGCTCATGCTCAAGTCGACCAAGTCGACGGCTCGCATGCAGGTGCTGCAGCCCAAGATGCTCGAGATCCAGGAGCGCTATGCCGACGATCCCCAGCGTCAGGCCGAGGAGATGCAGAAGTTCTACAGCGAGAACAAGTTCAACCCCATGGCTGGCTGTCTGCCGCTGCTGATTCAGATGCCTATCCTGTTCGCCCTGTTTACATTGCTGCGCAACCTGCCGCAGTACTTTAACGACGGCACGTTCTCGTTCTTCAACATCCTGCCCGACCTGACCACCACGCCGAGTGCTTCCTTTGCCGATGGCTTTATGGTTGCACTGCCTGCGCTGGTTTGCCTGATCCTGTTCGCCGTCCTGACCCTGATTCCGCAGCTCTATATGTCGCGCAACCAGACCGGCCAGCAGGCTCAGAGCATGCGTATGATGGCCGTTGTCATGACGGTCATGATGCTTTGGATGGGCTGGAGCCTTCCCGTTGGTGTTCTGCTGTACTACGACGTCTCGTCTGCTTGGCAGGTTATCCAGCAGATTTTTGTGACGCAGAAGGTCATCGACAAGGCGAAGGCCGATGAGGAGGAGCGTCTTAAGAACGCTCCGCTGCAGGTTGAGGTCACTCGTCGAGAGAAGAAGCCGCGCCCGCACAAGAAGAAGTAGTGGGATATCAATCTTATTTAGGTACCTAACTTTTGGAGTACGTTATGTCTGAAGAGATCATCGAGGATATGCTTGAGGAGGTTGCCCCGCAGGTCGCGGGCGATTATCCCGAGATTGCACAGCGCTACAAGGCTGGTGAAGAGCTGACCGATGAGGAGCTCGACACCATTGCCGATGTTGCTATTTCCATCCTGCGTTCCATCCTTTCGCACTTCGATGCCGCCAACTCTCCTATCGATGAGTATGAGGGCGACGAAGGTGAGCTGATTTTGGATGTAACGGCTCCCGGCCTTGCTGTTCTCATTGGCCGTCATGGTCGCACCCTTGATGCCCTTCAGGTTATGTTCTCTTTGCTGGTGAGCCGCAAACTTGGCTTTAGGTATCCGGTTGTAGTGGACGTCGAGGGATACAAGAGCCGCCGTCAGGACAAGGTTGCCTCCATGGCTCAGTCTGCTGCCGAGCGTGCCATTCGCACTCATAAGAGTGTTTCGCTTCCGCCCATGAATGCCTACGAGCGTCGACTGGTTCACATTGCACTTCGTGGCAATGATGCCGTCGATACTCATTCTGAGGGTTCTGACCCTGATCGCCATGTGGTGATTGTTGCTCGATAATCTACTCGAGTTTATGCTAAGGGGACGTGGTTTCCACGTCCCCTTTTTTTGTCAAAAGTTCTCGATACGCTGATTTTTGTCAGAAAGGAGCTTTCGTTGTTAGTACTTACTGATCAGCAAGCTGACGAGATGTTGAGTCGTCTAGCTTTCTATTGCAAAGAGTATTCCTTGAGCGTAACTGATGTTGAGCTGAGGAAATGTATTCAGCATTTGGATTTGGTTCTAGAAACAAATAAGACAACCAATCTCACCCGTATTCTTAACGTAGAAGATGCTGCAGTACTTCATATCCTCGACTCACTTGTTTTGCTCCCCTATATCAACAAGGCTCCTGAGGGAGCTTTGCTCGATATGGGAACAGGTGCGGGCTTCCCTGGTATTCCATTAACCATAACCACGCATCGTAAAGCTACTTATATTGACTCTGTTGGCAAGAAGGTTGATGCGGTAAATTCCTTTGTCCATGCTCTTGGATTGAAACATGCCCATGCGGTTCATGATCGTCTTGAAGAATATGCTCGGAGCCATAAGAAGCAGTTCTCTGTTGTAACCGCCCGCGCACTGGCCCCTCTACCGATTCTTGTTGAGTATGCGGCTCCGTATCTGAAGGATGGAGGGCTATTTGTTATAACCAAGGGCAATCCTTCGGATGAGGAGCTTGCTTCCGGCATGTCAGCAGCTAAGATTTGCGGCTTCACTTTGCTTCTGAATGACACAATTGATTTGCCTGAAGGCTTGGGTCACAGGGAGTTCATTGTTCTTAAGAAGAGTCATCCAGCATCCGTTTCATTGCCTCGTGCAAATGGCGTGGCAAAGAAGAATCCGCTTGCCTAGATGTTTCACGTGAAACATAATGGATACTAACAACTTGCAGTGTTTCACGTGAAACATGGCGGTTGATATCGATTCGGAATGTTTCACGTGAAACATCCTCCGTTTGACAGCTTTAATACACACCAGGAGGGACCGTGGGATTTCGCGACGTTAAGCGTTCAAAGAGCGCAAAAGACACGCGTATCATTGCAATCATCAATCAAAAAGGCGGCGTCGGTAAGTCAACGACGGCTGTAAACCTTGCAGCAGCACTGGGTGAGCAGGGTCGTAAGACACTGATTGTCGATTTTGATCCGCAGGGAAACAGCACCAGTGGATTCGGAATTGAAAAAGAAGACCTTGATCACTGCATCTATGATGCATTGTTGAATGATGTGCCGGCAGAATCACTTGTTCTTGATACAAATTGCAAAAAGGTATTCGTAATTCCAGCTACAATTCAGCTTGCAGGCGCCGAAATTGAGCTCGTAAGCGCAATTGCACGTGAAACCCGCCTCAAAGATTTGCTTGAGCCGATTCAGGACGAGTTCGATTTTATTTTCATTGACTGTCCTCCTTCGCTCGGCCTGCTTACTATCAACGCTTTGACCGCAGCAGACAGCGTTTTGATTCCGATCCAGTGCGAATATTACGCACTCGAGGGCGTTACGAAGCTGCTTGAGTCAATGAAGATGGTCAAATCAAGGCTGAACAAGGGCTTAGACACCTATGGTGTGCTTATGACCATGTATGACTCGCGTACTTCACTATCGAATCAGGTTGTTGAGGAGGTTCAATCGTACTTTGGTGATAAGGCGTTTAAGACGCTAATCCCCCGTACGGTTAAAATCTCCGAAGCTCCGTCTTTTGGAGAACCAGTAATTACCTATGCACCTCAAAATAAGGGTGCAAAAGCATATATGAACCTTGCAAAAGAGGTGATCAAGCGTGCCTAGTGTAAAGAAACGTGGCGGATTGGGACGTGGACTGAATGCTTTGGTTTCAGAGGCCGAGTATGAGACCGGCGGTTCGGCTGTATCGGCTTCAAATGCTCCATCTGAAACAAAACTACCTATTGAGGATATCGTTCCCAACCCTAATCAGCCGCGAATTCACTTTAACGAAACTGAACTTCGCGAGTTGAGCGAGTCAATCCAAGAACATGGCGTTTTGCAGCCGCTTTTGGTTCGCAAGCATGGAAAATGCTATGAGATCATCGCTGGTGAGCGTCGTTACCAGGCGTCAAAGCTTGCTGGCCTTGAAGAATTGCCAGTCATCATTAAAGAGGTAAATGATGAAGAGATGCTGGCTCTTGCTCTTATCGAAAACCTTCAACGTTCAGATCTGAATCCCGTCGAAGAGGCTAAGGGCTATCGACAGCTCATCGATGCCAGCGGTATGACCCAGGAGGCATTGTCGAAGGCAGTAAGCAAGTCACGCTCTGCAATTACAAACTCACTGCGTCTTCTCGATCTCCCCGAAGTAGTTCAGCAGATGATTTTTGAGGGTAAACTTACTGCTGGTCATGCACGTGCGATTCTTGCAGTTCCCTATGAGGATGCTCGAATTCGACTTGCAGAGAAGGTTGTTGCAGAGGGCCTTTCCGTAAGAGCGACAGAAAATCTTGCTCCGTTGTTTTCTGCCGGAGAGACACCTAAGACGCCGAGGCCTGCAACCCCTCAGTCTTTTAAAAAGGCAGCCCGCGTGCTTCGTCAGGTTTTTAATACCAACGTGCGTGTGAAGAGCTCGCGTGGAAAGAATAAGATTGAGATTGAGTTTAAAGACGAGGAAGAGCTCTCTCGTATTCTTGGCGAAATGATTCAGTTTGATCAAGGAGGCCAAGATGAGGAATAGAATTTTAACTGCGATTGCATTGGCGACGACTGTCGCGGCTGGTGCCTTTGCTGGCTATAAGATCGCGACAGACGATGAACTTCGAGGTCGTTTGCTTCGTAGTGCGCAAGATATTATCGATACATCCAAGAAGAAAATGGATGTTATGACAGAAGATGTTGCAATGCGTACTGCTCAGGTAACGAAGAATCCCAAGATTAATCAGGGTTGGGTCAGCAACCAATGGGAAAATGTAGGCTATTAGGTACCTAACAATTACTTAGCATATTGTGATGGGTCCTTGTCTGATTCACGAGACAAGGACCCCTTATTTTGGCCGTAAAAAATGGGACAGGTAGCAGCTGATTCAAAATTAAGGTCAATAAATGAAACGACCCCGGTTGCATATCCTGCAACCGGGGTCGTTCGATGTTTCACATGAAACGTTTTGGGTGCGACTCCCCTATGCGTTCTTCTGAACTTTGAAGCGCTGCTTCAGCTGTCCGCAAGCGGCGTCAATATCGTTACCACGGGAGTTACGAATCGTTGTCTCGATGCCACGGGACTCAAGGCGACGCTGAAGATCCTCAACCTTATGAATCGGCGACGGCTTGAGCGGGCTACCCTCGATGTCGTTAAGCTGAATGAGGTTAACGTGGCACAGCGTTCCCTCGCAGAAGTCGCAGAGCGCCTGCATTTCCGGATTCGTATCGTTGACGCCTTCGATCATGGCATACTCATAGGTCGGGCGGCGGCCAGTCTTCTCGGTGTAGAGTTGAAGCGCCTCGTGAAGGCGAAGTAGCGTGTACTTCTTAACACCGGGCATAAGCTTATTGCGTGTCGACTGGATGGCGGAATGCAGGGAAACGGCAAGCGTGAACTGTTCAGGGATGTCGGCAAATTTGCGAATACCGGGAATAACGCCGCTGGTAGAGACGGTGAGGTGACGAGCACCGATACCGATGCCATCGGGGTCGTTGAGGATTCGCAACGCCTTGAGAACCTCGTCGTAGTTGGCAAACGGCTCGCCCTGGCCCATGAAGACAACGCTCGTGACGCGCTCGCCAAAGTCGTTGGATACATGAAGTACCTGGTCGACGATCTCTTGAGCGGTCAGAGAGCGCTTGAGGCCGTTGAGACCGGTAGCGCAAAAGGCGCAGCCCATGCCACAGCCAGCCTGGGTGGAAACGCAGACGGAAAGCTTGTTACGACGGGGCATACCGACAGTCTCGACGGAAACGCCGTCGTGGTACTCGAGCAGATACTTGCGAGATCCATCTTTGGAAACCTGCTTGGTTAGTTCAGTCGGCGTGTCAAAGGCAAAAGCCTCTTTAAGCTGCTCGCGGAAAGCCTTGGGAAGGTTGGTCATATCGTCAAACGAACAAACGTTCTTCTCGAAGACCCATTCGATGAGCTGCTTCGCGCGGAAGGCGGGCTGGCCAAGTTCGGCCACGAGCTCGCGAATATCGTTTTGGCTCAAGTCGCGAATGTCCTGAGATTTAGTCCTGGGATTCATGGAAGCCTTTCGATTTTGGGGAAACGTAGAGGGTATCGCTACAATATGGTATCAGCTGCAGAAATTATAGAGGAGGAGTCTGCCCATGCCGGGTAAAAGCCTAGAGAACATGCACGTAGCGGTCTTGGCGGGCGGTCATTCCGCCGAGCGCGAGATCTCGCTCAATTCGGGAAAGAACGTCGTGGTTGCCTTGAAGGAGGCCGGCTACACTTCGGTGGAGCTGCTCGACACGGCTGCCGATGATTTTATGGTAACCATGGCGACCGGCGGCTTTGACGTGGCGTTTATCGCCATGCACGGTGCCGGCGGCGAGGATGGCGCCATGCAGGGCGCCATGGAGACCCTGGGTATCCCCTACACGGCCTCGGGCGTGCTTGCTAGCGCCTGCGGTGCCGACAAGGAGGTCTCTAAGCTCCTGTACGCCAAGGAGGGCATTCCCATTGCCCCCGGCCTCGCGCTCGAGATGGGCGATGAAGTCGATATCGATCGTATCGTCGAGGTTTGTGGCGAGCGCTGCTTTGTGAAGCCGGCCGTCAACGGTTCCAGCTATGGCATTTCCCTGGTCCATGAGCCCTCCGAGCTGCCCGCGGCAATCGCCAAGGCGTTTGAGTACGGCGACAAAGTGCTGGTCGAGAAGTGCATCGAGGGTACCGAGATCACCGTCGGTGTATACGGCGAAGATGACGTGCGCGCTCTGCCGATTGTCGAGATTCGTAAGCCCGAGGACTGCGAGTTCTACGATCTGGACGTGAAGTATGTCGACCCTACGGACATCCATCGCATTCCGGCGCAGATTTCACCCGAGAATTATGCTCGCGCTCAGGAGCTTGCCTGCGCCGCTCACAAGGCCCTCGGTTGCCTGGGTATCTCGCGCAGCGATTTTATCGTGAGCGAGGACGGCCCCGTTATCCTCGAGACCAATACCATTCCCGGCATGACCGATACGTCGCTGTATCCGGATGAGATCCGCCACACCGACGACATGACGTTCCCGCAGGTCTGTGACAGCCTGATCCGTATGGGCCTTCGTCGAGCGGGCATTGCATGCTAATCGAGGACGCGGTTTCGTCAGGAACGCCGCAGTTTGTCATCGACTCCTATGCCACGCTTGCCGAACGCGCCAAAACGCAGTCCTTCGGCCTCATCGAGGAAGATGTAATTGTCCTCGATACCGAGACCACAGGTCTCTCGGTGCAGGACAACGAGCTGATCGAGATCTCGGCGGCCCGTCTTTCGGGCCGCGAGATCGTCGACCGTTTCGATACCTTCGTGCATCCCAAGCAGCTGATTCCCGCCGAGATTACCGAGCTCACGAGCATTACAAATGCCGACGTGGCAGATGCCCCGTCGGCCGTTGAGGCTGTCGCCGCTCTCGCCGATTTTGTCGGTGGTTGCCCGGTGATCGCACATAACGCCACGTTCGACCGCTCGTTTATCGAGTCGGTCAAAGGCGGCGTCAACGTGAGCGATATTTGGATCGATTCGCTGGCGCTGTCGCGCATCGCGCTTCCGCGCCTGGCCTCGCACAAGCTGTCTTTTATGGCCGATCTGTTTGGCTGTGACTCGGTATCACACCGTGCCAATGCCGACGTCGACGCCCTGTGTGGCGTATGGCGCGTGTTGCTCGTGGCGCTCACCGACTTGCCCCAGGGCCTCATGGCGCGCCTAGCCGACATGCATCCGGATGTGCCTTGGTCCTATCGTCCTATCTTCTCATTCTTGGCAGGGCAGAACCCTGGTTCTATCTTCTCTCTCAGCGCCGCTCGTACTGACGTTCTCAAGGCCGATCGCGCCGACGATCGGGTGGACGCCGACGAACTGCCGGTCCTCAAGATGCCGAGTCGTGAGGAGATTGAGGCAGACTATGCGCCAGGTGGCCTGGTCAATCGCATGTATCCCACTTACGAGCCGCGTGATGAGCAGATCGCGATGGCGCTCGAGGTCCGCGATGCGCTGGTCACGGGCACTCATCGTGTAATTGAGGCGGGCACAGGCGTCGGCAAATCGATGGCCTATCTGGTGCCTTTTGCCGAGGCAGCACGCCGTAACAACATCACGGTTGGTATTGCGACCAAATCGAACAATCTTGCAGACCAGCTCATGTACCATGAGCTGCCAAAACTTGCCGAGCAACTGGACGGTGGTCTGTCATTTTGCGCTCTCAAGGGCTATGACCACTATCCGTGCCTGCGCAAGCTTGAGCGCATGAGCCGAGGCCAGGTCGAGATTACCACCAAGCGCGATCCGGCGGACACGCTCACGGCGGTCGCGGTCATTATGGCGTACGTCTGCCAATCAGCCGATGGCGACCTCGACTCGCTTGGCATTCGGTGGCGCAGCGTCAACCGCCCCGACTTTACGACGGCCTCGCGCGAGTGTGCTCGCCGCCTCTGCCCGTTTTTCCCTGATAAATGTTTGGTCCACGGCGCTCGCCGTCGTGCGGCGCATGCCGATGTGGTGGTCACCAACCATTCCCTGCTGTTCCGCAATGTTGCGGCCGAGGGCAGGATTTTGCCTCCGATTCGTCATTGGGTAATCGACGAGGCTCATTCTATCGAGCGCGAGGCGCGCCGTCAGTGGGCGCGCGTGGTGTCGGCGGACGAATCACGCGTTCTGTTTGAGCGCCTGGGTGGCTCGAGCACCGGTGCGCTAAGCCAGGTCTCCCGTGATTTGGCAACCTCCGAGGGCTCTACGCTCTATTTGGGCCTTACTGCCAAGGCGACGTCGACGGTTGCGCGCGCGAGCATGGCAATCGCCGACGTGTTCGATGGCGTTCGCGAGCTCGGCCGCCGTGCCCGTGGGGGTTATGACAATGCCAACCTATGGATTGGCCCCGAGCTGCGCGAATCTGACGACTGGCATGATTTCTTACCGTCGGCCTACACTGCCATCGACGCATTGGAACAAGCTGACAAGAGCGTCGACGCGCTGGTGCAAGCCGTCGCCGCCGACAAGCCCGAGGTTGTTGTCGACCTGGGTGATATTTCGCGCCGCCTGCACGAGCTGGCCGAGAACCTCAAACTCATCATTGACGGCACCGATGAACACTACGTGTATTCGCTGCAGGTCAATCGCAGGCTGCGTGCCGGCGGAGAGTCAATGACCGCAGAGCGCATCGACATTGGCGAGGCCTTGGCAACCGAGTGGCTGCCCGAGGTTCACACGGCTATCTTTGCCTCGGCGACCATGACGGTGTCCAAAAGCTTTGAACACTTTAACCACGCGGTCGGTCTCGATCGCATCGGTGCTTCAACATCCTCGTCGCTGCACTTGGACTCGAGCTACGACTTCGATTCGAACATGGCTGTAGTCGTTGCGGGCGATATCCCCGATCCGCGCGATCGTGAGAGCTATCTTACAGCGCTCGAGCGCGTGCTGGTCGACGCCCATCTTGCCATGGGCGGATCGGTGCTCACACTGTTCACCAATCGGCGCGACATGGAAGACCTGTACGCCCGCGTTGAGCCTAAGATGGCCCGTGCGGGTCTGGAGCTCAACTGCCAGCAGCGCAACTCATCTCCTCGTCGCCTGCGCGACCGGTTTATCAACGAGCCGACCTCGTCGCTTTTTGCCCTTAAGGCCTTCTGGGAGGGATTCGACGCCAGCGGCGAGACGCTGCGCTGCGTCATCATTCCCAAGCTGCCGTTCTCGAGTCCCACGGACCCGCTCTCGTGCGAGCGCAACCTGCGCGAAGACCGCGCTTGGGCGCGCTATTCGCTGCCCGAGGCGGTGCTCGAGGTCAAGCAGGCGGCCGGCCGCCTTATCCGCTCGTCGACCGATTGCGGCGTGCTGATTCTGGCCGACCCGCGCCTGGTGACGAAGGGCTACGGAAAGAAGTTCTTAACGTCGCTGCCTACGAGCTCCTACCAGCGCATCGAATCGGCGCAGATCGGGCACTATCTGCAACTGTGGCGTGCACGCCACGAGCGGCGGCGCTAAAGCGGACAGACGAGGGTCTTTGCCATATCGCACAGACGCTTTGACAGGGCGGGGTCATCCAAGATGCGGATGGCTCCGCCCGCTGCGATTACCTGGCTCAGTAGCCAACGCTCGGAGCCATAATGCACGGTTACCGTTGCCATGTCTGCCCCGCTGCGCTCGATTAGGGTGATGCCGGCCCAGTCCAGATGCTCCGCCATATCGAATGGCATCAAGAGCTTTGCGCTACGCTGCGTCCGAGCAAGGGAATCGTGGAGGGATGCAACGTCCGGTGCATGAGGCACGACGGAGTCTTCCGTCAAGGCGAGTCCCTCGATTTTATCCATGCGATAGGTGCGCTGCTCATCGACCGCGATGTCCCAGGCAATCAGGTATGTTTGGTCGCCGTTTGCCGTAATGCGCAAGGGGTCGACCAGACGCTCACGTGGCCGTGCATCGTCCATCGAGCGATACGAGATGCGGCAGCGAACACCGTCCTGAATGGCGCAGCTCAGCTGCTGCCAGTGCGACCCGTGGTTGACGGTGTCAAAGACGCGCTGGTTATAGCCGAGCTCTTCGGGTAGAAGGGCATGTCGAATCCGAGCTGCCGTCTGCGGCTCGATCCCCAACGATTCAAGTTCATGGTTGAGCACAGCGCCCTCGGCGGCACTCAAGCGCAGCGGTAGCACACGCCCGGCGTCACCGGTGAGGACCACACGCTCGCCGCGGCATTCGCAGATGATGCGCGCGCCCGATTCTCGGTTCGCGAGCGTCGAGACGATCTCGAGAATCTCGTCGAGCGATACCCCCGTGATGTCAAAGCGACTGCAAATCTCGGTTCGTGTCATGCCGCTCTCGCCGGCGGCGTAGAGGGCCTCCATGATGTCGATGGCGCGCGAGAGTCTCTGCTCGCTGGTGAGTTTACGCACGGGCATACTCGTGCACCGTCCTTTCAATGAGGTGGTTCCACGCCTGTTTGAGCGATTTGGGGGCCACGGGCCTCATGCCGTCCATGGCGTGGGCCATGCAAAATGAGGCGCCGGCTTCAAGATCGCGCACGTCAACGGTCCAGGTCCATCCCACATCGGTGTGTACGAGCTCACCTCGCCCACGCGTGAGGCCGTTGATCATATCGATCTGCGTCTGAGGGGCGAATGAGAACGTGGCTGCAACGGGCGGTCGGTCGGCAAAATCGAATTCAAAGAACAGGTAGTCGCTGAGGTTGAAGTCCGCGGGGATGACGTAGGCCTTCGAAGGACGCCAAGCGCGAACGATACGGTCGCAGCGGAATGTCCTGATGTCGCCGGTGACGTTGTCGAGGCCGCAGAAGTACGCCACGCCCTCGCGCTCGAACATGCCGTAGACGCAGACGGTACGTTCTTTCTGCTCACCGCGTCCGTTCTGATATAAAAATCGCAGCGCGCATCGCTCGGCAAAGGCGCTCCATACCGCATCGACGGTGGGAGAGCGGCGGATCGGTGCTTCGTCCACCGTCGTCCTACCGGTGAGGTAGGCAATCTTGGAGCGAATATCGGCAAGCGGTGCGGCAAAAGTGGATGAGCCGGCCGCTAGCGTCTGGTCGATGGCGTTGAGCAGGATATCGGCGTCGTCTGCGGTGATGAGGCCGCCTGCAGCAAACGTGTGCTCGCGGTCGATTGTCCACGAGCTTTCCTCGGTCTCCTGCGCGCCGGTGGGGCGAACCTCCTTGATTAAGATGCCGCGTTCGAGCAGTTTGTCACGATCGCGTCGAAACTTGCGCTTATCCGAGTCGATATTGCCCGAGCCATATCCCAGGTCAGAATCCAAGACGATCTGCTCGGTCGTCAGCGGTTCGGGGGAGCTATTGAGCACAAAGAAAAGATTGAGGATGCGCTGAGCCGTTTTATCGAAACTGGGCTCCGAATTCCCCTTTTTAATTGTCTCGGTCGTGTCGCTTGCCGTCATAGGGTCCTCGCATGAGAAGGTGGTTTGCTGCCATGATTTTAGTCCGATATGGAGATTAGGCTATATCCTTGTCCGCTCGGGGCGTTAAGATGGCCCGAATTCGGTCGTTTGCGCTCGCTCGGGGTATACTTTCGACTATATACGGTTCTAATGTGCATGCATTGGGCCTATTTGTCGGATTATGGATGTGGAGCGCACATGGCGAACACCCAGAACTATATTAACCACCTGCTGCAGAACACCGGCATTACGCCGGCGTGCAGCGAAGAAGAGCGCTTGGCTGCCGAGGATATCGCTCAGATCTTCCGCAACCACGGCTTTGACCCCGAGGTTCAGGAGTTCAATGCCCCGGCGCCCAGTAGGTTGGCATTTGCCGTTACCGGTATTCTTGCGTTTGCCGGCGCCCTGCTGATGGGCATCGGCGGCGGTATCGGCTTGGTCGGCACCTTGCTGGCCATTGTCGGTGCCGTGCTCTACGTGCTCGAGCGCACGGGGCATCCCGTGGTTTCGCGCCTGGGCAAGACGGGCGTGAGCCAAAATGTCATCGCCTACCACAAGGCCTCGGGCCCGCTCGCGTCTCCGCGTAACCGCCCGGTGGTCGTTGTCGCACACTACGACTCTCCCCGTGCCGAGCTGCTCGCCCGCGAGCCCTATGCTTCATATCGTGCGCTCATCGCCAAGCTGTTGCCCGTTGCCACGGTTGCCCCCGCTGCCGTTGCCATCCTGCGTATTCTGCCGCTCCCCGGCGCGCTCAAAGTTCTGCTGTGGATTGTCGCGATCCTCGCTTCCCTCGTTGCACTCGCCAACGCGGTAAACATCATCTCTAACCGCCACATTCTTCCCTATACGTCCGGCGCGGTGTGCAACAAGTCTTCTGTCGCCGCTATGCTCGGCGTTATGGACAACGTTGCTCCCTTCCAGGGCGAAAACGAGTTTCCCGACGATGTTCCGTTCGATACCTATTTTGGGGAGCAGAAGCGTCGTGCCGAGGAAATGGCGCGCGCAGCGGCGGAATATGCCGCGGCCCAGCAGCAAAACGACTACGGCAACACCATCGAGTATGAAGAGCCTACCTACGCCGAGGACGAATTCGGTCAGCCGATTGCTCCCGACGCTCAGACCGAGCCCGAACAGGGTGAGGCTTTCGACGAGCAGATCGAGGGCTTTGAGGGTGCGTCTGCCGACGAGACGCTGATCGGCGCCATCGTGCCCGAGGATCAGAATCAGGCTGTCCAGGCTGAAGAGTTCAATAACGAGGTTTCCGCTGCCGAGCCGGTGGAGGAGCCTGTCGCGGCCGAGCCCGAGCCCAAGCTCTATCGCAATGCCGCCGGCAACATCCGCTTTGGTTCGGATGCCATCCGTGCGCTCGGAATGCTTCCCGAGTCCTGCACGCTCGATTACGAGGAGGGCGAGGAGCCGACGTTTGAGCCCGAGCCTGCCCCCGTCGTGGCTGCGCCTGCGCCCGTTGTCGCTGCGGATGATGAGTCTGCCGCGGTTACCGCTGCCGTTGCCGATCCCGAGGCGGTGTCCGCGATCGATCCCGCGGCAGGACTGGACATTTTGGCTCCCGCCGCGCCGGCGCAAGACGTTGCGGACGAGTCTGACGACGATTACGTTGAACAGCCGAGGCGCATGTCTTACGAGAGCGATACTGATTTCTCGGCCGAGATTCCCGCGGCAACGCCCCATGCCGACATTGCATCCGCGTTCTCGTCGATTGGCGCCAGCGCTTCCAACTTCTTTAAGGGTGCGCTTGCAAAGGGCAAGAAATTTGTCGACGATTTCGAGGAGAAGCGCGCTGCCGCACGCGAGGCTGCCGAGCAGGAGGCTATCGCTCAGCAGCAGGCAGCCGAGGCGGCACGTGAGCACGCGGCGCAAGAGTTCGAGCAGAACGAGGCTATGCAGTCCGTGCCCGTCGACGCCGCCGAAGCTACAACGTCCTTTGAGTCCCAGCAACCGGCGTCCGCGGATGTTGTTGAGGCGACGACGTCTTTCGAGGCTCAGCAGCACGTCGATAGCACCATGTCGTTTGATGCCGCGCAGTTCGATTCCACGATAACGTTTGAAAAGCAAGGCACCGCGATTGCCGAGCCCCTTCCTGTTTCCGATGAGCAGGGCGACGCAGTGGACGATGACGAGCCTATTGATGCCGCCGAAATCCAAGATGCCGCCGAGGACGAGCCCGTTGAGGCCAACTCTGGCGAAGAGCAATACGCGGCAGCCGAGCAAGATGATTCGACCGAGGCCGAGCAGGAGGAAGTGTCTGTGGTTTCCGAGACTCTCGAAACGGATGAGTCGAGGCCTTACTCCACGCAGATTTTCACCATGCCGACCCCGAGTGGTTCCGGTGCCACGGTTGCCAATGTCGCTCCCACCCAGGACGAAACGGTCGATTCCCTTATGGCCCAGATTTCCTCCCAGGCATCGCCGCGTCCGCAGATGAATGTTCCCGACCCGGCGTCGGCACCCTCCTCGTCTCCGCTGGCTTCGGTCCCCGATCCGTCGCTGCCGTCTATGAAGCAGGCAAACGTTGCGTCTCGCACGTCGCTGTTCGACCTTCCCGATCCCTCTGCCCAGGTCAACGACCCCTTTGCTACCGCCCAAGGTCCCGAACCCACATCGGCACCCGTTGCGCCTCCTATGCCCGTTGCGTCGGGCGCGCAGCCGATCGAGACCATTTTGGCTCCCGCCCCGGCGGCACCCAAGTCTCGTAAGCGCGGCCTGGGTGGTCTGTTCGGCCGTAAAAAGAAAAACGAGCAGGACAGCATGAGTGACTGGCTGGGCGTCGAAGACGATTACGATGCCAAGAAGTCCGGTCGCGGTATCGG
Organism: uncultured Collinsella sp.; assembly: GCA_905210085.1. Taxonomy (GTDB): domain Bacteria; phylum Actinomycetota; class Coriobacteriia; order Coriobacteriales; family Coriobacteriaceae; genus Collinsella. The sequence goes on along the minus strand of CAJLVJ010000003.1, from coordinate 15,381 downwards.
TTCGTGGGATAACTTCGAGGACGATAACGATGGCTGGAAGGGTGGCGCTACGTTTTCCGATGGCGCTTCTTCCGAAGATATGCTCTCGGCTGTCGCCTCTATGGGCGATGATGAGCTGCTCGGTCACGATATCTGGTTTGTGGCAACGGGCGCCTCGGATTGTGATGGCGCCGGTATGAAGGCCTTCTTGGCTTCGCATCGCGACAAGCTCCGCGGCGTATTCTTTATCAATCTTGAATCCGTCGGCGCCGGTAGGCTTTCGGTGGTGACGGTTGAGGGCGAACAGCAGCTGCTCAAGGGCGATCGCCGCATCATGAACCTGGTCAGCAAGGTGTGCAAGTCGTTCCATGTCGATTGTGGCGCGCTCGAGATGCCCTATGCCAAGACCGATGCCTATGCCGCGCTCGAGGCGAGCCGCCGAGCCCTCACCATCGCCGGCGTGGACGGCACGCGTCTAGCTTGCGCTCGTACCGAGGACGACCTGCCCCACAATGTCAACCCGACGAACATTGCCACGGTATCCGAGGTCGTGACCGAGGTTATCCGCCGTTCGTAGACGGAGCTCTAAGGAGTCAACGTGTTTTCGTATATTAAGCGCCATTGGCCTGTCTACGTGATTTTGACCTTGATTGCCATTGCGTTAGGATTTGGGGCTGCCTACATCGTGGGTGCAAAGGGCTCGACCCCCGCCTCCGCAATCAGCGAAGAGGTGGAGCAAGAACAGAGCACGGGTGCCGATGGGATTCCTGAGTCCGAGCAAGCAATCGTTGATGGTGGATCTTCGTCTGCAGAGTAGATACGGCGATTTACATGATTGAAAGCGGGCGAGCCAGGGGACTGGCTCGCCCGCTTTTTCATCGCGCTAGCGCTTCTTTGGGATCGACCTAAGGCGAGCGAACCATAGGGCTGCGGCACCCGAGGTCAGGAGCGCGGTGATGCAAGCGGCGATGGGAACTGATCCTGTTGCCGGTAGGTCCTGCGGTAGGGTACAGCGTTGAATGACGCTGTCCTCGTCATGTGACTCAAGTTTATCGCCGCCACCGTTGCGGCAAAGATCGACGCGCGCGCTGTTGGTGAGTGCGGTTTGGGGCGTATAAGCCGACGTTGCCTGCATGTGTACGACTGCGCCCCGAGCGTCTGTGCCAAGGATTGCTTTGGCATCGTCAAGGTCGTCGTGCTCATCTTTGAGATCATCGCGGGTCCAAGAATCCGCATCGCTTCGAGTCGTAAAGTCGGCGGCTACCGCACCGTATTCAATTCGAATGCCCGTTACGACGGTATTGGATGCAAGGTCGAGTTCTTTCGCCTCGAGTGTGGTGGATTCCGTGGTCGAGATATCCGCCTTCCAGAGGTGCCAACCGTCGTAATCGACGAGGCGACAGTCCTCACCCAGGCTCTCTTTTACTTCGTCGGACTCAAGCCAAGGATTTTCGTGCCCATCGTCAAGTGTCGCGTTTGCCGGCTCATCGACGTCTGTCGAGTCCAACGGCGTCGTGCGATACCATACGTTGCACAGACCGTTGAGGTCGCCGATGGCGACGGGGGTTTCGATTGAGATGAATCTCGCTGTGCCGTCTTTGGCGCACTCAAGATCATCGGTAATCGTAAACTCATCAACCCAAGTAGCGGAATCGTTACGAGCATCGATGGTATAGGAGAAAAGCCCATCACTATTGGTTTGCGTCGTGGCGCGGTTTTTACCATCGCCGTTAGCCAACAGGCCCTTTTCGATAGGTTGGACAAGTTCCTGACGCTTGTCGACCTGTCCCTTGATCTCGATGGGCACATCCTTCATCGCGACGGATTGGACTTCTCCCGTATCCTTTATTTCAAACGTTATTTCCTCGGCAAGGTCATAGGTCCGCGGAGACATCATTTCGCGCAACGAGTAGGTGCCGGGTGCAAGATGTTCGACGCGGTGCGGCTTGTCGGATGAGGTCCAGGAGTCTATTTCGGTTTTATCGGGACCATATAAGGTGAGTTGTGCGCCTTTCACTTCCTGCTCTCCGCTTGCATCGACCTTGGAGATATCAACCTTGGTGTAATCGTCGGATACGTTAAGCCGTGCTTCTACAACGGGTGTTTTCTGGTCGGCATAAGTAAGGTCGACAATATGGGTTGTCCGATCGAGCAAGAAGCCTGCCGGCGCTTGAGTCTCGACAACCTCGTAGCGTGCGGTGCCAGATCCCAGCGGGAGGTCGTCCGCGCGTGCTTCTCCAGTTTCATCCGTCGTGACGGTCGCGACAGTCTCACCGTCGAGCGCGGCAATGCTACCGTCGGGGCGCACGATATCACCCGAGGCACGGATCTCAAAGATGGCGCCCGCGAGGCTGCTGCCGTCTACGGCATCGGTTTTAACGATCCTGATGTTTCCGGTCGCGGCGTGGTCATAATACGAGGCGATTGCAACGGGCGTTAGGTTCATGTCGGCGGGTATGTTTACCTCGATCTCTTCGTCGACAAGATAGGGCTCTTTGGCCGAGGTTTCGCGTACATAATAGGTGCCCGGCACGAGCGATTCGGGCAGTGTGACGGTCCCGGTCGCGTCAGTCGTAAAGGTGTCCATTACGTTATGTGCTGGATACCAGCAAGTTTGTGAGACAGGTTCATGATTGCTGTCGAGGAGTTGGAAGGTGAATCCGGCTAGTGGAACAGAAGCGCCTGTTTGGGCATCGCGTTTTACAATCTGGAGATGCGTCGACAGAGCGTGGTTGTCCACGATATATTGAAGCTCGGCGCCGTTGGAAATCTGATTGGGCCCGACGGTCCATTCCCCTGCACGTTTAAAACCCTCGGGGACGGTTTCCGGAACCTCGCGAATCGTGTAGCCGGCACGGTCGTATGGGACGGCTCCGTGGACACCGGCGGGTCGCTTGCCTGTGCCGAACCATGCTTCGGGCTGATCTTTGGTGGAGGCAAAGCCATAGATGTTTGTGGTCAGTGTGCCAACAACCTGCTGAGAGCTGTTGCTGACAACCTCAAAGACAACACCTTCCGCCGGCTGCTCCAGGCCGGATTGGTCGCTATTGCCGTAATCCTTGAATTTGGAAATCTCAAGGTCAAACGCAATGGGGATATCGGAAATGCGAGATTCGATCTCGACCACGCCTGAATCGCCGAGCTGGTCGGCTCCAACGGTATAGGTCCAGCTGTCGTTGGATGGCAGGTAGCCCTCGGGGGCTTTTGATTCGTAGATGGTAAAGGTTCCTAAGGGGACATCGGCGAGGGTGGCCTGACCGCTTTCGTCGGTCGTGAGGATTTGCGCCCATCCAGGGGTTGATTGCGACACACACGTGAACTCTGCTCCTGCGAGTGAAGAACCTACCTGGGGGCCGGCATTCGTCGCGGTATCGAGTTTTACGATACGCAGGTTGATGGTGCCGGGCTGTTCATCAATGGCGACCCGCCCGCCGTCATTCCCCGTGGTAAAGGCGATGCGATCGTGGCGGGGGACATAGCCGGCCGGCGCCTTCGTTTCAACTAGGTAGTATGCTGTGTTGGGCAGAAGTGTTGCTTGCGCCCGACCGTTGCTGTCCATCTGGATGGTGCCAACACGTGCGTCGCTGGCGCTCTCAAAAAGATCGAATGTTGCCCCGGCAAACTGATAAGTATTGTTTCCGCTGGTAATGGCAGCGTTTGCAGACTGCTTTTGGAAGGAAACAGAGACCGCCGGCAGTACATAGAGCATGTCCTGACGTTTGCTGCCGCCCGATACGGCTCCTAGATAGCGCCGCGCGCGGTGCGGAGCGGCTTTGATGCTTCCTGATTTTGCGCTGTCGTGGAGCCACCGCGCCGCCGCCACGACTTCATTGTCGGCGGTAAAGTGCCCACTCTTGGTTTTGCCCTGAGCGGTCGTGTAAGAGTAGGTACCGTCGACATGGGTAGTGCCGTTGAGCATCCATACGGCAAGCTGGGTTGCGGCGCGGGCACGATCAGGTGAAAGATGGTAACCGCCAAACGACGTGGCGGTAGGATATCCGTGACAAACGATTGCCGCGAACTCGTCGTCGAGCCACACCCAGCCTTGATCAAAGTTGAGCCATGGGCCGCCCGGCTTGGTGGGGCCGGGGCGCTCCTGGTTCATGCAGTAGGCAATCGAGGCGTCTTGAGCTTCATACTTGCCGATGAGGAAGGACCCACAATCATCGCTAATAGTGCGGAAGCCGAGCTGGTCGTAGCCATCGACGGCAAATGCGGCTCCCGGTGCCAGGCAGCCGAAAAGCAGGAAGAGGAGCAGGAGCAGCGGACCTGTTGCGATTGCGCTGTGGACAGAGTGCGTGGGTGCGTTGGACATGGCTGCTCCTTATCCCTCGTGCGCCGCACGGGGAGGCTGCGACGCGTAGGATGAGGCTACCCCCGAGGTTCATGCGGGTAAGTACCGGAGCCTGACCAAAAGCTTGCCCAATTCCTGACAAATTGAGCTCAAATACAACAATCAAGCAAAAGTGCAGGTAGAAGATAGGGAGAACAGGAAGTCAAAGGTCCTCGTCTCCACAATTGACGTGATTTTCAAACGAATCTCCACAGCTAAAACAAGCATCACCACCCTTGTATCGAACAAGACAACCGCGTTATACTAGCCAACAGACAAGCGGGCATCGCCAAGTGGTAAGGCATCAGCTTCCCAAGCTGACACTCGCGGGTTCGAGTCCCGTTGCCCGCTCCAGCTAGAAGCACAAGCACGGCACCATTACGGTGCCGTGCTTTTTTCAATAAAGCGCCGGGACTCGAACCCGACAGGGTGCGAGCGTAAAGCAAACGCGAAGCGTTTGTAGCGAGCAGGCGAAGGCGCCGACAGGCGTCTGAAGCCGGTGCGGATTTGCGAAGCAAATAAGCGGATGTCCCGTTGCCCGCTCCATGGAGCACAGAAGACCTCGGGACGGCCAATTCAACAAAGTCTCCCCCATCGTCACCGTGAATCCGAGGGGATCGACCGCAGCCGGTGCGGATTTGCGAAGCAAATAACGCGGACGTCCCCATGCTCGCTCCAATTCCAAAATGTTAGGTTAATGCCTGCTGCCCATACTTGCACCTGCGCACGGTACAATGGTTGGGTTACGACCAACGTGCCAATAACCAAAAAGGAGCCGCTATGATCGATCGCTATACCCGCCCGGAGATGGGACACATCTTCTCCCTCGAGAACAAGTACGCCATTTGGCAGGAGATCGAGGTTCTGGCCTGCGAGGCCCAGGCGGAGCTCGGCAAGATCGGTATTTCCAAAGACGAGGCCCAGTGGATCCGCGACCATGCCAACTTTGAGAAGGCGAAGGTCGATGAGATCGAGGAAGTCACGCGTCACGACGTCATTGCCTTCCTGACCAACATGAAGGAATACATCGATGCCGATGTTCCCGAGGGCGACCCCAAGCCCAGCCGCTGGGTTCACTATGGCATGACCAGCTCCGATCTGGGCGACACGGCCCTGTGCTACCAGCTCACCCAGGCCTGCGACCTGATCATCGAGGACGTCAAGAAGCTCGGCGAGATTTGCAAGCGTCGCGCCTTTGAGGAGCGTAACACGCTCTGTGCCGGCCGCACTCATGGCATCCATGCCGAGCCGATGACCTTCGGCATGAAGTTTGGCTCTTGGGCCTGGGAGCTCAAGCGCGATCTGGATCGTCTTGAGGACGCCCGCAAAAATGTTGCCTTTGGTGCCATCTCGGGCGCTGTCGGCACCTACAGCTCCATCGAGCCGTTTGTCGAGGAATATGTCTGCGAGCACCTGGGCCTGGTTCACGACCCGCTGTCCACGCAGGTTATTAGCCGCGACCATCACGCCTACCTCGCCGGCGTTCTCGCCACCACCGCGGCCACCTGCGAGCGCATCGCTACCGAGGTCCGCAATCTGCAGAAGACTGATACGCTCGAGGCCGAGGAACCGTTCCGTAAGGGTCAAAAGGGCAGCTCCGCCATGCCGCACAAGCGCAACCCCATCACCATGGAGAAGGTCTGCGGCCTGTCGCGCGTCGTGAAGGCCAACGCGCAGGTTGCCTTCGACAACGTCGCCCTGTGGCACGAGCGTGACATTTCGCACTCCTCTGCCGAGCGCGTCGCCCAGGCCGACAGCTTCATCGCCCTCGACCACATGTTCCAGTGCCTCATCCGCGTTATCGACGGCCTGCAGCTGTACCCTGCCCGCATGATGGCCAACCTCAATAAGACCCGCGGCCTCATCTTCTCCTCCAAGGTGCTGCTCGCCCTCGTCGATACGGGCATCACCCGCGAGGACGCGTACGCCATTGTGCAGGAGAACGCCATGGCAACCTGGCACGAGGTACAGGATTGTGTCTCCGGCCCCACCTTTAAGGAGCGTCTCGAGGCCGACCCGCGCTGCACCGTCAGCCAGGAGAAGCTCGACGAGATCTTTGATCCATGGGACTTCCTCACCCGTATCGACACGGTCTTTGATCGTCTGGAGCAGCTGAGCTTCGAGTAGGTTCGGGCATAACGTTAGCTTTTTAGGGCGCTTTGCTGGTAATGTGTGTTGCCGGCAAAGCGCCTCGTTGCATTTAGGAAAGACGGGGATAATAGTCGTCTCGAATAACATTCTGAGAGGGGATCGCATGATTTCGTTTGATTACAAGCCTCAGGGCGTGTGTGCTCGCAATATTCACCTTGACCTTTCCGATGACGGCAACAAGGTGATAGGCGTTGAGTTTACCGGTGGCTGCGACGGCAATCTCAAGGCAATCTCCAAGCTGGTCGAGGGCGCTCCTGCCGATCGCGTAATCGAGGTTCTCGCCGGTAATACCTGCGGTATGAAAAAGACCTCCTGCGCCGACCAGCTTACGCGCGCCATCGAGGCCGCTCGCGCCGAGATCGCCTAATGGGTATCGCCGATCACATCAAGAACGGAATATCGCGTCGCGGCTTTGTACTCGGTGGGGCTGCCGCGGGCGCTGCCACGGTGCTTGCCGGATGCTCGAAAAAAACGGGTACCAGCGATGATGCCGCCGGCGAGCCGCAGGTTATCAAGGACGATTCCAAAATCATCTCGATTACGGATGAGTATGAGGCTGTCGACATCGATCTTGAGCCGGCGGCGTCGTGGACGCTGCCTCTGGGTACGCTGCTGTACTACTGCGACGGCGATTACGCCGCGGCGATGATGGCGCCCGCATCGGCGCTGCACGCCAACACACTCGGTGTGCTCAACCTGGGTGATGGCTCGCTTACCACATTAATCGAGGATCCTATCGAGGGCACGGGATATGCATTCTACGATGTCCGTGCCGGCGACGGCGTATTCGCGTGGGTTGAGATGAACTTTGCCAATTCATCGTGGAAGCTCTACGCTCAAAATCTGTCGGGCGCTTCGCTCTCTGGCGACGTGGTTGAGCTCGATCGAGGTGGCAAGGACTATGATCCGCCCCTGTTTACGGCGTTCGGGTCATCGGTCATCTGGTATAAAATGCCTTCGGCAGGCGGCAATAAAACGAGTAGTGATTCGTTTTGCTATCGTCGCTCGCTTGATGAATCCAAGGCCGAGACAATTTGGAAATCGACGGGCCGCTTTGCATCGGCCCCGCGCGCGAGCGACGGCATTTTGACCATCTCGCCGCGTGTCCGCAACGACGAGGGCGTCTACTACGGCATAACGGCAATCGATCTGACCGACGGCAACAACACCAAGCGTGCCCAGTTGGTCCTTCCTTCGTCAGTTTCGCCTTTCGAGGCCGTATATATGGGCGATACCTTCGTGTTTTCTATCGAGGCGGCCTATAGTGGCGTGGGCAGCCTGGGCAATATGGGCACGTATATCGGTAATGAGGGAGGGCCGTACCTCTTCCTGTCACGCGAGCCGCTCGCATGTGCGGCTGGCAAGAAGAATAAATACCTTGTTAAGGTACAGGCGTCGCATTTCCTGATCGACACCTCTGCCAAGACCTATGGCTCGCTGCTGTCGCCCGACCGCGCTTTGGAGTATGGCGATTATCCAGCTACGGCGGGAAAATCGAACTCATTCCTTACGTACGCCACGGTGCGCAACAGCCAGGGTATACCAGAGACGGTCACTGCACGCCTATTCTCTCTTTAAGCTTAGAGGGGTTAAAAAGGCGCCAACAGGGGAATAAACGCGTTGTAATTGTGAGTACCGCCCGCCGAGCTGCCGCGTCATAGCGGCATCCGGCGGGCTCAGGTGCGTTAAAATGGGCTTGTTCTTAGCTAATTGAGACAGGGGGGCCGTGTTATGGCTTCAGATGCAAAAAAGATTCTGCTGGTCGAGGATGAGAAGGCAATCCGTGACGCCGTCGCTGCCTATCTCGAGCGCGAAGGCTACTGGGTTGTGGGCGTCGGCGACGGCCAGTCCGCGATCGAGGAGTTCGAGAAGCATCAGTTCGACCTGGTCGTGCTCGACCTTATGCTCCCCAAGATCCCCGGCGAGCGCGTTTGCCGCACCATTCGCGATACCTCGGATGTCCCCATCATCATGCTGACGGCTAAGGGCGAGATCGAGGACCGTATTATCGGTCTTGAGCTCGGCGCCGACGACTATCTGATTAAGCCGTTCTCGCCGCGCGAGCTCGTCGCCCGCGTTCGCGCTCTGTTCCGCCGTGCCCATCAGGCCGACGAGCCCGCCGTCGAGGTACTCGACTTCGGCGATCTGGTCATCGATATCTCGGGCCACAAGATCTTGGTCGAGGGCAAGGAAGTCGATCTGACGGCTTCCGAGTTCAAGCTGCTCACCACGCTTGCCCGCCATCCCGGCCGTGTGTATAACCGCATGGAGCTGGTCGAGAAAGTGCTCGGGTATGACTTTGAGGGCTATGAGCGCACCATCGATAGCCACGTGAAGAATCTTCGCGCCAAGCTGGGCGATGATCCCAAGAAGCCCAAGTGGCTCTACACCGTCCATGGTGTCGGCTATCGCTTCGAGGCTCCGGCCAAGACCGATAAGTCGGACGAGAAATAGGGAAATCACATATGACACCTGCGCGCTTTGAAATCGGGCAAAAGCACAAGCAGGAGAGCGAGGCGGGTTCCAAGGCTAGTTGGAACACGCCTCGCTCCGATTCACGGCCAACGATGAGCTATCCCTCGCGCATGGCACTTGCTTTTGCTCTGACATCGCTCATGACGGTATTGGTGCTGGTGGGCGTAGTCTCCGTTGTATGGGGCACGGTTTTTACGGATTACACGCGCTCCAATATTGTCGAAATCGCCAATTCCGCTGCCGAAAAGTTGGCAACGTCATATGAGGAAAACGGTTCCTGGACCGCGGGGGAACTGCGTACGGTTGCGACATCGAGCTTGGTGTCCGATGATCTTGGTATGCAGGTCGTCAATAAAAAGGGCGTCATCGTCTACGACGACTCGTGGCCCTCGGCAAGCGCCACCGCCGATGTACGCGAAAACCAGGCTACGACCGACGACACGAGCGGCAAGAGGGCATCGCATAGCCCGGTCTCGTCTGCTCCAACCGACTCCGATAGCGTTGCTAACGTCGAGATTGTAACGTCTTCCGGCGAGCATGTCGGACAGGTAAAGCTGTGGGCCATTGGCTCCGACGCTCTGCTCACCAAGGCGGACTCTGCGTTTAGGGAGAAGACCTTTAACGCCATGGCCCTCGCCGCGGTTGTTGCAATCTGCATTTCGGTCGTTATCGGATCGCTCGTGTCGCGCATGCTCACCAAGCCGATTCATCGCATTACCAGTACCGCAAAGCAAATCCGTGACGGCGACCTGTCGGCTCGCACGGGACTGCGCGGCGATGACGAGATCGATCAGCTGGGTGAGACCTTCGATGAGATGGCCACTTCGCTCGAGAAGGATATGAAACATGAGAAGCGTCTGACCTCAGACGTTGCGCACGAGCTTCGCACGCCGCTTATGGCCATGCTCGCAACGGTCGAGGCCATGCAGGATGGCGTGTATCCCACCGACGATGAGCATTTGGAGACCGTTGCTTCCGAGACGCGTCGCCTGGCTCGTCTGGTGCAGCAGATGCTCGACCTGTCGCGCATGGAAAACAGCACGGCTCCGCTCAACCTTGAGCCGGTGGACATGGTTCCTTTCGTGCGTTCCATCGTCAATGCCCAGGAGCGCCTGTTTGTCGACCGCGATCTGCGCCTGCGTTTTGCGGACGAGACCCAGGGGCACGACGATGTCGTCGAGGCCGATCCCGACATGATCACGCAATGTGTTATCAACCTCATGAGCAACGCCATGCGCTACACCCCCGAGGGCGGTTGGGTCGTGGTGTCGGTGCTCAGTGACCGCAAGCACGTCAGCATTGCCGTTTCTGATACCGGCATCGGTATTGCCAAGGACGATTTGTCGCGCATCTTCGGGCGGTTTTGGCGCGCCGATGCCAGCCGCGCCCGCGAAGCTGGCGGCCTGGGCGTCGGCCTCGCCGTGACCAAGCAGATCGTCGAGCGTCACCATGGCTACATATCCGTGGAGTCGGAGCTTGGAAAGGGTACGACTTTTACAATTCATCTGCCCCGCGAGCACACGGCAGACGCGGCATCTACTACAATGGAGCACTAGCTTTTCGCTATTCGGTGAAGGAGGGGCCGCGTCCCTGCCGCTCCGAGTTTGCGAAAACATGCGGGAAAGAACTCGCATTTCTGTCGTATTTAGGTAAGGAGTGACTCACGTGACAACGATGGAGCGTCGTCCGGATTCCCGTGGCAAGGTTCGTGATATTTACGATGCCGGTGAAAACCTGCTGATGGTCGCCACCGACCGCATTTCTGCGTTCGACTTCATTCTTCCCGACGAGATTCCGTTTAAGGGAGAGGTACTCAATCGCATCTCGGCATTCTGGTTCGATAAGTTTGCCGACATCGTCCCCAACCATCTCGTTTCCATCGACCCGGCGGATTTCCCCGAGGAGTTTGCTGAGTATCGTGACTACCTCGCTGGCCGCGCCATGCTGGTTAAGAAGGCCCAGACGATTCCTATCGAGTGCATCGTCCGCGGCTATCTGACCGGTTCGGGCAAGAAGACCTACGACGAGAACGGCACCGTCTGCGGCATCCAGCTGCCTGAGGGCCTGACCGAGGCTTCCAAGCTTCCTGAGCCGCTGTTCACGCCGTCCACGAAGGCCGAGATCGGTGACCACGACGAGAACATCTCGTTCGAGCGTTGCTGCGAGATCGTGGGCGAGGACATCGCCACGCAGATTCGTGACCTTTCCCTCAAGATCTACAAGGCTGCCGCCGAGTACGCCGCGACCCGTGGCATCATCATTGCCGACACCAAGTTCGAGTTTGGTGTTATTGATGGCAAGGTCACGCTGATCGACGAGTGTCTCACGCCCGACTCCAGCCGTTTCTGGCCTGCTGCCAGCTACGAGGAGGGCAAGATCCAGCCTAGCTACGACAAGCAATTCGTCCGCAATTGGCTCAAGGCCAACTGGGATATGACGGGGGAGACCCCGCACCTGCCCGCCGAGGTCATCGATGGCACGTCCGAGCGCTATCGCGAGGCCTTCCAGATCATCACGGGCTCCCAGTTCACAAGCATGAAGGAGAACGCATAAGTGAGTACCCGTAGCGCCACGAACAAGCGCACGCAATCCCACGAAGTTACCGGGGTTGCGCGCAAGTCTGCCGCATCTGCTAAGCCCGCCCGCCAAGCAGCGAGCTCCGTTCGCGTCGTGCCGGCTTCGTCTAAGGCACGCCGCAAAGAGCTCGAGAAGGGCGAGAACCTCGAGGGCCTCTCTAAAGAGGAGAAGCGCGCCCGCAAGGCTAAGCAGCGCGCCAAGGAGGACCGCATCTATACGGTGTCGAATATCCTCCTCAAGCAGGACGAGGACTACACCAAGCGCCGTCGCATCTGGTGGATTGTGCTCGCCATTGGCATGGTGCTCGTCGTGGCAATTTGGGCCTCGCTGTACTTCGCTCCCGCTGGCATGGTGTCCAGCCCTGTCCAGATGGTCGGCATTGTTTTGTCCTACGTCATCATTTTGGGCGACTTTATCTATGACTTCGCTCGTATTCGTCCCTTGCGCAACATGTACCGCGCGCAGGCCGAGGGCATGTCCGAGAACAAGCTCAACGCTCTTATTGAACGCGCGGCTGCCGAGGAGGACAAGAAGGACTCCAAGAAGAAGTAGCGTTTGCATACATACTTATCGCTAAGATATAAGGCGCGTCGTTTTTGCGGCGCGCCTTTTTACTGTTCTATAGATAGATGGAGTGGCACATGATTCGAGCTGCCCTGACGGTCGAAGAGGCTCTGGAGGGCATGAAGGCCCTGGAGCCCAAGATTAAAAACTACGCGCGCCTGGTCGTCCGCAAGGGCGTAAACGTCAAGCCCGGCCAGGAGGTCGTCGTTCAGTCTCCGGTCGAGTGCGCGCCGTTTGCGCGCGTGGTGGTCGCGGAGGCCTATGCTGCCGGCGCCGGCCACGTGACGGTCATTTGGGCCGATGATGCCGTGACGAGGCTCACGTACGAGCATGTCGAGAAAAGCTATTTTGAGCAGACGCCCGAGTGGAAGCGCATGCAGCTGGATTCCTTGACCCAGGATGGTGCCTGCTTTGTCTTTATCGAGGGTGCGGATCCTGCGGCCCTCAAGGGCATCGATCCAGCCAAGCCGGCCGCGGCATCAAAGGCGAGGAATACGCAGTGCAAAGTTTTCCGCCGTGGACTGGATTACAACATCAATCCGTGGTGCATCGCCGGCGCTCCGGTCGTGGCTTGGGCGCACGAGGTGTTCCCGGGAGACGCCGATGAGGTTGCAATCTATAAGCTGTGGAATGCGATTCTGCACACCGCGCGCGCCGATGGCCAGGACCCAGAGAGCGACTGGGAACTCCATGACGCCGCATTCGAAAAGAACCTGCGTTTCCTGAACGACAATCGTTTCGACTACCTGCATTACAACGCGGCAAATGGAACCGATCTGACGATTGGCATGACGAAAGGTCACGAGTGGGCCGGCGGCAAGGGCAAGACGCCCGATGGGCACCCCTTCTTCCCCAACATTCCCACCGAGGAAGTCTTCACTTCGCCCGATCGCATGCGCGCCGACGGTATCGTGTACTCGGCCATGCCGCTCATCCATCACGGCAATAAGGTCGAAGATTTTTGGATTAAGTTCGAGGGCGGCCGCGTGGTGGACTACGACGCCCGCGTGGGCAAGGCAACGCTCGCAAGTATCATCGATACTGACGAGGGCGCTGCTCACCTGGGAGAGGTCGCGCTCATTTCCAAGAACACGCCGATCCGCGAAAGTGGTGTTCTGTTCTACGATACGCTCTATGACGAGAACGCTAGCTGCCATCTCGCGCTAGGTGTCGGTTTCCCCGAATGCATCGAGGGTGGGTATGACATGTCCAAGGAGGAGCTCCTGGAGCATGGCGTTAACGTCTCGAGCACGCACGTCGATTTTATGATCGGCACGGACGACATCGATATTACGGGCATTACGCCTGATGGACGTGAAGTTGTGATTTTCCAGAACGGTCAATGGAGTTGGGAATAGTCCCAGACCGTGGTACAATGCCACCCGCGGGCCGTTAGCTCAGCTGGCAGAGCAGGGGACTTTTAATCCCAAGGTCCAGGGTTCGAACCCCTGACGGCCCACCCAAAGATTGTTGAGACGGTCAACTTCGGTTGGCCGTCTTTTTTGTCGCCCTTTCATGGGTTCGGACCCGTCGGGGCGCGGAGCTGAGTAAACGCGTGAGCGTTTGCCAGCGCAGCGCGCAAGGCGCGAAAGCGCCGCAGCGGCCGCCTGCGAAGCAGGCTGAACCCCTGACGGCCCACCATGGAATAGAAAGCGATCAACTCCGGTTGGTCGCTTTTTTGTTGCCGCGGCACGGGTTCGAACCCGTATCTAGCTATATATAAGAACGCTTGGCGAACAAAACCCGCCTTTTACCGATGGGAAACAAATAGCTGATGCCTTTGGAGTAAAGTAGCGCTCCAGAGATGACCGATGTCTCAATACTCATAAAACAGCTGGTCATCGCCAATATCAGAAGCCAATGCTTCAGTTTTAACCTCAGTGATGCGACTGAGGGACCTATTTATTTGTGAACAAAATATGGAGTGCGCGATTCCCGCCCCCGGGGCCCCTCAGGTCTGGCAATATATCTCCTTGCCGCGCGGCCCGGTGGAACCGGATGAGCCGCAAAGCGTGCACCTTGAGAACCGGATACTGCGAGGATGGACACTTCAAGTGTCGCATCCGGGCAGACATCGAACCATTTGAAATGGTCTAACTTGGATTTGTTTTTCGCAAGGCCGCCGAGAGGCGGCCCCGAGAAATTCCTTTTCCTATACTAAAACCATATGAATCGAACGGAACCGATCAGCGAATGACTGAGAGGACCGGACGGGCCCGAAGCCCAACATATTTGGACGGAGAGTTCGATCCTGGCTCAGGATGAACGCTGGCGGCGCGCCTAACACATGCAAGTCGAACGGCACCTATCTTCGGATAGAAGCGAGTGGCGAACGGCTGAGTAACACGTGGAGAACCTGCCCCCTCCCCCGGGATAGCCGCCCGAAAGGACGGGTAATACCGGATACCCCCGGGCGCCGCATGGCGCCCGGGCTAAAGCCCCGACGGGAGGGGATGGCTCCGCGGCCCATCAGGTAGACGGCGGGGTGACGGCCCACCGTGCCGACAACGGGTAGCCGGGTTGAGAGACCGACCGGCCAGATTGGGACTGAGACACGGCCCAGACTCCTACGGGAGGCAGCAGTGGGGAATCTTGCGCAATGGGGGGAACCCTGACGCAGCGACGCCGCGTGCGGGACGGAGGCCTTCGGGTCGTAAACCGCTTTCAGCAGGGAAGAGTCAAGACTGTACCTGCAGAAGAAGCCCCGGCTAACTACGTGCCAGCAGCCGCGGTAATACGTAGGGGGCGAGCGTTATCCGGATTCATTGGGCGTAAAGCGCGCGTAGGCGGCCCGGCAGGCCGGGGGTCGAAGCGGGGGGCTCAACCCCCCGAAGCCCCCGGAACCTCCGCGGCTTGGGTCCGGTAGGGGAGGGTGGAACACCCGGTGTAGCGGTGGAATGCGCAGATATCGGGTGGAACACCGGTGGCGAAGGCGGCCCTCTGGGCCGAGACCGACGCTGAGGCGCGAAAGCTGGGGGAGCGAACAGGATTAGATACCCTGGTAGTCCCAGCCGTAAACGATGGACGCTAGGTGTGGGGGGACGATCCCCCCGTGCCGCAGCCAACGCATTAAGCGTCCCGCCTGGGGAGTACGGCCGCAAGGCTAAAACTCAAAGGAATTGACGGGGGCCCGCACAAGCAGCGGAGCATGTGGCTTAATTCGAAGCAACGCGAAGAACCTTACCAGGGCTTGACATATGGGTGAAGCGGGGGAGACCCCGTGGCCGAGAGGAGCCCATACAGGTGGTGCATGGCTGTCGTCAGCTCGTGTCGTGAGATGTTGGGTTAAGTCCCGCAACGAG
>CAJLVJ010000002.1 GCA_905210085.1 uncultured Collinsella sp. | reverse complement strand
TCTCGAGCGTGGGCAAGACCGATGCCACCGCGCTTGCCGCCGAGCAGCGCGGCTTCTATCTGCGTACGCGCGCCAGCTCGTACAAGCGCTACCCCATCAAGGGCCTAGACATCGCCGTACTCATCGTCAGCATCGCCCTCATCGCCATCGGCTTCCTGTTCTAGTTCACCACCGACAGCAACCACCCAACGCAAAGGGCCTCAGCTCGCACCAAACGAGCCGAGGCCTTTACTGTTTCACCAGATAAAACCTACCAAAATAAACCTGTCCCTTTTTGGCAGGCGAAGAACTAGAGGCGGTAGGGGACGCCGCTGCGAATGATGGACTCGCGCACCAGGACATCCATCGCATCGAGGGTGATCTCGGGCATCTCGCGATACTTCTGCAACACCGAAAGCTCCGTGCAGGCCAGGATGACGCGGTCGCAGCCGCTACGGGCGAACTCCCACATCACGCGGTCAAACTTATCCATATCGGGCTCGCGCCCGGCCTTCACATCGTCGTAGATGAGCGACATCACGTCGGCCTGACGCTTTTCGCTGGGATAGACGACCTCAACGCCCGCGGTCTCACATTCGCGCCCATAGACGTCTGCGCCCACGGTACCGTCGGTGCCCATGATGCCGATCTTGTGCACCGGCTCGGCCGGCATGCTCAGGTTTGGATCGAACTCGCACTCCCCCATCACCGCGCCGGCCAGAGCATAGCGCACCGACTCGCGCGGCATGTGGATAATCGGCACCTTGGTAAACGACTGAATCTGATCGTAGAAGTAGTGCGACGTGTTGCAGGGAATGGCAATGTGCGCGCAGCCCAGTGACTCGAGCGCTTGGGCGCACTCCTTCATGGTCGCCAGCAGCTCGGCATGCTCACCGGTCTTGATGGCCAGCGTGCGGTCGGGCATGGTCGACTTGGAAAGCACCACCATGTCGATATGCTCCTGGTCGCACGTAGCCGCCGTATGGCGTACCACCTGGTCGTAGTAATACGACGTTGCCTCGGCGCCCATGCCGCCGATAACTCCCAGCTTTTCCATCGCCGCCTCCTTGGTGACGCCCACGCAATTGCGCGTATCATGCCCGCGCCCGCCCGATACATACCGGACGGGCGCCACACTCGTCTACTTGTAATACGTCTTGAACAGCTTAAAGTGGCGCAGCTTGGTGTGCCACATGCGCAACCAGCGGTTAAAGACAAAGTCTCCCTTCATAAACGAGGGATCGGCGCCCTTGCCCTCCTTGGCAAGACGATGCACCTTCGCGCGCAGCTCGGGATCCTTGACGTACTTGTCGACGACGCCCATGGGAACGACCATCCACAGTGCCTCGTCCTGCGCCGTCACAAACTCCGGCTCAAACGGGCGGTTGAGCACATACTCGTCCACCACATACTTGGCAACGTTAAAGCCGCTGTTGGTTACGTAGTAGTTGCTGCGGCCCTGGCGGGTGTTGAAGTCAAAGAACTTAAACGAGCCATCGCGCTCGTCATACTTGACGTCAAAGTTGGAATAGCCCACAAAGTGAAGGTCCTCGAGCAGCTTGCGCACGCCACCCATAAGCTCATCGTTGGGCTCGGTGATGATGCAGGCGTGATTACCGACGCCATGGGGCTGATGCTCCTCGAGCAGCACGTGACCAAGGCACATCATGCGAACCTTGCCGTTGCGATCAGAATAGCTGGTGAGCACGCGCATGTACTCGTCGTTGCCGGGCACGCGATCCTGCAAAATCAGGTCATCGGTGTAGCCACTGGCATAGGAATCGCGGATAACCTGCTCCAGCTCGGCGCGGTCGGCAATCTCATAAGCCTTCTTCTGACCCTCGAACTCATGCTGCCACCACATGATGCCGTCGGAAGGCTTCAAGATCATCGGGTAGGGGAAGTCAATCTGGTCGAGCACCTCGGCAGGCGCCTCTCCTTGCGTGTTGAGCATCTGCGCAGTAAAGGTAAACGTATGCGGATAGGGCACACCGTGCTTCTCGCACAGTTCGTAGAAGATCTCCTTCTTCTGGCACTGCTCAAGCATGCTATAGGGCGCGTAAGGCGCAACGATGTTATCCGCCAGCTCGTTGGCATCCTTGGCCTGAGCCACCAGGGCAACATAGTTATCGCCGCAGCCCATCAGGACAATCGTCTTGTCGGCATGAGCTCGAGCGATACCGTTGACGGTCTTAAGCATCACGGGCATGGTATCGATATCCACGTTGGGCGTGTAATCGATAATTTGGCTGCGATACGCGGGGCCGGTCTGGTACTTGCCAAAGACCAGGCTCTTAACCTGATACTCCTCGTAGAAAGCGCGCGCCACCGAATACGCGTTGATGTCGCCGCCGAGCAGCACGGGGATAAACTCGCGCTCTGTAAACTGCAATGCCATGGAAACTTCCTATCTAGAACTGCCCACACGACGGGCGGTCTTTGTGCAATTGATTTATTCTAGCGTGCCGAGCCGCCGACACCCAAAGCTCCACCGTATCTATGGCAATCGGCGTAATTATCCAGCACGAAGGCGGCGATCACCGGTGTACGACAACGGGCAATGAACCCACCGTTGTTGTAGGATTCAACATGTTGCCCGCCCCGTCGAAAGGTACACTGTGCCCCAGGCTCATCCGATCAACAACCCCATCATTGACGCCGCAAAGCGCGAACTTGCGGATCGTGCCCAGACGGCAGCTCCCCTACGCACCGCAAACGATGCTTACAACGGGCCCGCCCGCATCGTCTCAATCAACACGTCGGAGCACAAAGGCACGCGTAAGTCACCCGTCGCCGACGGGCACGACACCGTCATCGAGCAGTTTGGCCTCGCCTCCGATGCGCACGCCGGGCATTGGCACCGTCAGGTCTCCTTTTTAGCTGCAGAGTCTATCCAGACGGCGCAGGCGCGCGGGCTCGATGTGCACGAGGGCGACTTTGGCGAGAACTTCACCACCCAGGGCATCAACCTGCTCTCACTCCCCTTGGGCACGCAGCTCAAGATTGGCAGCGAAGTGCTCGTCGAAATCAGCCAGATCGGCAAAGTCTGCCACACCCGCTGTGCCATCTACTATCTCGCCGGCGACTGCATCTTCCCCCACGAGGGCATTTTTGGCGTCGTGCTGCAGGGCGGAGAAGTCCATATCGGTGACGACATACAGATGGTCAAGCTCGGTGACGGCACCTGTTCGTTTACGCCGGCTGAGGCGCTCCAAGAGGTGGAGCAGGCTCGCCGCGAAGGAACCCTATAGTTGCAAAACCCCACGTTGAGGTAGCTTTTGCAGCCAAGAATTCAGTTACAACAGGGTGCCGTAACGTTAAAGTTGAACTCTATGGTTTCTCAACAATTCACCATTCCCGCAGGTCAAGGCCAAAGCCTCAAGTTCAACTTGACCCTTTAGAACCTTTAAGGTTCAAGTTGAGGTCGAAAGCAGTAGTAGAATACACCTCGACCAATAACCTACGATTGATTGCAGAGGGACTGGATGCAGCATTCGAACCATCGCACCGCAGCGCTCATCGCGTCGAAGCCGGCTCGTATCATCACGAGCGCTGCGCTCGCCGTCGCGCTGACGGCCACGCCGATGCTCTCCCCCGTCGCGGCCTATGCCGCCTCGCAGGCAACGCAGGATCAGCTTTCCGCCGCCCAGAAAAAAATCGAGGACGCCACGAGCGCCTACAACGACGCCCGCACCAAGCTCGAGGACCTGCAAAAGCAGATCGACTCCAATGAGGCGAACATCGATAAGATTGAGGCCGAGCTACCCGAGCAGCAGGCCAAGGCAAGCTCCGCCATGCGCGATCTGTACAAGTACCAGAAGGGCACCAGCCCCATCGTGAGCTTTCTGGTGAACACGCAGAGCCTGGGTGACTTTATCACCACCTGCAAATACACCAACCAGATTACGAGCTCGAGCGTCGACGAGATCGAAGAGCTTAACAAGATGCAGACCGAGCTCGAGCAAAACAAAACCGAGCTCGATCAGGCCAAGTCTCAGCTCGAGGGCGAGCAAAAGAATGCCGAGGATGCACTGGCGCAGGCTCAGCAGCTCCGCAGCGAGGCGCAGGCAAAGGCCGAGCAGGAAAATGCTGCCGAGCTGGCAAAGCTCGAGGCCGACAAGGCCGCTGCCGCCGAGAAGATCTCGGGCGAGGGCGTAAGCGGCAACAACTCCAACAGCCAGGCCAACAACGCCAACACCACCATCGACACCACGGTGAACAGCTCGAATAGCGGTAACTCCGATTACGACTCGTTCATTAACGAGTGGACGAGCCGCATCGATAACTACCTTGCCGGCTCCCCTATGGCAGGCCAGGGCTACAACTTTGCCGTCGCCGCCTGGAATACCGGCGTCGATCCCCGTTGGTCCCCCGCCATCGCCTGCATCGAGAGCAGCAAGGGCCTCTATTGCGCCGGCTCCTATAACGCCTGGGGCTGGAGTGCCCGCGGCGGTGGTTGGCGTAGCTTTGGTAGCTGGAGCGAGGGCGTCTCCGCCCACGTTGCCTACCTGGGCGCCAACTATGGTTCCACGCTTACCCCGGCAGCCGCCAAGAAGTACTGCCCGCCCACGTGGCAGGACTGGTACAACAAGGTCGCCAATCAAATGAACCGTATTTAAGTGCAACTGCAAAGGGGCCCCAAACGGGGCCCCTTTTCAATTCTCTAGGAGACGATACCGGTCGCGTTGCCGATAACAACGACGACGCACATGACGGCAAACATAAACCCGAGCGCCTTGAACCACAGTTCGACAAAAGCACTCCCCCGATACCGATCGAGCACGGGAAAACGACGTCGAAGCCTACGCCGGTCGAGCATTCCGAATGTAATGAGCAACACCAGGCCATCGGCCATAAAGAAATACTCAAGCGCCAAAAACCACGTTGGATAGTTTCGGTTTTCGCCCGTCGGCGTAAATACCGCAAAATGGCTGCCCATCAGCAGCAACAATGTTGTCGCATAGACGCATCCATTCCATATGCGCCCCACGGGCTCGGGGATACACGAGAGCAGACGCGCGCATTTGGACATCACGGGAGAGACGATCGAACGCCGGTTTGCAGAAGACGGAAGCGTGAGGGCAACCGGCTGCTGTACCCGCTGCACCTGTGACGCCGCGGCCCGGGGCACACTGGCAGCAGAAAAGGTCACGGGCGACGGTGCAGGGAGACATAGCTCATACGCCGCACGCGCAGCATGCCCCAGTGCCTTTGCACTCGCAAAGCGCTTGGCGGGATCGAGCGCCATCGCCATGCAAATCACATCCGCCAGCGGAACGGGAATGCCGTGCGCCTCGCATTGCTCGCGCATGTCACGCCCCGGTTTGGGATCAGCCCCCGTCAGGCAAAAGAACAGCAGTGCGCCAAGCGCGTAAATATCGCTGCGGACGCTCGTCTGTCCAAACCCAAACTGCTCGGGTGGCGCATAGGAACGCGTGCCAAACTTGACGGTGTCGGCGTCGGCGCCATCGCGCCAAACGCGCGCGATTCCCAGGTCAATAATCACCAGCGAGGAAAAGGTCATGCCAGCATCGACCGCATACCTCACGCCCGATACGATGATGTTCGAGGGTTTAAGGTCGCGGTGGATTACCGGTACCCCCGACTCCCCCGCAGCTGCAAAACCAGCATGCAGCTCGCCCACCGCTTCACACAGAACGGGATACAGCCCGCGGGCATAATCGGGCGTCGCCCCCAAGCGCCCCACCAACGCCTCGAGCGTCTCGCCTTCGACACACTCCATCACCACGTCAAGCTCGTCGCCCACACGGCGGCAATCGACGATTCGGGGCAAGTGCTCAAAACGACGACCGGCACGCTGGGCCGCAAACAGGCGCTCATATGCTCCGCCAATCTGCACCGAAGCATCAATGCGCTTGCGGACAAAGGGGCCGAGAGACCCACCGCCAGAGCCCTCAAAATAGACGAGTTCGGTCGTCTCGACATCCGAGAGCTTGAGCACGCGCTCCACACGATAGCTGTCATCGCGGTCGAGCGACGCCAAATGCTCGACAAGTGAAGCAGTCAGCTCGTCATCGGAATATGTTGGGCTCTGAGTATCCATGGCGTCCATCATAACGCAGGGTGCGGACACCCCATGGTGTCCGCACCCCGTTCGTTTGCATGGTTGTTCTGGTGATACCGCCGGCTCAGCCATCGGCCACTAACTCACCGTTTCCTCGCCAAAGCGATACAACTCTTCATTGACCTTTTGGAGGCTACAGCCACGGTCGATGCAAAAGATAATGATTGCATCGCGACGGTCCTTGCAGTTGAGGACGCTCACTCCGGCAGCCGTCAGGGCGCGGTTGGTCTCCTTCATCGACAGCGCCATTGCAAAGGCAATCTGCAGCACCTTATTGCGGCTCGGATTACGCGAACCGGTAAAGATCTGATAGCCAAAGGTCTCGTTGAGGTCGGCCATACGCACCACGCGCGAACGCTCGAGCCCCTTCTCTTCCAAAAGCTGTTTCAGATACTCCGAAAGCGACGGGGCGGCAAAGTCGTGCTCTTTGATATAGCCATCGATGTTCGGCGCGTCGAGAAGCTCATTGAGTAACTCGTCCGTTAGCTTTTTATCGAGCATACGACCTCACCTCCCATACGGCGCAACGGTAGCGACATGTTAGGCCAGCACCCAGCTCGCAGTCGCGGACTTATCAAACATGTTGGCAAAATAGAGAGCCTTCTTGATGTCACCATCAAAATAGATATTGCCCGCCACGGAGCCACCGGCGGCAAGGGTGCCAGACTGCAGCTCATCGGAGCCCTCGCTGTAGTAACCCTGGTTCTGCTGCGCACCGTTGGCGTCCTCGCCCTTCCAGTCGTAGATATTGTAATCTGCGCCCTCATCGCCATTGTTGACGTACGTGACGTGAATACCCGTCATGGTCGAACCGTCATAATTTGTGAGACCGGGCTGGACGGAATCGACGACGACGGAAAGACCGGCAGTCGTGGTCACCGTCGTGCCAACAGCCAGGTCAGCCGTAGGCTGCTCTTCCTTCTTAGTCTCTTCCTTCTTGTCGCCATCGTCAGCGTCCTCGGTGACGGTCGCCTTATCGCTACCGCAACCGGCAAGAAGACTGGCAGTCCCCAAGGCAACAGTGGCGAATGCGCCAAGTGCAGCGCGACGGCTCAGCAGCACTTCGTTTTCGAGCTTATTCATCATGCATCCTTCCTACGATCCGGCTACCGCGCCGGCACACAGCACATCGTAGGAAGGATTGAACTTGAATTCATTAGCTGAGAGCTAAGGTTACGTTAAACGGCCAATGCAGTCATCCAAACGCCGAGCAAACGCACTTTGCGCGACCGTCTGCTGGCAGTGCATCAACCCACCGTGACAGATTCCCCGGTAAAGGTGCTGATCATCAACAGGACAAAGAACACCAGGTAGCTGACACTCAGCGGGTACGCAATGATTAGGAAGACGACCCAGCCAACATCGGTTTTACCATCGGCACGACGCTGCTCGCGAGAGCGGCAGAGCCAAATCGTCACGCCAATGGCCACAATCAGCAACACGAGTGCCGCTGCGGCCAGCCCGGCAAGCGCAAACATCACGCCAATGCTCACGGCAATAACCGGAAGCAGTAGCAAGCCACACCCGCATCCACCCGGACTATAACATGGCAGTCTGTCGGCGCTTCATCGTCACTCCAAGTTAAGCAATCGTTTGTAGACATCGAGGCCTTTGAGCAGAATTTCCTCGTCAAAGAGCATGGTATCAGTGTGAAGGGCGCTCGTGGCATAGGCGGGACAGCCATCCGGATAACTCGGGTTTTCTTGTCCCTCTGGCACGCCCGTGCCCAGCAGGAAGAACACGCCCGGAAGATGGCGCTGATAGAAGGCGAAGTCCTCGGCAATCAGCAGCGGCTCGTCCACAAGTTGCAGCTCGGACAAGGCAGGCGCGACGTTGGCAAACAACTCGGGGTCGTTATCGACCGGCGGATAGCCCTCGGCAAAGTCGAGATCATACGTGCAGCCCGTTGTGGCGCAGGCATCGTCCAACACGCGGCGCACGCCTTCGCGCGCTCGGTCGAACATATCGTCCGTAAACACGCGCAAGCTGCCCGCAACATGGGCCTCCCCCGCCACCGCATTGCAGACGGTGCCGGCCTGCAGCAGGCCGAACTTACCAATGCAGGGCTCGTCGGCACCCAGCTCGTCCATGAGCTCGCGCTCGGAAACTAAGAACTTGGCCGCCGCCAGCGCGGCATCGTGCGATTCGTTTACGGGAACGCCGTAGGTCTTGGCGATATGGATGCTCGTGCCATGGATATGAATGTGCGTCTCGCTTGAGCGCGCCAGCAGCGGACCGGGACAGCTCGCCAACGTGCCGGCGGGCAGATCGGGCCACACATGGAAGCCAAAGATGCAATCTGCCCTATAGCGCTCGAATACGCCGCTCTCGCACACCGTCTTGGCGCCACCGGTCGTCTCCTCGGCAGGCTGGAACACGAAGAGCACGTTGCGCTTGATGGCGCCCGGCTGCTCACGAATCGTGCGGTCGACAAAAGTCGCCGCCGCGAGCGCCATGGCCATGTGACCGTCGTGACCGCACGCATGCATCTTACCGGGATGCGTCGAGGCAAAATCAGCTCCCGTCGCCTCCGCGATGGGCAGGGCGTCCATGTCGGCGCGAATCGCCGTGGCATGCGTAGCGCCCACACCGGCATCGAAGAAGGCACAGACGCAGCTGGGACACGGATGGGTCACCTCGCAGGCGAGCGGTGCCAACACGCCCTCAATATAGGCGATCGTCTGCGGAAGATCGAAGTCGAGCTCCGGGATCCTGTGTAAGTCGCGCCGATAGCAACGGAGTTCTTGGAGCTCGGTCATAAAGGTTCCTTTCATAGGTGCGCGCCAGTTGCCATCTTATTGTGCCGCAAGATTGCCGCACCCTTATTTCCAGCATATCCCTGCATTTTTTAAACGTTATATACGAATACTCTTGTTTGGTAAAGTGCAACGTGGTAGGGTCGTTACCACTTGATAGAGGCGCGGGCACGAAGAGCCGCGGGCGAGTCGGCAGACTTTGACCCTGCGGGGAGGCGAAACCCGCCGAACTGGGTTTTTCGGGCACGAACAGCCTGGTGGGCCTGCGGGAAACACCCGCAGGACTGTCTGCAGCAATGCGGGAGCGCTATCCGGACATTGGGTCCACGCTATGCGGATTCAATGCGCAGATGGCGCCGTCTGGATAGCGAGGTTTACGGGACATGGCATTGACCCCCAACGAAGCGTATGCGGCCAAGCAGCCGTTTGTGGACAAGAAAACGCTCGAGCATATCGTCGAGCAGTTCCCCACGCCGTTTCATCTATACGACGAGGCGGGCATCCGCCGCAACATGCAAGAGGTGCGCGACGCCTTTGCGTGGAATCCGGGCTTTAAGGAATACTTTGCCGTCAAGGCCAACCCTAACCCGGCACTCATCTCCATCCTCAACGAATACGGCTGCGGCTGCGATTGCTCGAGCTATACCGAGCTCATGATCGCCCGCTCGCTGGGCATCGCCGGCCACGACATCATGTTCTCGTCCAACGACACGCCGGCGGCGGATTTTGCCCTTGCAGATAAACTGGGCGCCATCGTCAACTTTGACGACATCAGCCATATCGAGTTCTTTGAGCGCGTCGCGGGCCCCATCCCCAAGACGGTCAGCTGCCGCTTTAATCCGGGCGGCCTGTTCCAGCTCTCTAACGGCATTATGGACAACCCCGGCGACTCCAAGTACGGCATGACCACCGAGCAGCTCTTTGAGGCTTTCCGCATGCTCAAGGCCAAGGGCGCCGAGAATTTTGGCATCCATGCCTTCCTTGCCAGTAACACCGTCACTAACGACTACTATCCCAAGCTCGCACGCATCCTCTTTAAACTTGCCGTGCGCCTGGAGTGCGAGACCGGCGCACATGTCGCCTTTATCAATCTGTCCGGCGGTGTGGGCATCCCCTACCTGCCCGAGCAGCAGGCTAACGACATTCACGCCATCGGCGAGGGCGTACACGCAGCCTACGACGAGATTCTGGTCCCCGCCGGCATGAGCGATGTGGCGATCTGCACCGAGATGGGTCGCTTTATGATGGGCCCCTACGGATGCCTGGTCACCAAGGCCATCCACGAAAAGCAGATCTACAAGGACTATATCGGTGTCGACGCAAGCGCCGTCGATCTGATCCGCCCTGCCATGTATGGCGCCTACCACCACATTACGGTAATGGGTCAGCCGGGCGGCCCTGACAAGACCGCAGCGCCGGTCACGAACACGTATGACATCACGGGCAACTTGTGCGAGAACAACGACAAGTTCGCCATCGATCGCGAGCTGCCGCATATCGACATGGACGACCTGCTTGTGATCCACGATACCGGCGCGCATGGCTACTCCATGGGCTACAACTACAACGGACGCCTGCGCTCCGCCGAGGTCCTGCTGCGCCCCGATGGCTCAGCCGACCTCATCCGCCGTGCCGAGCGCCCGGGCGATTACTTTGCCACGCTCGACGTGCTGCCGAGCGGCCGAGAGCTGCTGGCCAAGTCGCGCGCCGAAAGTGCCCGCCGTCGCGCCCAAGACGAGCGCCTGGCCGTCGCCGCCCAATGGAACAAACGCACCCAGATCGCGGAAGCGAAGGAGAAGAACATGGACATCCGCAATCTCGAGGGTTCAATCGTCGCCCTTGTTACGCCATTTAAAAAGGACGGCAGTGTCGACTTTGACGCACTCGAGCGCCTTGTCGATTTCCACCTGCAAAACGGCACTGACGCCATCCTCACCCTGGGCACCACCGGTGAGAGTGCCACGATGACCGATGACGAGGACAACTCCGTCGTCGCCGCTGTGGTCAAGTATGTTGCAGGACGCGTCCCCGTTATTGCCGGCTCGGGCTCCAACTCCACGCAGACCATGCTCACCAAGTCGCTCACCTATCAGGGCCTGGGCGCCGACGGTCTGCTGCTCATTACCCCCTACTACAACAAGTCCAATGAAGAGGGTATCTATCAGCACTTTAAGACCGTCGCCGACGCCGTGGACATCCCCTGCATCCTGTACAACATCCCCGGCCGCTGCGGCTGCGACATCAGCGAGCGCAACGTAGAACGCTTAGCCGCGCACCCCAACATCATGGGCATCAAGGAGGCCTCGGGTAACGTCGCTTATGCCGCAAAGATCGCCCACCTGCTGTCCGACGACTTCCGCATGTACTCGGGCGAGGACGCGCTCACCGTGCCGCTCATGAGCCTGGGCGCCTCGGGCACCATCAGCGTATGGGCCGATGTTCAGCCGCAGCTCGTGCATGACATGTGCCGCGCCTATCTGGATGGTGACGTGGCACGTGCCCGCGATATCCAAATTGCCGGCCAGCCGCTCATCAACGCCCTCTTTAGTGAGGTCAACCCCATCCCCGTTAAGGAAGCGCTCGCCCAGATGGGTATGATCGAAGCCAACTACCGCATGCCGCTGTGCCCCATGGCAGACGACACGCGCGCCGCACTTACCGATGCTCTAAAGGGAGCTGGTCTGCTTGATTAAGACCGTCATTATGGGAACGGGCCGTATGGGCTCGCTCATCCGCACCACCGCCGAGGTCGTTGTCGACGCCGCCGGTCAGCACGTTTTTGATATCGTCGCCCAGATCGGTTTTGATCTGTCCGAGCTCGAGGGCGCCCCGGTAGCCGATGTAATCATCGACTTCTCGAACGTCGTGACCTTCGATGCCGTCGTCGCCTATGTCGAGCGCACGGGCGCCGCGTTGGTCTCGGGCACCACGGGCTACACGCCCGATCAGATGGACCGCCTGCGCGAGCTGGGTCAGAATGCCCGCGTCATGCACTCGGGCAACTACTCCATCGGCATCGCCGCCCTGCGCCATCTGGTTGCCCAGGCCACGCGCGAACTGCCCGGCTTTGATTGCGAGATTGTCGAGACGCACCACAACCAAAAGGTCGACGCTCCCAGCGGCACCGCCAAGCTGCTACTCGACGCCGTGGTCGAGGCCGAACCTGAGGCTGGCTATCATCCTGTTTACGGTCGTGAGGGCATGTGCGGCGCTCGCGATCCCAAGGAAATCGGCATGCACTCACTACGCGGCGGCACCGTCGCCGGCGTGCACGAGGTGAGTTTCTTTGGCCAGGACGAGGAAGTCACGCTTAGCCATCGCGCCACGAGCCGTCAGATCTTTGTCAACGGCGCCTTGGCGGCCGCGCAGAAGCTCGTCACCCGCGACCCTGGCTTCTATACGTTCGACCAGGTCATGTTTGCCTAACCAGGTATCAACCGAATCCACCCAAAGGAGAGATAGCAAATGAGCAACGCAGCCGAGATGGATGCACAGGAGATTATCAACTACATCGCCACCGCGCCCAAAAAGACGCCCGTCAAGCTGTACGTGCGCGAAAAGCCCGGCATGAAGGTCCAGTGGGGCGATGCGCACGTCTACGGCGGTCGTCGTGGCAAGACCGTCTTTGGCGACTGGGATGAGCTCAAGGCCATCCTCGATGCCAATGCCGACTCCATCGACTACTACGACGTCGAGAATGACTGCCGCAACTCCGCCGTCCCCATGCTCGACCTTAAGGGCATCAACGCCCGCATTGAGCCGGGCGCAATCATCCGCGACCGCGTCGAGATCGGCGACCGCGCCGTCATCATGATGGGCGCCATCATCAACATCGGCTCCGTTATCGGCGAGGGCTCTATGATTGATATGGGCGCCGTCCTGGGCGGCCGCGCAACCGTGGGCAAGAACTGCCACATCGGCGCCGGCACCGTACTGGCAGGCGTCGTTGAGCCCGCGAGCGCCACGCCCGTCATCATCGAGGACGATGTCATGATTGGCGCCAACGCCGTGGTCCTGGAGGGCGTGCGCGTGGGCAAGGGCGCCGTCGTGGCTGCCGGTGCCGTGTGCGTCGAGGACGTCCCCGCCGGCGCCGTCGTGGCCGGTGTCCCCGCCCGCGTCATCAAGATGCGCGATGAGAAGACCGACAGCAAGACCGGCCTGGAAGAGGGCCTGCGCCAGCTTTAATAGTTACGGCGTTTTGCCAAACCGCGTAACAAGTCGACGCTGCAAACGCCCCTAGGCGGCAATCTGACGTTCAATCGTCGGGCATGACCAGAAGGTCAATGCCCTCCTCTTTCGCGTCACCTTGCTCGCCTAGGGGCATTTTCGCTGGCGTATGCTCAACCTACGACGCAATGTCAGCGACCAAGCCGAAAACAAAAAGGCCGAAGTCCCGAAGGGTTTCGGCCTTTGTTTTCCGCAGCGTCCAAGCGCAGTTTATCGGTTCTCGATGCTGCCGATGTTTTTGAGCTCGATGGAGATGAGGCCGTTGGGCTCGTTGACGAACTCGATGTACTCGGAGTTCGAACCCATCTCGGCCGGGAAGCTGATCTCGATACCCGTGTCGGTACGAATCTTATGATTGCGCACCGCTGCGCGTTCGACCTGTTTGCGCTCCACGGGCACACGCTCGGGCACCTTCTCCTCGGTCAGTGCCGCGCGCACGCTCTCCTTGATAACCGGCTCGTCCTCAAAGACCTCATCGACAATATCCCAAGGCGGCAGCTCCTCGTCATCCTCAACCTTCTCGGTAACCGCAGCCTTAACCTTAGCGAGCGCTACAGCCGTGTTGGCACCATGCTCCTCGGCGACTTCCTCGACCACACGCGTCACGGTGTCGATAACCTCCTTGCCCGATACGCCCGTGTCGCACTGCAGCAGGCCATCGGGGATAAGCATACGGTCCTCGCCGGCGATCTTGCGCTTCTTGTCCACGTAGCCGATCTCCATGGTACTCGCGCGCACGATGGCATAGCTCGGCACCTTTTGCGAGGGGTTCGGCAGAATGGCGTAGTGGCGCGCGATGTCGTTGCGCACCTCCCCCTCCTCGCGGCCCACTTCGTGCATAAAAGCCTGCTTGGAGCCCAGCAGCATCACGGCAAACCAGCGGGCATCCTCATCGTCGTCAAAATCGGCCACGAGCACGTCGGTGGACTCGGCTTTCTCGGCTTTGGTGAGCTCGGAGGAAATAAACTCCGCAATCTGCTGCGACAGGTCCACGAACTCGCGCTCGCCAAAGAAATAGCCCTTGAGCTCGCCGCCGAATGCGGAGTTCTCGGCAAACGTGGCGCGTTTATTATCGGCCGAGGTACGTGCGCGGCGCAGATGCGTGGTCACGAAGTTGCGCACGGTACGGCTCTCGATATCGAGCTCGCGCTGGCTCATGACGTTGACGGCAGAGTCAAAGTCCAGAATATGCAGAATCGCGTGATTGATTTTCATATACGGCATTCCGTTCTAGATCGATTTCGGCACGAACCAGTATAGCGGTCGAGCCCGCCCCAGACGCATCGAAGACAGGTTGCTTTGCACCAATGGCTAGCGCAAGAGCTCGGACTGCCAAACCTCGAGCTGTTCTGCCAAACTCTTGCCGGCAGCGGGCATGTCGATCTGGGGTCGTTTGGGCAGCAATGCGCATTTAAGGATTGCCGCGATGGTCTGCGAGACAAAGCGTCGCGTATCCTTGTCAAAGCCTTGCGCAGCCTGGAGCATCACGGGCAGGCTCTCGCGCAGATTCCCAGCGATATCCGCAAACCGCTCAGCACCCGTAGCCTCAAACACGGAGAACAACGCATCTACAAAACGCTCGCGCTCGCTAGGCGACACTGCAAGCAACATCTCGCGAATAGAGCCATCGACGTATCGAGCACCGGCGGACAGGCGCTCGCAGTACACGAAGTCGCGACCATCAACCACCCAGCTAAAGGGATTGTGTTGCAGCAGGCTGAACTCGGTGCTCTCAACGATGGCATAGTCCTCCTGTGTCTCGAACATCATGCCAAAGATCGACGACCGAGGTAGCGTCTTGTCGATTCGACCGGAAAGATCGGCAAAGGCGTCGCCGTTCAGGAACTCCTCGACGAAGCCCGGACCATCATGGGAATATGCCCGTTCGATTCGCTCACGGGCGATGTTGGAGCACATTGCCGCACCGTACACCGCAAGGTTTCCACCCTTGGAATGACCTCCGCACAAAAGCGGCCCGTCAATCGCATTCGCCGCCTCGTCCACATAACGTGCCGCGGATTCCTGGGCCGGCACAGGACACCGGAACGCCATGTTAAAGTCCTCTTTCCAACCCACAATCGTGCTGTCGGTCCCCCGGAAGGAAAGATAACTAAACCCCGCAGGAAACCGGAACGCCATGGCTGCAAACTGCTCTGTCGCCACCACATCGCTCACGGCACGATAGCCGCAAACGCGCACGCCGCGGTAGCGAGGGCTTGCTGCCACGGCCTCCAGCAAGGCCCTGCTCCCCTCTGGGTCCCACAAGTCGTCAATCATGTCCCGATAGCACTCGGCACGCAGCAGCTCGCGTACGTCTAGGCCCTGCCAGTTCGTCAGCTCCGCCATATCACCCGGCAAACGCAAATAGGACAACCACGCAAAGACCAGGCTATCCACCGCGCAGAACGGCCGCTCCTCAAACGGATCAAACGCCGTCTGGGCATAGGTCAAAAAATTAGGCGAATCCGACATGGCCCTCCCATCAACTATGGTGCATTGGGGTCAGGTTACTTTGCACCAAAAAGGCGTCCGGGCCGTGTGGACCCGGACGCCTTCATTGTAGCTTTTCGCTCTAGCGAGCTTGATTTAGCAGGAGAAGTCGACGCTGTCGATGATGTCCTTGAGGGCCTTGGCGGAGACGGTGAGCTCATGCTGCTCGTCATCGTCCAGCGGCACGGGGACGCGGCAGACAACGCCGTCGCGGCCAACGACGGTCGGCATGGAGATGGCAAGATCGGACAGGCCATACTCGCCCACCATGAGCGAGGAGACGGGCAGAACGGTCTGCTCATCGCGCATAACGGCGGTGCAGATGCGCTTGACGGCCATGGCGACGCCATAGTAGGTGGCGTGCTTCTTCTCGATGATGGTGTAGGCGGAGTTCTTGACGTCCTCGGCAATGCGCTTCTCGGCAGCCTCATGCTCCAGGTGGCCGTGAAGCTCACAGAAGGTGTTCAGCGGAACGCCGGCAACCTGAGCGCTGGACCAAGCGACAAACTCGGAGTCGCCGTGCTCGCCCATGACATAGGCCTGGACATCGCGCGGGTCAACCTCGACGTGGGCACCAAGCATCTGCTGCAGGCGGCCAGTGTCGAGCACGGTGCCGGAACCGATGACGTGGCCCTCGGGCAGGCCGGACATCTTGATGGCGGCGTAGGTCAGAACATCGACCGGGTTGGAGACGATGAGCAGAATGCCGTCGAAGCCGGACTTCTTAATCTCGGGAATAATGGACTTAAAGATGCTGACGTTCTTGTTGACCAGGTCCAGGCGGGTCTCACCGGGCTTCTGGGCAGCGCCAGCGGTGACGACGATCATGGCGGCGTCGGCGACATCGGAATAATCGCCGGCGTAGATCTTCATCGGCTCGGCAAACGTCATGCCGTGCGCGATATCCAGGGCCTCACCCTCGGCGCGGTTCTTGTCCACGTCGATGAGGACCATTTCGGAGAACAGACCGCTCTGCATCAGTGCGAACGCCGAAGACGAACCGACGAAACCGCAGCCGACAATAGCGACCTTCTTCTCGTTAACCATTAGAAACTCCCATCTCTCTCCACAAACAAGCCGCCCGGGAACGACCCGAGCGGCTTGTCGTAATCCCAATACATCCAATCGGGACTCTGATTATGCTCCTATTCGCAGCCAAAAATCGACCGTTTACCGAAATTGTTTGCAGGATTCGTAAAATAACTGCACGAAATCGGTTTCGAGCTATTGACGAGTCGAAATAGCCTTCTAATACAGGCCCGCTTCGCGAATGGCCTCGACAGCCAAAGCGATCTGATCAGGCGGCAGAACCAGCGCCATGCGCACGTGCCCCTCGCCCGAAGGACCAAAGCTCGCACCCGGCGTCACCACAACGCCGGCCTTCTCCATGAGCTCCTCGCAAAACGCCATGGAATCGGTGCGACCACCGGGAAGCTTGGCCCACACAAACATAGAGCCATGCGCGTTGGGTCGCTCCCAGCCCAGACCCTCAAGACCGTCGCACAGGGCATCGCGGCGCTCCTGGTACTTCAGACGCTGCGCCTCGACCTCATCGCGCGGGCCATTAAGGCACGCGATGGCGGCCTTCTGGATCGGGAAGAACATACCAAAGTCAATCTGGCTGCGCAGCTTGGCAAAGGCAGAGACCACGTCCTCTCGGCCGACCAAAAAGCCGATGCGGGCACCGGTGACGTTAAACGACTTGGAAAGCGAGAAAAACTCAACGCCCACCTCGAGCGCGCCGGGATACTGCAAGAAGCTGCCGCCCGGCTCGCCGTCGAACACGATGTCCGAGTATGCGTTGTCGTGAACGATCAGCAGGTCGTGCTCGCGGGCGAAAGCGATAATCTCCTCGTAGATCTCGGGCGTGCCCACCGAGCCCACCGGGTTGGCGGGCAGCGACACGATCATGTACTTGGCACGGTCGGCCACCTCGGGATCGATGCCCGCCACATAGGGCAGGTAATTGTGCTCGGCAACCAGCGGATAGTACTCGAGCTTGGCATCGGCGATCTTGGCACCCGCCTCAAAGACCGGATAGCACGGATCGGGAACCAAAATAGTGTCACCCGGATCGAGCAGGGCCAGGCCCAAATGGCCCACGCCCTCCTGCGTGCCGTTGCACGACTGCACCATGGACGGCGTAATGCCCGAAACGCCAAAGCGACGCTCATAGTAATCGCACACGGCATGCTTGAGTTCGGGCAGGTCACGCAGGGCATACTTCCACATCTCGGGATCTTGGGCTGCTTGCGTGAGCGCCTCGACCACGTGGTCGTACGGCTTAAAGTCGGGCGTGCCCACGCTCATGTTGTAAATGGTCTTGCCCTGAGCCTTCAGCGCGAGAAGCTTGTTGTTGAGCGAGGCGAAGACCTCCGCGCCAAAGCGGTCGAGACGCTGCGATGCCTGCATGGTGCCACCTTTCGATATGAAAAACGCGGCGCTCCGACAAGAGCGCCGCGCGATACGGGCCATCAGATTGCAAAAGTGTAACGCTTGCAACCCCCGTATTGGTTCAATTTAGCCAACCTTAATCAATCGGATTAAGCGCGTCGATCTGCGCAAGCCACAAACGTGAGCTGGCGTCACTCGGCATACGCCAATCGCCGCGCGGGCTGAGCGTCACCGAGCCCACCTTGGGACCATCGGGCAGGCAGCTGCGCTTAAATTGCTGGGCAAAGAAGCGGCGATAGAACGTACGCAGCCACGTGTGGACGGTCTTGGCGTCGTAGACGCCCTCGAAGCTCTTGAGCGCCATGCGGTAGATCTTGCCCGGCTCAAAGCCAAAACGCAGCAGGTAGTAGAGGAAGTAGTCGTGTAACTCGTACGGGCCCACCAAATCCTCAGTCTTCTGCGCAATCTCGCCATCGCCCGTGGGCGGCAGAAGCTCGGGGGACACCGGCGTATCGAGGATGTCGAGCAAGACCTCGGCAATACGCCCGCCAAAGACATCGGCAGCATAGCGCACCAAGTGACGCACGAGCGTCTTGGGCACGCTCGCGTTGACGGCGTACATGCTCATGTGGTCGCCGTTATAGGTAGCCCAGCCGAGCGCCAGCTCCGACAGGTCGCCCGTGCCGATGACAAAACCGCCAGCCTGGTTGGCCAAGTCCATCAGAATCTGCGTGCGCTCGCGGGCCTGGCTGTTCTCGTAGGTCACGTCCTGAACTGCCGGGTCGTGCTCAATGTCCTTGAAGTGCTGCTCCACAGCCGCGTGGATCGAAACCTCGCGGAAGCTCACACCCAGGTCGCGGGCAAGCGACTCGGCATTCGACTTGGTGCGGTGCGTGGTGCCAAAGCCGGGCATGGACACAGCCGTGATACCGGTGCGCGGCAGCCCCAGCGCATCGAAGGCGCGCACGGTCACAAGCAGCGCTAGCGTGGAGTCCAAGCCGCCCGAAAGGCCGATGACCGCAGCCTTGGTACCTGTGTGGGCAAGGCGGGTCTTGAGGCCCGCAGTCTGCAGATCGAGGATCGTCTCGCAACGCTCGGCCAGGTCGCCATGGTCAGCCGGCACAAAGGGCGCGCGGGGGAAGACACGGTCAATGTCGAGTGCATCGCGCAGGACAGGCTCGTCTACCAGCACGCCCTCAAACGAAAATTCAACGGTTGTGGCCTCCGGCGCATCGTCCTCGCGCGTCCACGTTGTCGAGCGACGGCGCTCGGCAACCAGACGGTCGAGGTCAACATCGGCAACCGCCATATCGCAGGTAAGGAGCTTCGTCGCCGCCAGCTTAGAGCCGTTTTCGTAGACGAGGTTCTCGCCCGCAAAGACCATATCGGTCGTGGACTCGCCCTCGCTCGCGTCTGCATAGGCATAGGCACAGTAGAGGCGCGCACTCTGATTGGAGATGAGGCTGCGGCGATAGTCTGCCTTACCGATAATCTCGTCCGAGGCCGACGGGTTGAGGATCACCGTCGCACCGGCAAGCGCCATCTCGGTCGAAGGGGGCGCCGGCACCCACAGATCCTCGCAGACCTCAACGCCCAGCACCATATCCTCGGCACCTTCATCACAGCAGCGGTAGAGAAGCCCCGAACCCAGCGGAACCGGACCCTGACCGGCAAACTCAACCCACACAGGATCTGCGGGCGCCGGAGCAAACCAGCGGCGCTCATAGAACTCGCCATAGTTGGGCAGATACTTCTTGGCCGTGAGGCCCAAAAGCTCGCCCGCGCAGCACACGGCGGCGCAGTTGTAGATATTCTCGGCAACCGCAACGGGAAGACCGATGGTAAAGACAATCGACAGCTCACGAGTCTCATCGAGGATATGCACCAGAGCAGCCTCGCAGGCATGCAGCAGCGTGCGATTATGGAACAGGTCGGCCGCGGTATAGCCGCACAAGTTGAGCTCGGGCAGCACCAGCGCGCGAACGCCGCGCTCGGCAGCCTCGCGAACAGCCGCCAGCGCAACCTCGGCATTGCCCTCGACATCGGCCACGCGAATCCGCGGCGAGGCCGCCGCCACACGCAAAAAGCCATCGTTCTCAACTTGACCGTTTAGAAAATCGTTCATACGAGCTCCAACACATCCGTTTAGCCGCAACGAGCAGCGGCAATAAAGTCCGCCTCCATTGTACTGTCAAGTTCAATCAGCGCTGATGGGGCAGTCTCATGATTAAAAATGAAAAAGAGAAGTCAGAATGGCGTTTAGCAGTAGAACGAGATCTCGTCCACAAGGAAAAAAGCCTTCCATTTAGAACAAATCAATTCATGCTGAGCGGCGATAATTTCACAGAGGTCGTCAAGCGTGCTCTGGGGGATCTTCGCTTTGTTATTAGCGACAATGCAACCTCCCCTGCGAGTCAGCCAGATTTTGGCCGAGTTATTTGAAGGCGCTCCCTTGCAAACATGAACATGGATTGGCTCGCCCGCTTCGTTAGACCAAAAGAAGACCCTGTAGCCGCCAATAAGAAATAGGCTAGGCAACTTTAGCTCCTCCGTTTGCGGCGTAGCGATACAGCAGGTGAGCATTATTGCTCAGAAAAGTCTCAAATCCTCGCTTCTCCTCGTCGGTGAAATGCCCCTCCCACATAGTCCAA
Source organism: uncultured Collinsella sp. (assembly GCA_905210085.1). Taxonomy (GTDB): domain Bacteria; phylum Actinomycetota; class Coriobacteriia; order Coriobacteriales; family Coriobacteriaceae; genus Collinsella. The sequence goes on along the minus strand of CAJLVJ010000002.1, from coordinate 59,830 downwards.
TTGTAAGAAGGCAACTCACAGCGAGCGGAGTCGAAGCCCTCTGCCGTCGGTCGTTCAAAATGCACGACAACCTTTTCGATATCCCCATCTGCAATCAGGTCAGAATGAACGACCTCGGTACCGTCTTCGAATGTCATATACGGGTACATCACGTAAACCACCTCGCAATCGTAAATCCAGTTTAGCATCAAGCTATTGCACCAAAGACAGCAAGCCCCCCTTGATGAGTTGATGGTATCTGTTAAATGTCACGTACGATTCACATCTGGTGGGTACCCTGATGGCTACACGAAACGAAGTAGATTTACACCGGGAGGACCCCGTATGACAACCAAGTACACCGACGCGCCACGCACGCGCGTCATGACGCCGGCATCGCTCAACAACGGCGTGCACGAGAACCATTCCATCGGACAGACCATGGCCATCGCGCCCAAAAAGGGCCTGTTCGATGACATTTCCATTCCCCAGATCATCGCCGGCGCCGCAGCCGCCGCCACGAGCGTCGCGCTTGCCTCCAAGATTGGTATCGCTGGTTCAGTAATTGGTGCCGCCGTGAGCTCGGTTATCACCGTTGTGTCCTCGCAGGTCTACCGCCACTTTATCTCTGCCAGCGCCGAAGCCCTCAAAGGTACGCACGCCGCCGTCGACTACCCCGCCGGCGCCTATGAGCCCGTTGAGTTTAATGCCGAGGAGCACCTGGGCGGCGCCGCGACTACGCAGGAGATGCGCCAGATTGCGGGGCGCGCGACCACGGCGCGCGTTGCTCCCGACAGCCTGCGCGCCAAGGCGGCGGCAGAGCGCAGTCAGACGCAAAAGAAGGTCATCGTCTTCTCGATCGCCATCGCCATTGTCGCGGTCATCGCCTGCGCCGGCGCCATCCTTATCACCACCGCCGGTGAGGGTCTGGGTGAGCGCCCCGAGCCAATCCTTTCGTCGCATACGACCGAGCACGACGCGGATAGCTCAGGTCAATCGCAAAGCCAGCAGGACGACCCGCAGGGCACCTCCGCATCCACTGACTCGTCATCGAACACCCCCAATCAATCGCAGGACGTCGATTCCTCTGCGAACAACAGCGACACGCAATCCGGCACGACCGACTCAAGCCAAACGACCGACGGCTCTCAGCCGAGCACGGGCGACCAGACGAGCGGCAATACATCGGGCACGGAATCTACCGACAGCAGCAATACCAACAGCTCGAGCGGCACCGCGTCCGGCACGGCATCTGACAGCTCAAGCCAGGGCACGACGTCGGGCAACTAAGTACGATTGCCTCTCATAGATAACCGACCTGCATAACGGGCGCGAACCGGCAACGGTCGCGCCCGTTTGCCTTGGGCGCCGCCATGGCGAACGCCATGCGATGGTAAGATGCTTTACATGTGTAAAGAGGAGATTTGCCATGAGCAAGACAATAGTTAGGCCCACGCTTTCGCTGGGCAACCACATCTATCTGTATCGCCTGCTGCGCGACGCGATTGGGTGCGGCAAGCAAACGTTTATGACACAGGTCGAGGAGGCGCTCGCCGCAGGCGACATGACCGCTTATGACCTGGGCTTTGAGTCCACGCGCGAGCTGCTCGAGGAGCTCGACGACTGCATTAAACTGACTGTCTTTAAGGGCGGCCGCCTGTACGCCACCGTCATCGCCAACGAGGCTTGGGATGCCGCCCTTGCCAAGGGCGAGGACAAGCCCAAGGCAGCCAAGGGCGCTAAGCAGTCCTACAAAAAGAAAAAGCGCGGTGAGAAGGACCTCAAGGCCGTGCGTCCCAAGCCCGAAGCCATGGTTGAAGCCGTGCCGGAATCCGAGCCCGAGACAGAGATCGAAGTCGCTATTGAGGTAACGGCAGAAGCCGAAACCGAAATCGCCGCCATGACCGATCCCAAAGTCATATCCAAGCAGGAAGCCACTGTGGAGCTCAACGAGGCTCCCAAGTCGACAACCGAAGAAGCTGCTGACCAAACCGAGACGTCTGCGTTCCAAAACAGCGATGTCTTTGGCAACGAGGCCGAAGACGATCAGTCCGACGAGCCCGCAGATCAAGACGCTACCGAGTCGGCGCCGGAGCCCGAGACGCCGCAGCCCGCCATCTCGCTCACGGTCGTCTATGACCCCGAGAACGCCAACGCCGGCATCACCACCATGGCATCCACGCCCATCGAGGCAAAGTCGAGCGTCGAGAACGAGAACGCGACGCAGGTTGAGGTTGAAACCGCAGTTGCAGACGCGCCCGTCACCGTGAAGCCCGCAGATTCCACAACCAAGCCGAAGACGACGCTGGAGCCCGCAGATTCCACGATCAAGCCGGAAGCGACGCCGGAGCCCGCACCCGTCATCGAATCCGTGCCCGCCGCTGTTTGCGACCAAATTCCCGCACCGGCACCGTCTCCGGCCCCCGCTGCAGCACCGGCCCCCGCACCCGCAGCACCGACCATCCCCAAGGACTTCCCCATCGATTTCGCAACCGAGGTCTTCTGCCCCGGCCCGCTTCTGCACCAGCTGTCGACCTATCTCCCCTACGGCGCCGACACGCTCGGCATCGTCGGCGAGTACTACTGGATCGCCCGCGAGCGCGGTACCATCGAGGCCGCGCGAAACCGCGCAAGCTTCCCCCTGCACTACACGCAGGCCGGCGAGCGCCACGAAGTCACCGTGCGCATCCGCCGCAACACCACCGGCGGCCTCGGAGCCGCCTGGACCATCGATAAAGTCGAAGAACCCGAGCAGTAACGACAAACGGCTCAAATCCAAATCAGGATTTGAGCCGTTTTTATTTGTTGATGTTGCGCAACCAACAGCGAGCGGGCCGCAAGTGCCCCAGGTTGCCGTGAAAGAGGAGCGACGCGTACTACGGTACGCGAGCGACGGCTTGAACGGCAAGATGGGGTGCTTGCGGCCCGCGCAGCGTCGAGCAGTTACGCGGTTTGGAAAACCGCGTAACGATCTAGTCACGCGTGAGCTTGCGGTGGATACGATGAGGCTGGGCTGCGTCCTCGCCCAGGCGCTCGATGCGGTTGGCCTGATAGGCCTCGAAGTTGCCCTCGAACCAATACCAGTTGCCCGGATTCTCGTCGGTGCCCTCCCACGCCAGAATGTGCGTGGCGACGCGGTCCAGGAACATACGGTCGTGGCTAATGACCACCGAGCAGCCCGGGAACTCGAGCAGCGCCGCTTCGAGCGAGGACAGCGTCTCGACGTCGAGGTCGTTCGTGGGCTCGTCGAGGAGCAGCAGGTTGCCGCCCTGCTTGAGCGTAAGTGCCAAGTGCAGACGGTTGCGCTCGCCACCGGAAAGTACGCCAGCGCGCTTCTGCTGGTCCTGGCCCTTAAAGCCAAAGCTCGCCACGTACGCGCGGCTCGGAACCTCCGTCTCGCCGACCATCATGTGGTCCAGGCCGTCCGAGACGACCTCCCATAGGTTCTTATCGGGGTCGATGCCGGAACGGTTCTGGTCGACGTAAGAAATCTTGACGGTCTCGCCCACCTCGAGCTCGCCCGAAGTTAGCGGCTCCAGACCCACAATCGTCTTGAACAGCGTGGTCTTACCGACACCGTTGGGGCCGATGACGCCCACGATGCCGTTGCGCGGCAGGGTGAATGATAGGTCGTCGATGAGCACGCGGCCATCGAACTCCTTGTGCAGGTGATGAGCCTCGAGCACCTTGTTGCCCAGACGCGGGCCCACAGGGATGCGGATGTCGGTCCAGTCGAGCTTCTGGCTTGCGCGGGCCTCGGCCTCCATCTCCTCGTAGCGAGCCAGACGGGCCTTGTTCTTGGCCTGGCGAGCCTTGGGCGAGCTGCGTACCCACTCGAGCTCGGCTTCCATGCGCTTGGCGAGCTTGGCATCACGGTTTCCCTGAGCCTCGATACGGGCGGCCTTAGTCTCCAGATACGTGGAATAGTTGCCCTTGTAGGGATAAAGGTGACCGCGGTCGACCTCGCAAATCCACTCGGCAACGTTATCCAGGAAGTAGCGGTCGTGCGTGACGGCCAGAACGGCGCCCTGGTAGTTATGCAGGAAGTGCTCGAGCCACAGGATCGACTCGGCGTCCAGGTGGTTCGTGGGCTCGTCGAGCAGCAGCAGGTCGGGAGCTTCGAGCAGCAGCTTGCACAGGGCCACACGGCGGCGCTCGCCGCCGGAAAGCACGTTGACCGGCATGTCGGAATCGGGCAGCTGCAGGGCGTCCATGGCCTGGCCGAGCTTGGAATCGATATCCCAGCCGTCGGCGGCGTCGATCTCGTCCTGGAGCTTTCCCATCTCGGCCATGAGGGCGTCCATGTCGCAGTCCGGGTCGCACATCTCCTCGCCGATCTTATTGAAGCGGTCGACCTTGGCAATCATGTCGCCAAATGCCATGCGCACGTTCTCGATGACGGTCTTGTCGTCGTCGAGCGGCGGCTCCTGCTGCAGAATACCCACGGTGTAGCCGGGGGTGAGCCTGGCATCGCCGTTGGAGACCTCCTCGATGCCGGCCATGATCTTGAGCAGGGTCGACTTGCCCATACCGTTGGGGCCCACGACGCCGATCTTGGCACCGGGGTAGAAGCTCAGGGTCACGTCGTCAAGGATCACCTTGTCGCCATGGGCCTTGCGAGCCTGATACATCTGGTAGATAAACTCTGCCATTTGCCTGTTTTATCCTTTCTACCTGCTGTTTTCCTATTCTTGATTCGCTTTAGTGGAAACGAAATGAGAAAACCAGCTCTGAAACGTAACGAAAAAGGGGCATGGTTGCCCACACCCCCTAATACTACCTGGGAAAAGTCCCCCGGAACATACTATGAACTGCGTACGCTAGTTTTCCGCAACCTTAACGAGCGGCTCGCTGCGATTTGCGCCACAACAGATACGAGTAGACGTAGACGGCTCCAACCGAACCAAACGCCAGAACCGCAATCACTGCGGCGACGACTTCACTCGAAAGCACGCTGCCTGCCACGCCCATCACAATCAGGCCAATACCCAGTACCATAAAGCAGGCGCCGCCAAAACGCTGCGTACGGCGCCAGTTCTCGGGATCGGCAAGCGCCCAAGGTGTCTTGATACCGAGCGTATAGTTCTGCTTCACACGCGGCAAATAGTTGCCTGCGCCGATGAACAGCAAACCGACAACACCGGAAATCAGCACGTTAACCGAACCGACCGCCGGCACCACGCCCCAGACCGTAAGCTCTCCCAGCCAGCTTATGGCGCACATGAACAAGGTGAAGGCGATTACGAAGCCCTGGTAGAACTTGCCCGAGGTTCGATATGCCTCACCTTTGGGGTCGATGCGCGGCACCACGCAGAACATTGCGAGAAGCGCCAGAGGCAGCACGCCGAGCACGGAGGCCATCCAGCTAGGACCCCAACCGTCGACGGCGCCGTTCGCGCCCCAGTGCGTGGGAATCTGCGCAGGCAAGCTCGGCATCACCATGAGGTGCGCTACGACATTGGCGACGCACAGAGCGACCAGCGCAATCCACACGCGCGACGATACCCCCGTGGGGTGAATGCCCTTGTTTTCGTTATTCATCCTTATCACCTTCCGTGTTTGTAAAGCCCATAAACCAACCAATCAAGTCCTGCATGACGGTGGTGTTTAAGCTGTAAACGATGTTTTGGCCATGACGTTCGTCGGTTACCAACCCGGCGTTTTTGAGCGTCGCCAAGTGATGGCTCAGCGACGGCTTACTGATATCAAAATGCTCGGCAAGCTCCCCCGCCGTGCAATTGCCCTCGCGCAGCAACTCCAAAATGCGCCGTCGCGTTGGATCGGCAAGCGCCTTAAAACCCTCTCCCGGCATAAGACCTCCTCTCATCATCTCTCATGACGTGCACACTATACTCAATATTTAGATGTTTGTCTAACTATCTAATCGCAATGCTTCAAACCACATCAAAGCAAACGTCATCGCAACCTATGGGCGATTACCTATAATGGCGATAGCTAAAACACGACCTGCTTCCCCATCGGAGGATATTTATGACCGAAACCGCTGCCGCAGCCGCCATCGAGACACGCGACACCAAGCTCGAGATTATCATGGGCCGCGAGGCACTCGATAAGCTCGCCGATGCTACGGTGCTAGTGCTCGGCTGCGGAGGTGTGGGCTCCAACTGCTGCGAGGCACTCGCCCGCGGCGGCATCGGTCATTTCGTCATTCTGGATAAGGACATCATCGCGCCCAGCAATATCAATCGCCAGGCCATCGCCTTTCACAGCACCGTCGGCAAGCGCAAAGTCGACGTCATGGAGGCTATGATTCACGACATCAACCCTACCGCTACCGTCATCAAGCGCACCGAATACCTGCTGAGCGACAACATCGATGATTTCTTCGCGAGCGTTTTGGAGCAGACGGACGGCAAGCTCGACTACGTCGTCGACGCCATCGACACCATCTCGGCCAAGCTCACCATTGCCAAATATGCTCAGGACCACGACATTCGTTTGGTTAGCTCCATGGGCGGGGCCAACAAGCTCCATCCCGAGTGCCTCCGCTTTGCCGACATTTTCGATACGGTACGTGACCCCATGAGCCGCATCATGCGCAAAGAATGCAAGAAGCGCGGAATCAAGAGCCTGCATGTACTGTTTAGCTGCGAGGAATCGGTTAAGACCCAGCCCCGCGACCCTTCCAACATCCACGAGCGCACCGAGCTGGGAACCGCCAGCTTTATGCCGCCCATCATGGGCCAGATGATTGCCGGCGAGGTTATCCGCCAGATCAGCGGCCGCGGCACTGAGCGCGTACGCTCCGATGGCCAACGTCTGGACTAGCGGAGCGCACCGAGATGGAGCCCCGGTTATTTGATGCACACTGCCATCTTGATTTAATGGCTCACCCGGACGCCGTTGCCGATGAGGCGACGGCGCTGGGCTTGGGTCTATTTGACTGCGGCGTCAATCCGCGCGACTTTTCGGCCGCAAACGAGCGCGCCTGTCGCCAACCAGGCATCATCGCCGGCGTTGGGCTTCACCCCTGGTGGCTCGCCGATGGCCACTGCGGTTTTGCCGAAGTCAATCTGCTTTGCGAAGTTGCTGCCCAAGAACGCTACATCGGCGAAGTCGGACTCGACTTTTCCGCGCGCTTTGCTGGAAGTGAGCCGCTACAAATACAGGCACTTAACCGGCTCTGCGATGCGCTCGTGCAGCATCCTCTTACCGGGCGCGTGATATCAATTCACGCCGTTCGTTCGGCAGGAGCCGTACTGGACGTCCTCGAATCGCATGGACTACTCATCCCAAACCCCGACTCCCCCGCTATCATCTTCCACTGGTTTAGCGGCACTTCGGACGAACTCACCCGCGCGCGTAATGCGGGCTGCTATTTTTCCGTCAACGAACGCATGCTCGCGACCAAGCGCGGTCGCGAATACGCACGACAGATTCCACTCGACCGCCTACTGCTCGAGACCGATGCGCCGGCCGAGCCAAACACAGAAACAAGCGCGCAGTCGCTCATCAGGTCGCTCACAAGGACCTCAGAACGCATCACCTCGCTCAAAAACTGCGACGCAAAGCGCATCGAGTCGATAGTTTTAACAAATGCGCGCTCTTTTTTTGACCTTCGCTAACCCCTGGTGTGCAAAAAATGCCAAATATGAGTACTGCTACCGGAATGGATACATTTCTTTTAACTTTCCAACCGCCAGAATAATCCTCGATTGTCCGCTAATTAAAGCTTTTACAGTCATTCATCCTGCGTTTTCGCAAATCTTAAACCCCTCCAGACGCTCAAATCACGTCTGAAGGGGTTGATTTTGCTGCGACTAAATTAGTCACAGTACTCATATTTGGCATTTTTTGCACACGAGGTCCCGGGGAGGATCCTGCACCTCCCCGGGACCGCTCGGCTATTCGACGATTGGTGCTCCGTGGCCCCAAGAACCTTCCATGCCGCACACGGTCGAGGCAAACCCGGCAGCAAAGTCGAGCGCGCGCTCGATAGCCTCGGCGCCATCCTCTCCACGCTTGGCGGAATCGAGATAGCACATCAAAAACGAAGTGAGGAACGAGTCGCCCGCTCCCATGGTGTCCTTCATGTCCGTTACCGGTTTAGCCAGCTGGCGGTAATAACGCTCGCCGTCGTAAGCAATGCAGCCCTCGGCACCCGCCGTAGCCGACACAAAACGCGGACCCAGGCCCTTCACCCATGCCAGACGCTCGCGAATCTCGTCCTCACTCGCGGCATCCGCCGCACTAAAGAAGGCAAAATCGACGTAGGGTGCAATCTGCTCGTAGTACTCGTCGGTGGAGTCGTCCGAAAAGTCAAAAGAGACCGTGACGCCCGCAGCCTTCAACTTGGGCAGCTCGCGCTCGGTAAAGCAATAGTTGCCCGAATGAACCACATCGAACTGCTTCATGTACGCAAGGTCAAAGCGATCGAGGACATAGCGCGCATCGCCACGGATACCGCCCTCGTTGGAGCCAAGGAAGACACGGTCACCGTCAACGACGGTCACGCGAGCCGCTCCGTTCTCGCCAATCATCTGCTCGCACTTGTCAAGCTCGATACCCTCATCCTCGAGGCTTGCAATGACATGCTCGGCAGCGGCGTCATTGCCAAAAATGCCCATGTATGCGGAGCGTGCGGCACCGCATTTCTTGGCATAAACGGCGAAGTTCACCGCATTGCCGCCGGGATACATGGTGTGGATATGCTCGTAGCGATCGACGACGTTGTCGCCAAATCCGAGCGCGTTAACGTTAAATGCCATGGCCTTTGTCCCTTCTAGTACTCGACAACACCCATATAGCGACGGAAATCGGGATCGTGATCAAACACCTTGCCGCGTGCGGCACGCAGCTCGCAGTTCATGGCGTAGAACAGCACCGGGTCCAGATAGGCACGGACGCTCGCCGGCACGGCTTCCATACCGTACTCCTTGGCATCGAGCACCATCAGCGTATCGGTATGCGTCTTAAGGAACGCCAGGGCGCGCTCGTCCATAGCACGGCACTCGCTGGAACCCATCTGCAGGAAGTAAAAAACGCCATCCTGAGTAGCCTCGAAGGGGCCATGGAAGTACTCGGCAGAGTGGATGTAGCTGCAGTGCTGCCACTGCATCTCCATAAGAGAGCAGATAGCGAAACCGTAGGTCTGGCTAAAGTTGGGACCGCTGCCCAGAATATAGAAGAACTCGTGCTCCTGGCAAAGCTTGGCAAAGCGATCGCCCAGCTCGGCATTTACCTTCTCGCGTGCCGGGGGAAGAATCTTATCCATCTCGGCGATACCGGCATACATATCGGCAAGATCGGCGTAGCCCTCCTGCTGATCGAGCAGCTCTGCCGCAAGCGACAGCGAAATGCCAGCGGGGACCTCGGCCTGCGGCACACCCTCGCCCCATGGGTAGACCCACGTGGTCCACTTGCCGGAGTCGATCTTGGATCCAGCGTTGTCGGTCTGGGCGATCACCGTAGCGCCGGCGGCAAGGGCAATCTCGCAGCCTTCGACGACCTCCGGGGTATTGCCACTGTGGCTGCAAGCAATGACCAGGGACTTCTCGCCCAGACGACGCGGACGCATGATATCGAACTCGCGAGCCGTATAGATATACGAAGTGAAGGTGGTTGCCTCGCGCTGCAGAAGCTCGTGAGCCGGGATCAAATCGATCATGGAGCCACCACAAGCAATCCAGTAGACGCTGTCGAACTTGCCTTTCTCGGCAATTGCCTCTTTGATCAGATCGTGTGCGTTCATATCCAGTTCCTTTCTTGTTTGGGCCGCAATCAATGACGTTGGTTGCGTGGCCGATAGTTGTTTTAGTCAATCAGATATTTCTCGAATGCGGCCATGTTCTTGGCATCAGCCGCCGCCGGGTCATCGTAGTAACGACCGTCCGTGATTTCCTGGCCCAGCATGCCGTCGAAACCATGGGCGTTGAGTGTGGCAACGAAGGCGTCCATATCGTGCTTGCCATCGCCCCACACCAGATGGCCATACGGGTCACCGTCGATAAAGTGCATCTCGTGAATTGCCCCATCACCAAAGGCGGCAAACCAGTCCTCGAGCGTCTCGCCTGCAACGCCCATCGCGGTTGTATCAACCATGGGCTGTAAGTACGGGCTCGCGACCTCGTCAATCATGCGCTTCGCATCGGAAACCGTCGTCACAAGGTTGCTCTCCTCGGGACGCAGGCTTTCCATCGTGAGCACCAGACCGTGCTCGCCGGCATACTCCGCCAGAATGGACAAGTGCTCGCGGCTGCGCTTCCAGGCTTCCTCGCGGTCCTCGTCCCAGTCGCCCCAGCCCGAGTTGATGGACATACGGTCGCACCCAAGTACCTCGGCAAGCTCAATGCCGTGTTTAAAGTACGCCAGACTGCGCTGTTCATGCAGCGGCTTGCGTGCGCAGTACTGCCAAGGATAGACAACGTTCTCGGGGCACAGAGTACGATACCTAAGCCCACGGTCTGCAGCCTTTTTCGCCAGGACCTCAGCCTCAAAGTAGCCCGTATGGTCGAGCGTCACATGCGGCTCTGCGCACCACAGCTCAATGGACTCAAAGCCCAAACGCTGCTGCACATCAAGGAAGTAATCGAGCGACCACATGATGTAGTGGATATTCATGCCCGCAATCTGCTCGCGGCGCAGCGTCGGTTTGGATTCAGACATCTTATGCCTCCTTATTTCGATCGAACACGATTTGTCCGTCCGACATCGTCATATCAACCGCAAGATCGCGTGCGTCGCGATAATCGAGGTCAAACACATCCCGATCGAGCACGCAGATATCGGCAAGCTTGCCGACCTCGAGCGTACCCAGCTCGTCTTCGCGCATCAGATCGTACGCGCCCCCGGCAGTCCAAGCGCGCAAGAGCTCGACAAGCGTCAGCGTGTTGACCTCATTCACAGGCAGTCCGTCGGCGAAGAATCCGCCGCACGCGCTGTAGATTGACTCGCCCAGGCTCGGAATCAGCAGCGGCAAATCCGTTCCACAGCACACTGTGCATCCGGAATCTTCCATGCCGCGGCGATTCCAGCTGTGCAAAAGTCGCGTCTCGCCAATTTGTCGACGCATCATCGACAGGCAATCCTCGCGTCGGTCCAGCGTCAGAATCTGCGGATAGACCTCGCAAATTCCACCTAACTTGCCAAACTCGACAAGATCGGTCGGGTCAGAGTTCTCGAGATCGGTAATCGCATGGCGGCGAAGCATCCGTCCATGCTCGTCTCGAGGCAGCGAGGCATAGAGCGCCACGGTGCGACGAACGGCGCCATCGCCCTGGCAATGCAAGGAATATCGGAATCCGTCAGCATCAATTGCACGCAGCTCGTTCTCAATCAGATCCCACTCTGGCTCCTCGACGACCGTCTTGCCGGCAGCGCCCGCATCGGCCGAGTCCTCATAGGGTTCTATCATCTCGGCAAGCCCCGCCCATACGCCGCGATCGGTCATACGGTTGAAGCCAGAAAAACGAACGAACGGTCCCCGGAAGCGCTCTCGTGCCTCGCGGGCATATGCAAGATTTGCACCGGCACCCACCGGCTGCGACATCATAGAGACGCGAACCGTCAGCTCACCAGATTCCTCACGGCGAGCCATTTCGTCGGCAAAGCCGTAGTAGTCATCAAACGCCATCTCCTTGATGGCGGTAACGCCGCGTTCGTTAAGCATGCTCATGTAGTCCGAATACCCTGCACGCACCTCGGGCAGCGCGAGGAAATCGCTCATCATGCGCCAGATCTTCTCGGCATAGCACGCCTGGGGTGTGAAGCCGTATCGCGCACTGGCGGCAGCATTGAGAACACAGGTATCCGCGCCCGGTGTAAAGCAGACGACGGGGATATCGCCAAAACACTCGTCAAACACAGCTGCTGTATTTGCGTTCTCGGCATCCGATGCCAACGTTTCGGGTAGGTTGTGGCCAAAAGCCGCCGCGCAATCCGGACGATCTTCTTTCCATGCACGCAAGAGCGACACGGCCTCTTTGGCATCAGCGATGCCGGACAGATCAGGCCCCAACGTCCGCAGCGCCCAGCCTGTATAGAAGGTATGCACATCGATCAGGCCAGGCATGACGGTGCGGTCGCCCAGGTCAACTACCTCGTCCGCCTGGGTCAAATACGAAGCTAGCTCACACTTGGTGCCAACAGCCTCAATTCGATTGCCACGGACCGCTACGAAACCTTCAAACGGCAGGTCCCCCGTACCGGTAAAGACGCTCTTAGACGTCAGGACCGTCAAACGATCAGACATCACAACCACCTACGCCGGAAGCATGCCAGAGATTGCCGTTACGATCAGGCCAAAGACGACCATGAAAATGAAGAACTTCCAAATGGTCTTCCACCATTGACCAAACGAGATCTTTGCCACGGCAAGACCGGCAACCGTCATGCCCGCCACGGGACTGATGGTGTTGATGGTCTGATTAGCAAACTGGAGCGCGGTAACGGCGGCTTCGGGATTGAGGCCCATAAGCTCGGTCAGCGGACCCATGACGGGCATGGTGAGCGCCGCAAGTCCAGAGCTCGAGGGAACCAGCAAAGAGAGCAGGCCAAGGACGATATACATAAACGTGGTGTAGACGGCGGCAGGTGCACCGGCCAGTGCAGTAGCGAGCGCCTGGAGGATGGTGTCGATGATCATGCCACCCTCTGCGATGACCAAGATACCGCGAGCGATGCCGATGACGATAGCGGCATACGCAAAGTCGGCAATGCCTTTAACGAACTCCTCGGCGATCGTCTGCTGGTCAAGGCCGCCCAGGATACCGGCAAGCAAGCCCATACCAAGGAACACGGCGGAAATCTCATTCATGTACCAGCCCTGGGTAACAAGACCCCAGACGATAATGCCCATGCCGCAGGCAAAATCGATAAGCACGAGCTTCTGACGGGTAGTGAACTCTTCCTCGATGGAGGCATCGGTCACGGAAAACTCAACACGCTTGAGCTTATCGTCCTCGTACACAATGGACGACTCGGGATTTTTCTTGACACGCATGGCGTAGCGCATGGCCCATGCGATACCAACGGCAGTGAAGATGACCCAAGAAACGGCGCGCAGCCACAGCTGAGGATTGCCCTCGATACCAATGATGCCTTGGGCGATCAAAACATTAAACGGGTCGATGGTCGAAGCACAATATCCCAGGTTAGGACCAAGGAAGCAGATGATAAACGCCGTCATCGAGTCATACCCGATACCCATCATGATGGGAATGAAGATGGCATAGAACGGCAGGGCTTCCTCAGACATACCAAACGTAGTGCCGCAAATGGACAGCAACGTCATCGTGATGGGAATGATGAGGATGTCCTTGTTCTTGAGCTTTTTAATCACACGGCTCATGCCGGCATTCAAAGCGTTGGTCTTGGTGATGACTGCGAACGATCCGCCAATCAATAAGACGAACGCAACGACGTCGGCAGCCTCCTGGATGCCCTTAGTAGGCGCTTGCAGGACCGCAAAGATATCCTGGCCCAGATTGATGGTCTCGCCGGTCTCGGAATCGGTGTAGTTCTTATCAACCTGTTCATAGGTTCCAGCAACGGCGACTTCACGCTCGCCCGCCGCTGTCGAAATCGTCTTGCGCTGATACTGACCAGAGGGAACGATCCAAGTCAGGACCGCAAAGACAACGATCAGCAAGAACATGATCGTATAGACATGCGGTAATTTGAACTTAAAACGTCTGTTTGTCTTCTTCGCCTTCGTATCTGACATAGATACCTCCAAAGAACTCGAGACTGCATCGCATCTCGCTTCAACGCCTGCGCAAGGCAAACGTTCTATGACGTTCCATAGATTACCAGCAGCTTTTCCCATCATCAAGATAATTTCAAACTGATTGCCGCGACGCGGTTGAACGGTTGCGTTCGCGCCGTGAACGGTATGGAGACGCCCGGTGAGATGATCAACCGGGCGTCTCCATTCGCAATGTCCTAGATGTCAAAGACGTAGCGAGACCCAACGATCCGCTGACGACCGATGATAAACGGCCGCCGCTGCTCATCGAAAAAGAAGGCTTCCATATAAAACAAGGGTTCGCCAACGGGAACTGCCAACAGCCGAGCGACCTCGGGCGACGCGCACGCGATCTCGAGCGTGCACGGGTCGGTAAACGCGGGAGTGCGGCCCGTCCGGTTGCGCACGAACTCAAAAATGGATTGGTTAGATAGAGGTGCCGTTGATAGATAGGCGTTGTCCTCGTAAACATATATGTTGTTCTCGAGCATGACAGGGACGCCATCGGCAGTGCGCACGCGCTCAACGCAAATCAAGTCAGTTCCAACGGGAACACCAAAGAACTGCGCTTCGGTGGAATCCGCCGGCAGTATCTTTCTCGAAATGACACACGCCCCCGGTTCCATTCCGTTAACGCGGCATGCGTTCGAAAAACTCTGAACGTCATCCTTCTGGCGAATCTTGCGCTTGAGCTTGGGGGCATTGACAAACGTGCCTTTCCCCTGTCGCTTCGTTAGATAGCCCTGCTGGACGAGCTCCTCAATAGCGCGTCGCACGGTAACGCGGCCAACTTTATAGCTCTCAGCCAATTCGAATTCGTTGGGTATCCGCGCGCCTGCCTTGTAGGCGCCGGAGTTGATTTCGTTTTTAATGATATCAATGACCTGTTGGTACAGCGGTATCGCTGCTTTACCGTCAGTTGGCCCTTCAGTCGGTGGCATATACCCTCTCCCAGCACAATTAATTCTAAAACGGGCTTAAGGGCATTCAACAAGCCCTTAAGCCCGCATTAGCTTAAAGTATGCTAGGTGTCGCACCAAAATGTTGGCTATTTACTCATCAGACCCGAAAAACGCGCAACTACCGCGCTCCTAAGAAAGCGTGAGCAGCTCCGGCAGCTGGTCGATAATCTTGTCCGCGGCATCCTGGCTAAAGCCAAAGCGTTCCTCGCGCTTGGCAATGACTGTCAGGCCGGCTCGCTTGCCAGCGGTGATGCCAGGCACCGAATCCTCAACGCAGCAGCAGCGATTCGCGGGCAGTCCCAGCAGGTCCAGCGCATGCAGGTAGATGTCGGGCTCGGGCTTGCTCTCCTTAAACTGCTCGCCGCTCACCACATACTCAAAGGCATCCGACAGCCCGCACGCATTGAGTACCTCCTCGATGCTAACCATGGGAGACGAGCTGGCAAGCGCCACGCGAACGCCACGGCGCGGCAGCTCTCGAATCGTATCCACGGCGCCTGGGTTAATCAAAGCCTGATAGTCGCGCGGGCGCTTATGCGCCCACTCGTCCCAACGGGCCAACGCTTCCTCGCCAGTGAAATGCCCCTTACCGGCGCGCTCAAACCAATCGACCAGCAAATGCAGGAAGAACTGATGCGAGGTACCAACCTGCCCATTCAACTCCTCTTGAGTCAGATTAAGCCCAAGCTCCTTGGCAAACGCGGCAGTCTCGCCCAGGTAGTAATACTCGGTATCGACAATCACGCCGTCCATGTCAAAGATAACGGCGTCGAACGGAAATGCGGACACGGCACCCTCCCTAACAAAAGGGCGCCTGTAAGCAGGCGCCCGAACCATGCATTATCGGCGATTCTAACCCAGCAGCTTATCCAGCGCCACTGCAATGCCGTCTTCGTTGTTATTGGCGGTCACCATCTGGGCCACGGCCTTAACCTCATCGACCGCGTTGCCCATGGCAACACCGGTGCCGGCCCACTCAATCATGGACTTGTCATTCTGGCCGTCGCCAAACGATACAACCTCGCTGGCATCGATACCGAGCTTGGACAGGGCACCCTCGAGCGCACGGGCCTTGTCGATACCGGGCGCCGTGTACTCAAAGTACCAGTCAGCCGTAAACATGCCCGAAAGCGTCTGCTTAAAGGGCGCATACATCTCCTCGTGATGCGCTTGCAGGTATGCCGGGTCGCCTGCCGTCAGCAGCTTGTCCACGGGATAAGCATCAGCGACCTCATGTAGGCTCTCCACCTCGCGAATCTTAAGATCGCACGCGTCGCGCTCATACTTGACGATATTCTTCTGCGAGCCGTCAGGCAGCGTGATCATGCAATGGTACGAGTCCTCGACGTGCAAATCGCGACCGAGCGAAATCATAGGGATCACGTCAAAATTACGCAGGTGATCAATCAGACGATGCAATTCGTCGGCAGGCATAGCCTGATCGAACAACACCTCGTCGGTCTGGGCATCGACGACGTGAGCGCCGTTAAAGGCCACCAGCAGACCGTCATGGTTTTGAAGGTCGAGCTCCTGCGCCAAGGCGTGCAGCCCCCATGCGGGACGGCCCGAAGCCAAAATGAGCTTAATGCCCGACTCCTGCGCCGCGAGCAGCTTCTCGCGCGTACGCGGGCTAATCACTTTCTGATCGTTGGTGAGCGTACCGTCGATATCCATTGCGATGGCTTTGATTGCCATATATGCCTCCCTGTCATTGAACAACCTTGTCTGAGCCATCATACAGAACACCCACCGCGACTCTGTTTGCAACGGGCAAAAAGTCATATATTGTCTCAAACATGAACGGGACGCCATCTCGGGGCTCAGTCGTTCCAGCCCAAACGCCGAGCCACCACATGCAAAGCTGGCGACACCAATCGCGACCGTTCCACAAATCTCATTTCATCCCGTAGAAAAAAATTCAAAATTAGTTCTTGTCAAATCAGCAAAACGAACGTACTTTAAAGATGACCGCTCCGGTGGTCATCGTTTGATCGAGCATATTCAGTTTCAGTTTTCAGCGTGTAAGAGAAAGAAGATCGGCAAAGTACAACCCCAAACGCAATGACAACTTAATGAGGTAACTGCCACATGTGAGGCACCCAGGGCATTGCTGTCTCGATTTTGAGCACGATGCCTTCCGCCTTGCATGGGCCGTTCCATCCCGCCCCTGCAGCAACTGCCTCACGGGCTCATTGAAAACCGCATAGCACCCCAACGTCAGCACATCACCCACGGCAAGCACATCACTCACGACAACCAACACATCAACAAACAGCACGAACATCAACCGATTGGAGAAGCTATGACAAACCACCACGCTGAAGACGGCGATAAGAAAAGCATACTTGATGCCCGCATTGAGCGAGCATATGCAAACGAATATGACGCCGCCTTTGCCGCCGCGACCATCAAGAACTACGCGTCGCTACCGCTCGCGACGATCTTGGCCGACCACCCTCAACTGCTGAAGCGCTGCACAAAGATCATGGGCGACCCCGACATTCGCAAGCTGACAGACCCCTATGCCCCAAAACGCGACAACGATTCGTACGTTCTTACCGTAGGCTGCCTAGTCCATATGCTTACGGCGCTCGACACGAAACTCAAGCTCGAATGGGAACCCGACGAGCGTCATGAGCTCGAAAGCAAGCGGAACACCCTGCGCACCGCACTGTTCCTTCCGTTGGACGGCCTCAAGCGCTGCAACGTCGAGCTCAATACACAGGCGCGGCAAAAGCCCGGAACCACGGGGCAGAAAACTCCAAGACCCCATGCGGCCATCGTCGACCGCAACCGATATAACCGCATGACCGCGCACTTTTCCGCCGAGGGAGCAGCCATAAGGACGCTGATCGATCTGCTGTGCCTCCTGAGCATCAACGAGCTATTTGAGGGCTATCTCGCCCTTGTTCCCGCGACGGCACCCAAGTCGGTAGCAAAGATCATCGAGACCTGCAGACGCCAGTTTGAGCGCCATCGCAATGGCAGCGAGATGAACGCCAGCATCGCGCAGTACTACGCGGCTCATTACAAAAATGACGGATGTGCCCCTGTCGAGCATCAGCTGCGGCTCGTCTACACCACGCCCGCCGCAACGCTCCATCGCTTTGGAGCCCTTGGCGCTTGCGAGCCGCACGAACAGGCAGCCTGCCCCACAACCGAGCTCGATCTCAGGCTCGGACGAACCCTGTAGCCCGCCAGCCCCTCCGCGGGCAACAATCCTATTCCACAACACAACCAACAGAAAGGAGTCCTCATGGACACCAATCATTCCCCCATCATCAGCCCCCTCACCATGCGTGAATCCGCCCGAGGTATCACGCTCACCAGCATTTACGATGAGATGCTCGCCCGTCGCGAGCTCTCCGTCATGGGAAACATCGAAACCCCGATGGCCCACGACCTATGCCAGCAGATCCGCCTGCTCGATGCCACCGACCCCAGCCGCCCCATCACCATATTTGTCGCCAGCGCCGGCGGAAGCGTGCGATCGGGTCTCGCGATCTATGACGCCATGCGCCTCGCATCGTGCCCCATCCGCACCGTCTGCCTGGAATTCGCCGCGTCCATGGGCGCCGTGATCTTTATGGGCGGCGACGATCGCCGTATGGCGCCCCATGCAGAGCTCATGATTCACGACCCGCTGATCCCCCAGGGGGCAGGCGGCTCGGCACTTGCGCTGCAGGAAACCAGCCGGCGTCTCATGCAGACCCGCAAGACCCTCACGCAAATCCTCTCGGACCGCAGCGGCCTCACGCCCAAGCGCATCCAGTCCCTCACTGCAAAAGACACCTACCTTTCGGCCAAGCGCGCCGTCGATCTCGGCTTTGCCCACGAAATCCTCTCGACCACCAAGGAGGTCGCCCATGTCTAACCTCGCCAGCCGCCTCGCCGCATCTGAGTCCGCATCGTCCACCATCCTCGCCAAGGATCGAACGCTTTCCTGCGACACCCGCCAAACGGGACTCAACAACAACGCACTTGTAATCGGCCCCTCGGGAGCCGGCAAGACCCGAAACGTCCTCAAGCCCAACCTGCTGCAAATGAACGCAAGCTACATCGTGCTCGACACCAAAGGCACGCTCTGTCGCGAAGTGGGACCCGTGCTGGCAGCCCACGGTTACCGCGTGCAATGTCTCAACTTCGCCGACCTCAACACCGTCCCGGCCCTTGCGCCCGGCATCGAGCGCTGCGGCTACAACCCCCTGAGGCACATTCGCCGCAAGGCGGACGGCAGGCCCAACCAGCAGGACATCCTCTCGGTGGCAAAGGCCATCTGCCCCATCGAGGACAACAACCAGCCTTTTTGGGATCATGCGGCGGCAAACCTGCTGTCGTGTCTTATCGCCTACGTCACCGAACAGCTACCCGCCGACGAGCAGACGATCAGCTCGGTCATCAAGCTGATCGAGCACCTGCAGGACGGTGCCACGGCCCGATTGTTTGACGATCTGATCACGACCGACCCCCAAAGCTATGCCCTCTCGCTATGGCGGCGCTACGCCATTACGCAAAATGCCGAGCGCATGCACGCGAGCATCGTCGGCATCCTTGCCGAAAAGGTCATGTGTCTGGGATTCGACGGTGCGGCACAGCTCTATCGTGAGTGCCATCAGGTGGACTTCGCTTCCATGGGACACACCCCCTGCGCCCTGTTTGTAACCGTAAGCGATATTGACCGCAATCTCGATCCGCTGACCGGCCTCTTTATTACGCAGGCGTTTATGGGCCTCATTCGTGAAGCCGATAGGCAGCCCGACGGCAGCCTGCCCGTGCCCGTGCGCTTTATGCTCGATGACTTCGCAAATCTGCAGATTCCCCAGATCGACAACGTGCTCTCGATTATCCGAAGCCGCAACATCTGGGCAACGCTGCTGCTGCAGTCGACCAACCAGCTCGATGCGCTCTATGGCGAGGCACGCGCACGCTCCATCATGGGCAACTGCGACACGCATCTGGTGCTGGCGTTCCAGGATCCCGAGAGTGCCCGGGTGTTTTCTGACCGCGCCGACGCGCTGCCCAGCACGCTCATGGCGACGCCGATCGATCGCTCGTGGCTCTTTGTACGCGGTCGCACTCCCGAACAGGTCGAGCGCTTTAGGCTCGAAGACCATCCGCTCTACGGGGAGCTGCCCGAGGCGCAGCGAGGCCATGCGGAGACCGAGATCTAGGCGCAGGGTTCTCGCAGCGCGCGGCGCCCCGGCGATGTTCCACAAAGGCCGTGCGCCCCGGGACCATGGCAAAGCAAAGGGACCCGCATCCGATAGGATACGGGCCCCTGACTATAAGGCGCGATGTGTCAACAGCAGCGACTACTTGCGGTGGGCGCGGTAGAACTCGATGAGCGCCTGGGTCGAAGCGTCCTGTTCGGCCTTTGCGGCGTCGTCGTGGAAGGCCGGGGTAATCTGCTTGGCAAGCTGCTTGCCCAGCTCAACGCCCCACTGGTCGTAGGAGTCGATGCCCCAGACCGTGCCCTCGACAAACGTGATGTGCTCGTACAGGGCGATGAGCTCGCCGAGCGCAAACGGGGTCAGCGTGTCGCCGAAGATCGAGGTCGTCGGGCGGTTGCCCTCAAAGCAACGGGCCGGGACGATCTGCTCGGGCGTGCCCTCGGCACGAACCTCGTCGGCCGTCTTGCCAAAGGCGAGTGCCTTGGTCTGGGCCAGGAAGTTGCCCAGGAACAGCTCATGCACGTCCTGACCGCTATCGGTCGCAGGGTTGGCGGTATTGGCGAAGGCAATGAAGTCGGCCGGAACCACCACAGTGCCCTGGTGCAGCAGCTGGTAGAAGGCATGCTGGCCGTTGGTGCCGGGCTCGCCCCAGAAGATCTCACCGGTATCGGAGGTCACAGCACTGCCGTCCCAGCGGACGTGCTTGCCGTTGGACTCCATGGTGAGCTGCTGCAGGTAGGCCGGGAAGCGGTGCAGATACTGGCAGTACGGAAGCACGGCGTGGCTCTTGGAACCGAAGAAGTTGACGTACCAGACGTTGAACAGGCCCATCAGCGCGACGGCGTTGCTCTCGAGCGGCGTGTTGCAGAAGTACTCGTCGATGGCATGGAAGCCCTCGAGGAACTGCTGGAAGCGCTCGGGGCCGAGCACGACGATCAGCGACAGGCCCACGGCGGAGTCGACGGAGTAGCGGCCGCCGACCCAGTTCCAGAAACCAAAGGCGTTGGCGGGGTCGATACCAAAGGCCTCAACCTTCTCGAGTGCGGTGGAAACGGCGACGAAGTGCTTTGCCACGGCCTCGGCGTTCTGTTCATCGGAACCGTCGATGGCACCCTGAGCCTTGAGCTGCTCGAGCATCCAGGTCTTGACTTCGCGGGCGTTGGTGAGGGTCTCGAGCGTGGTGAAGGTCTTGGAGACGATGATCACGAGCGTGGTCTCGGGATCCAAACCCTTGAGCTTCTCGGCCTGATCGTTGGGGTCGATGTTGGAGATGTAGCGGCAGTCGATACCGGCGTCGGCGTAGGGACGCAGGGCCTCGTAGGCCATGACCGGGCCCAGATCGGAGCCACCGATGCCGACGGACACCAGGTGCTCGATCTTCTTACCGGTTACGCCCTTCCACTCACCGGAGCGCACGCAATCGGCAAAGGCGTACATGCGGTCGAGGACCTCGTGCACGTCGGCGACGACGTCCTGGCCGTCAACGATGAGCTGGCCCTTCTCGCTTGCCGGGCGGCGAAGCGCGGTGTGCAGGACGGCGCGGTCCTCGGTGGTGTTGATGTGCTCGCCGGAGAACATGGCGTCGCGGCGCTCCTCGAGCTTCACCTCGCGGGCAAGATCGCACAGCAGCTTGACGGTCTCATCGGTCACCAGGTTCTTCGACAGATCGAAGTGCAGGTCACCGGCGTCAAAGCTCAGCTTGTTCACGCGCTCGGCATCGGCGGCGAACCAGGCCTTGAGGTCGATACCTTCAGCCTCGAGCTTCTCCTGATGAGCCTCGAGCGCCTTCCAAGCGGCAGTCGACGTAGCATCGATAGGTGCGGCAACAGTTGCCATAGAGTCCTCCTCAGCATACGGGCGCACGCCTCCATGCGCCCGGACATTCAGATGCCACTATTCTAGCGCAGGTCAAGACTATAATCAGCGAGCGTTGCCAATCAGCCCCCAAACGGCAACCGACCAAAAAGGAACAGGTTTATTTTGGCAGGTCAAACGCTTTACCTACCAAAAATAACCCACCCCTTTGTGGCAGATATTAGGCCGCGGCGCACACACTGCCGAGCAGTTCGCGCAGAGGAGACCCGATGCCCTCCAGCAGTTCGGGCGCAATGATGGCAAAAACGGGCACCTCGCCGGCTCCCACGACAGCAGGTACCTTGCCCTCCAAGACAATGCATCCATAAGGCACAAAGCCGTCTTCGCCGGCATCGAGCACCGCCATGCGCCGCGCGAGCTCGCGCGCAAAGCCAGCAGTATCGGCATCGCCAATCGCCAGGACAAAGTCCACGCCTTCGTCGGTCGCCAGGGCCACGGCTTCGTCGATCAGCTCGTCTCCCCCATCGCCCTCAACCGATCCGCAGCGGAAAAGTACACGCTCGAGTAGGGCTCGATCAAGCGAGCCAAGTGCCGCCGAGACAAGCTCATCGCGCGTATGTTTGTCACCGCCCAACACGACCAGCGCCTTGGTGCCACCGTAGTGAGCGACCAATCGTCCGCACCAGCGAGCCACGTCTCCATCCGCAACAAGGCGCGTCGGCATACCAAACCCATAATTGACCATCTTTCCCACAACCCTTCCGTGCGCATAGGCGGTATCAATCGTTAGGCTCATGCTGCGAAGCAAGGTTTTCCGAGCTGTTTCGCACTCTTTAGAGCTGCGTTAAAAACCCGATCCAACCGCACGACCATACCTACCAAAACAAACCAGTCCCTTTTTGACAGGTTTTGACGATGTCCGGATGAGAGGGTATTATCGAACAGATATTCGATAAGAACATGTGTTTGATGATAGGACACGGATGGCGCACGAGCAGCACACCTATATCTGCATCGACCTCAAGACGTTTTATGCCAGCGTCGAGTGCGTCGACCGTGGGCTCGATCCGCTCACCACCAACCTAGTCGTTGCCGACGAATCGCGCGGACGCACGACCATCTGCCTCGCCATCACGCAGGCTATGAAGGACTTAGGAATTCACAATCGCTGCCGTCTGTTTGAGATTCCCGACGGCATCGACTACATCAAAGCCGTACCGCGCATGCAGCACTACATGGAAGTGTCGGCGCAAATCTACGGCATCTATCTGGAATACGTCAGCCCCCAGGACGTGCACGTCTACTCCATCGATGAGTGCTTTATCGACGTGACG
Organism: uncultured Collinsella sp.; assembly: GCA_905210085.1. GTDB lineage: Bacteria > Actinomycetota > Coriobacteriia > Coriobacteriales > Coriobacteriaceae > Collinsella. The sequence continues at coordinate 36,864 of CAJLVJ010000002.1, read as the reverse complement.
CCCTATCTGGACCTCTATCACACCGATGCGGAAGGGTTCGCCTGCACGCTGCGCGACGAGGTCCTCGCGCGCACCGGCATCACGGCGACGGTCGGCATCGGCCCCAACCTATTCCAGGCCAAGGTAGCGCTCGACATTACCGCCAAGCACGTACCCAGCCGCATCGGCATACTCGACGACGAGACCTTTCGCAAGGAGATCTGGCCCCATCGCCCCATCACCGACATCTGGGGCATCGGCCCCGGCGTGGCAGCCCGACTCGAAAAGTATGGCGTCTACGACCTGATGGGCGTCGCCGCCCTTGACGAAAACCTGCTCTACGACGAGCTCGGCGTCAATGCCGAATATCTTATCGATCACGCCTTCGGACGCGAGCCGACAACCATCGCCGATATCCAAGCCTATCGCCCGCAGGCAACTTCGACCACCACAGGACAGGTGCTCTCGAAGGGTTATGCCTACGAACAGGCCTATACCGTCTTGCGCGAGATGGTCGACAACGCCGTTTTAGACTTGGTCGATAAGCACGTGGTCTGCGACAGCATCTCGCTCTTTGTGGGCTACGCGAGCGAACGCGCCGACATACGCCGCCTCGACGCCAGCGGTACAGCGCAGTATATGGACGGATGCGGGCACCTGCGCTCGAGCACATCGAGTATCGAACCCACCGCAACCGCCGGCCCCGAGCTCGCGCCCCGTGCGCCCAAGCCCGTCCAGCGCGATGACGAACGGCGTCGCCTGGTGCGCGAAGCGCAGGCAATCGATGGCATCTTTGTGGGAGAGCATGGCGGCAAACCGCGCGGTGGCTATGCCGCACTCTTTGCGCACTCTAACGCCTCGCGAAAGCTGCCCGAGCGTACCAATTCGTTTAAGAAGATCATGGGCTATTTCGATGAGCTCTGGGCGCAGACTGTCGATCCCAAACGACCGGTCAAGCGCATCAACCTGGGATTTGGCAACCTCATGCCCGAGGAATTTGCCACCATCGATCTGTTCAGCGATATCGAGGCCGATGAGCGCGAGCGCGACCTGGCGCGCGCCGTCCTGGCCGTGAAAGGCAAGTACGGCAAGAACGCGCTCGTCAAGGGATTAAGCTTTACCGCCGGCGCCACCGCGCGCGAACGCAACGAACAAGTTGGAGGACATCGTGCCTAAGTCCCAACAACAGCCGATGCGGCCACCGACACCTTTTGAACGCCTAGCGGACCCCGAGGGAAGACGTCGCTCCGCCGACCCAAAGCTCACCGCCAACGGCACCGTCCGTGCCGGCCGTGCCGCGCAGTTTATGCCCTTTGCCGCCCTCACGGGATACTACGAGCTCGTGCGTAAACAAGAGATCACCGCCGAGCCAAAATGCGAACTCACAGAAGAAAAAGCCCTCGAACTTTCGAAAAAGCTCGAGGGCCTCAAGCGTGGCGACTTGGTTCGTGTCACCTATTACGATACATACGGCTATCGCAGCCGCACCGGCATCCTCGACGAGGCGCTCCCTGCTTTCAAACTCCTCAAGCTCAAAGATATCGCCATCGACTTCGACGATATCCAAGGCATCGAGCTGCGTGGTCGAGCCTAGCGACGAGAACGCTTGCGCAAGACGAGAGCAATGCCAAGCACTGCGGCAGCTGCAACCAGCAATCCCAAGACCAGCGTGAGGGTCGAGTCGCCAGCGTGAGGCAGCGAGCCGCCCTTCGGAGTCTTCTTAGTGGTCGTCGAAACGGTCGTCGTGGTGCTGCTCGACTGGTCTTTGCCGCCCGTCTGGCTGCCACCAGGCTGATCGCTGCCACCAGGCTGATCGCTGCCACCCGGCTGCGAAGGATCGGTGGGTTCCGTCGGATCCGGAGTACCGGGATTAATCGGATTCTCCGAATTCTCCTTGCGCTGGATCCAGACTTGGCAACCATAGAACGGGTTGGCAGTACCGAGGCACAGGCCCTGATCGGTAACGGCAAAGGTGCGCAGGCCATGGTTGTACGGATCGTTAAAACCGTTAGTCGTCAGCGTCGTAAAGTTCACGCCGTCCTCTGTCACATACATATCAAAGCCGCGCTTGGCATCGTGCAGGTAATGCATGCATGTAAGCACACTGTGCAACTTCTTGAGGTTCTCCTCGTTCAGCAGCTTATCGAGCGCATCTTGAATATCGCTCGGCAGCTCGGTGCCATAGGCATTCTCGTACTGCTGCTTCAGGTTCCCATAGCTATCGAGCATGTCCTGATACTGATCGGCAAAAGACTTGAAATACGCAATCTCGCTATCGATTTTCTGAACATAAGCAGCGTCGTCTTCAACGCCCGCGGACATCGTCGCGGCCTGATTGCAAAGATCGCCCGCAGCCTCATCCAACGCCTCGCTCAAATCGCCAAAACCCTTAGCAACCTCAGTCTTCTCGTCATCGACATCGGCAGCTTCGTTCGAATCGTCGTCCGTAAGCGTGTCCACAGGAACGATGGGGGCATCGGGCAAATTCACGTCAAGCAGGTGATCAAGCAGGTCCTTAAGGCGCTGAACCTGAGATTCCCACTCCTCGGGCGTCATATCGATAATGTCGCCATTGGAGAACTGGCCGATCGGCTCAAGCAGGCTCGCGGTATCAAAGGTACCGATATACAACTTGCCGTCGAACTTCTGCATGCGCCAAATGTACTGGTTCTCGTTTCGGCCAAAGCCCGAAGTCAGGCCGGAAATACCGCCCTCGGGGAACATGTCGGTGCGATCGCCAACGACGAGCTCCATGTTCTCGTCCTTGTCCATGCGATAGATGTTAACCGACTGCTCAAGATTGGCATTCACAAACGAGCAGTCAACGCCGCCCATGCTGCTCTTGCCGCCCTCTTCGGTGCTGGACTTGTTGAACAGGATGCGCTCGAGAGCAATCTCCTCGTCGTTGTATTCACCGATATAGAGGTAGTCGTTGTAGACGACGAGGTTGGCAGCGCCAGAACGGGTACGGGCAGGATCGATGCCAAAGCAGTACTTTGCACCGTCCGTCTCCTGATCGCCAGCAATGGGAGTCCACGAATAGCTGCCGTCGGCGTTCTTGTCGCCACGAACCATGGCAAACGACTGCATGGAATTATCATCGGGAGCGTTCTCGGGCGTACCGGTGCAGATGGTCGCATAGAGGTGGCCATTGTACGAGACCATATCCCAAATGGCGCCGCCGTAGATGCTGTCCTGATAGCGAATCGCCGGATAGTTAAACAACGTGTCCGAGTTAGCAATCTCGGTGAAGCTGTCCTGGCCCTTCGACGGGTCAGGCGACGTCAGGATTGTCGACACAAACTTACCGGCCGCGTCTTTGCCCACATTACTGATGACGAGCTGGCCATCATGGACACACATGCCGCGGATACCAGTAGAAATGCCCTGCTTGTAGGCAGCACCGTAATCTTGCATGCTCGAAAGGCCCTGATAGACAACTTTGTACTCATCCGTCTTAGGATCAATCTCATATACAGCAGGCAGGCCGCCTTTGCCGCCACTGGTCCTGACGCTGCCGCAGAAATAGAGTTTGCCCTTATAGCTCACGGCGTTGCGGAACAAAGGAGCGACGCCGTTGAGCGATTCAGAGAGTAGCAGCTTGGTCTCACCGGTCTTGGTGTTGATCTTGACCAAGATGCCGCCGCTGTCCTTGTCGGCCGTGCCGTCCTCCTTCTGCTGTCCATAGAAGAACGTGCCGTTAAACATGGCCTCCAAAGTCAGGCGCATGGTCTCGACATCAAAGGAATCGCCCAGCGAACTGTTCATGAGCGTAAGCGTGTTGCCCATCGCCGCATAGCAGGTGCCCACATAAAGCCAGTCACCATAGCTCGCAGCCGCCCAAGTGTAGCTCTGGCCGCGATCGCCTTCGTTGTTGGCCGTGTTACCGTCGGTGCCCGGGACGGCAACGACACCATCACCCTGGTAGTCGACGATGCCATCAGGCTGCGACGTTCCTACCGAAGGATGCGAGAGCTTCTCAAAGGAATACCCATTTCCCGCATTGTAGGTAACGGCACCCGAAGTGCCTTCGGCATTCGCCGGCAACGGTGATGCCAAGATAGCGGCAAGCGCTGCCACTAAGCCAAGTGTTCTCACTCGTCTCATAAGGCTATAGCCTCCCCTGTCCTTAAGCCCAGTTTTAGCATTCATCATCTCTGTCCACGTTTAATTGCAATCTGGGCACAGCAATAATCAGCATATAAATATACACCTGTAATTTTCTTACGGGATAGCGGATGCTCGATTGGTCACGAATTCCGCGCGAACCGTCACCAAACTCCACTTTCTCCGCATCCGCAAGTTGTTTTTTGCGCAAATTATAGGACGTCGATAGCCCCAATGGGGAGGAGACCGGTACCCATTGGAGAGGGCGGCATCTACATTTTCATAACGAAATAGCCCGCACCTCTCACCGCCGTCTCGAGTGCCTCGCGGTCAATCGGGCGCTTCGAACGCACGCGCGCCGTATGGTCGGCATACGTCACCTTTGCCCAAACGCCATCCAGCGCATTCAGGGCATTGGCTACGTTCCGAGCGCAGCCGTCGCAACTCATGCCGCCGATGAGCAGCTCATCGCTATAGGGATAGTGCGACGCATCGGTATCCACCACAACAACCTTTTTGGCCTTCTTGCCGCTCGCGCCATCGCTGCAACAACTCTTCCCGTGTGTCGAAGCGGCAATGCGCCGCAGTCCAAAAAACATGCCGACGGCAATGACGGCCAGCACGATGAGATTCGCAGGATTGAGCAAGTCACTCATGCGTTCCCCTTTCAAGTAGCCCTATCTAGATACCCCCATAGGGTGTCCCCATCTTAACCCAAAATCATGTCCGTTCGGTCAATTAGTTTCCCTCTTCAAACTTTTTTGTTGACCATGGCTTACTTTCGTGTATAAGTTTTCCTAGGCTAACAGTTGAGGACCCGAAAGGGGCAACGTGACTCGAACCATTGACATCCCAACATACCAAACGGCTGTCGTGCGCAACTGCTCCCCTACGCTCGCAGGTATCAAGCCAGCTTCGCTCTTTACCTATCCCGGCGTTTACGCCAACCAAAACGGAAAACTCGGCATCGCTCAAATCGAAGAGCGACGCTCTCGCCTGCTCGCCGTCATAGCCCAATGCAACCGCGAGCTCCAGCCGCTCGGGATCCATATGAGCGTTTTGGTCTGGCGCCCCTGCGGAGCGCTCATCTATGTGTACCGCCCTGCGGACCTTATGCGATATCTCTCCGACCCCCGCGCCGCGACGGCGCTTGCCGCCGAAGGTTACGATGTCCACAACCTTCCCGCGTCCCTGGTGCATCTCGCCGCGCGCATCACGCTGGCAAGCAGCAATGCCGCAGAGAGCGCCTATGACGGCAGCGTCTGCGCGCTCGCGCGAAATAGGCACTGCGATACGGGGTGCATGTGCGAGTTCCCCCACGAAATTGGCTATTTTTTGGGCTATCCCTACGAAGATGTCCATCAGTTTATCGTCCAGCACGGCGAAAACTATAAGGTCTTTGGCGCATGGAAGGTATACACAAACGTTGAGCAGGCGCTCACGACCTTCGATTCCTATCGCGCATGCACGCAATACCTTACCTACATCTATCAACAGGGCTGCACTCTGGGACAACTTGTCCAGGCAACCCGATAGAGCATACAAAACGCGGCCGCACGCCGCACAACCGAAAGGAAGACATATGAGCAAGATCGCAGTCGTCTACTGGAGCGGTACAGGCAACACCGAGGCCATGGCAAACCTCGTTGCCGAGGGCGCAACCGGTGCCGGCGCCGAGGCAGAGGTCATCTCCTGCGCCGACTTCTCTGCAGACAAGGTCGCCGAATATGATGCCTTCGCCTTCGGCTGCCCCGCCATGGGTTCCGAGGAGCTTGAATACGATGAGTTCCAGCCCATGTGGGATGAGGTCAAGGAGACCCTCGGCGACAAGAAGGTTGTCCTCTTTGGCTCTTATTCGTGGGCCGAGGGCGAATGGATGGACAACTGGAAGGCGGACGCCGACGAGGCGGGCGTCAACGTCGTCGATTCCGTCATCTGCTACGATGCGCCCGACGATGAGGGCGAGGCGGCCTGCAAGGCCCTGGGAGCAGAGCTGGCCTAACGAAGCCGTCAGAAAGTCGCAAAGCAACTGACAGCCGAACACCGCACAACAACAGTCGTTCACGCCCAAACAAAAACGGGGCCGGATACTATCCGGTCCCCGTTTGTTATATCGACAACTTCGACGCGCCGCTACGAGATATTGCCCAAGAACGCCTTGGTGCGCTCGCTCTTGGGGTGGTCGAAGACCTCGCTCGGCGCGCCCTCTTCCACGATAACGCCGCCGTCCATAAAGACGACGCGATCGGCGACGTCGCGAGCAAAGCCCATCTCGTGGGTCACCACGATCATGGTCATACCGTCACGTGCCAGGTCGCGCATGACACCCAATACATCGCGGACGAGCTCGGGGTCGAGCGCCGACGTGGCCTCGTCAAAGAGCATCACGTGCGGGTTCATCGACAGGGCGCGGGCGATGGCCACGCGCTGCTGCTGGCCGCCCGAAAGCTGACTCGGCATAAAATCGATGCGCTCGGCCAGGCCGACCTTGGTCAGCTCCTCGATGGCGATCTTCTCGGCCTCTTCCTTACTGCGCTTGAGCACCTTTTGCTGCGCAAGCATGACGTTCTTTTTGACCGACAGGTGCGGGAACAGGTTGAACTGCTGAAACACCATGCCCAAGTGCGTACGTACCTTATTGAGGTCGACGCCCTTGGCACACACATCCACGCCCTCAACGACAATCGAGCCGCTCGTGGGATGCTCCAGGCGATTGATGCAGCGAAGCATCGTCGACTTGCCCGAGCCCGAGGGGCCCAGGACCACAACGACCTCACCCTTGTGCACGTCCAGATCGATATCACGCAGAACCACGTTATCGCCAAAAGCCTTTTGGAGGTTCTTGATGCTGACAACGACCTCGTTGGAATTCGTTTCACTCATGACAGGACCTCCTTACAGACCGGCGATATGATCGGCGGGCGTCGCGACAACCTGTCCGGCGCTCTTGGTGGGACGCTTCTTTTTGGTTTCGGCCGTCCCCAGAAGTCTCGCCTCAAGACCGCTCACCAAGCGCGCAAGCGGCAAGGTAATGACCAGATAGAACAGAGCGGCAACCACATACGGCGTGATGGAGCCCGTCGTGGCCACGATGGTGCGGGCGTTCATGACGATCTCGACGACGCCCACGGCGGCAAGCAGCGACGTGTCCTTGTAGAGCAGGATGAACTCGCTGGTCAGTGTAGGCAGGACATTGCGGAACGTCTGCGGAATCATGACATAGAGCAGCGTCTGGAACGCGTTCATGCCCAGCGAACGAGCAGCCTCGTTTTGGCCCTTGGGGATCGATTGAATACCGGCACGGAAGATCTCACACAGGTACGCAGACGAGTTCATGGCCATGACGATGACGCCGAGCACGTAGTCATCAACCTTGACGCCGGCAAGCGGCAGACCGAAGAACGCGATATAGATCTGCAGGAACGCCGGCGTACCACGGATGATATTCACATAGATGCCGGCAAGGCAACGAAGGATGCGCGACTTGGAAATGCGCATGAGCGATAGGGCGAAACCGAAGGGAATTGCCAGCGGAAACGCCACAAGCACGATCGAAAGCGACATGAGGAAGCCCTTGAAGACGATCGGCAGGCTTTGGACCAAAATGACCGGGTTCAAGAACAGGCGCAGGAACATATTGGAGTTCCAAGCCTCGACCCACGGCTGCTCCTTAAGATCGGCCAAGAAGTTATCGAAGGCCGTCACACCCTTGATCTCCACCGACGGAATCTTGGAGATCTTCTTGGTCGAGCCATCGGCCAAAGTGTAGGTGCCGCTAAAGGCCTCATCGCCGCCCTCGACGGGGAAGGTCACGCCGTAAACCTCGACACGGAAAAAGCCGCCGGCAGGCGCCGTCTCGCCAAAATCAATCTTGAGCGTCTGGCCGTCAGCCTTGCACGTGGGCTTCATGGGCGTACGATCCATGAGGTCCTCGCCCGAGAGCATCGTCAATCGCGTGTCATCGGTACCAAACGTCGTGCCGTCGACAAACGTCAAAGAAAGACCGCTCAGCTCCTCATCGGCATCGGCCTGGACCTCCCAGGTAATGCGCGTCTCGGTACCGCCGACCACAGCGCTGCCCGAACCGGTGTTGGGTCGAGCGGTAATCTTTGCGGTCTCAAGCGCCTGGGCGGTCGTGGGCGCATATGTCCCCACACACACCAGCGCGAGTGCCACGGCCATGACGCAGACTAGCTTTTGGAGCAAGGCGGGCAGTGGAAAACGCTGCTCCGCAGCCCCTTTGTTCAGTCGAGACAAGGTGGCTCCTATCGTAGAAGTTGTCGGCAAAACGAGACGGAAATGCTCTCCGTCAAGAGAAGCGCAAAGGCCCTCTCCGCCAAAGCGGAAAGGGCCCGCGAGCAATCAAGTAGCTATTTTACTTGATGTTGTACTTAGCCATGAGGGCGTCGACGGTACCGTCGTCGGTCAGGTCCTTGATGGCCTGGTTGATGTCGTCCTTGAGCTTGGTGTTGCCCTGGTTGATGGCGATGGCGTACTCCTCGCCGGTGCTGATCTGCTTGATGGTCTGGCAGGTGTTGAACTGCTCGGCGGTCAGCTGGCTGGCAACGGAGCGGTTGGTGACTACGGCGTCGCCCTTATCGGACTGCAGGGCGCTGAAGCACTCGGTAGCGTCCTTGTAGGGGACGATCTTGGCCTTGGGGAAGTTCTCCTGGGCAAAGGACTCGGCGGTCGAGCCAGACTGAACGATGATGGTAGCGTCGGCGTTGTTGAGCTTCTCGCTGTAGTTGTCGGCCGTGATGTCGGTGTTATCGACCTTGGTCACGATAGCCTGATCGTCCATGTAGTAGGAATCGGAGAAAGTGACTTCCTTCTCACGCTCGGGCGTGTCGGTGATAGCCGCGATGGAGACGTCGTACTTAGCGCCCGAAGCGACACCGGGTACGAGTGTGTCGAAGTCATTGTTGACGTACTCGACATCCAGGCCCAGCTTGTCGCCGATAGCCTTGATGAGCTCAAGGTCAAAGCCCTGATAATCGCCGTTGTCATCCTTGTACTCAAACGGAGCGTACTCGGCAGAGGTGCCGACGGTCAGCGTACCGTCCTTGACGAGCGCGTACTCCTTGGAGCCGTCGACCTTCTCGACCTTAGCGTCGTCAGAGCTGCTGGAACCGGCATCAGAACCAGAGGTGGCGTTGGACGAGCCGCAGCCCGTCAGTGCAAGGGCGATCGCCATGGCGCCCGTGGCGGCAAATGCGCCAAGCTTCTTCAGCTTCATAATCAGTCTCCTTCCGGTGACCCCGTTTGATTCAGAGGTCTGCAAAAACTGTTGGATATTATGCACCCGTAAATGCGAAACTGCAATTAGAAAACTGATTGAAACAAACCCATAACGTGAATGGAACACTCCACTTTGTGACAGTCATTACTGCTGCAATGACCTTAATAGCGTAATTTCCGCTGCATAACCTGCAAGTTCGTTAGGCGTCTCCAAAATGAATGGAAGCGCACGCAAGCGGCTATTCAATACAATATTCTGCATAACCTGTATACCGCCGCCAAACTCTTCACTACCCAGATAGCCCTTACCGATGCATTCGTGGCGGTCCTTATGGGCGCCGCAGGGATTCTTGGAGTCATTGATGTGCACGGCGCGCAGGCGCTCGATACCCACCACACGATCGAACTCGTCAAGCACACCGTCAAGATCGCAGACGATGTCATAGCCGGCGTCATTCACATGGCAGGTGTCCAGACACACGCCCAGCTTGGCCGACAGCTCGGGGCGCTTGTCGGCAACGCCCTCGATGATGAGCGCCAGCTCCTCAAAGCTGCGGCCCACCTCGGTGCCCTTGCCGGCCATGGTCTCGAGCAACACCGTCGTCTGCTGGCCCTCAAACATCACCTGGCACAGGGTGTCGACGATCATCTGAATGCCGGCATCAGTCCCCTGCCCCACATGTGCGCCGGGGTGAAAGTTGTAGTAGTTGCCGGGCAGTGCTTCCAGACGCTGCAAGTCTTCGGCCATTGCCTCCAAGGCAAACTCACGCGCCCGCTCTTTGGCAGAACAGGGGTTGTAGGTATAGGGGGCATGCGCCACGAGTGGGCCGAAGTCGTTTTGCTCCATAAGCTCGCGCAGGGCCGCCACGTCATCCATGTCAAGGTCTTTCGCCTTGCCACCACGCGGGTTACGCGTAAAGAATGCAAAGGTATTGGCGCCAATGGATAGCGCCGTCTCCCCCATTGCCCGATAGCCCTTCGTCGTGGATAGGTGACACCCGATCGTCAGCATCCCCAGCTCCCCCTCATCAGTTGCGGTGAAATAGTTCCTGTTTGGCCCCTATTCTGCCGCAAACAGGAACTATTCCACCGCAACTTATAAAAGGGGCATCAGAGATGCGGGCCACCAAGCACTGCGGCTACGGGCGCCAGCCTCATGATTCCCTACGCGTCAGCGCCAAGTCCTAGAGGGCTAGACGGATTGCATCGATAATGTGCGCGCAGCGCTGTGTGGCGGCAAGGGACATGACGGGACTCTCGAGTTTCCCCGCCCGGATGAGCTGGGTCGCATGCTGGATTTCGCCGTAGAAATCATCGACCTCAAACGGGGCATTTATTTCGAGCATTCGTCCGTCGGAGTATTTCACATGGGCGAGCTCGGGGCGATGGAGGCGCTCGATTTCCAACGAGCCCCGCTCGCAGGCAATCGTTAAGCGGCTTTCATATGCTGCCTTGCCGTCGCACGCCATATGAATGGGTATGCCGCCGACGCTCATACGGATCTCGTCGGCCCAATCAACGCGGCCGCCCGATACGTCACGCCAGCGAACTTCACGAGACGAAACATCGCACGCACCCGCAAGTAGATCCTCAAACCACCCGACCGCATAGCAGCCCATGTCATATAGACAGCCACCCTGCAACGGGTCGAGCAGATAACTCGAAGGGGGCTCACCATAATCGAGTTTTTGCACGCTTTCAATCGAGACGATACGGCCGAGCTCGCCCGACGCAAGCAAGCCCTTCACGCGAGTGCGCATCGGGCAAAACCGATTTTTCATCGCCTCCATAAACAGCACACCGCGCTCGCGAGAGGTGGAGGCAATCGAGAGAGCCTCTTCTTCATTCAAAACGGCCGGCTTTTCGCACAGCACGGCCTTTCCCGCGCGCAGTGCCCGACAGACCCAATGCGCATGCATGCCATGTGGAAGAGCCAAGTAGATTGCGTCGACATCGGGGTCGGCAATCAACGCATCATAAGCTGCATCGCCGTTATCGTCAGCCGTGGCATAACTGTGCGCGGCATCAATCGAAAACGCCCTGCAAAACTCCTCAACATGCGAAGGAGTGCGACCGGCGGCAGCCACAAGCCGTGCCCCGTCCACCTCCTTGAGCGACGATGCAAATCGATGCGAAATGCGCCCAGCGCCCAAAACGCCCCAACGAACCTCACGCAAATCATCACATGAATCCCGATGGCCCACGACAGCCCCCTTCAGTTGCGGTGGAATAGTTCCTGTTTAAGCCCTATTTTGCCGCAAACAGGAACTATTCCACCGCAACTTATAAAAGGGGCATCAGGAGCGCGTTTTGCAAAAAGCTTTAAGCGCGGCCGTTACGGGGCCAGGCTGGAAACGTCGGCGCACATCGTCGAGACGCTCGGGGATATCGATGTGCTGCGGGCAGTGACGTGCGCATTTACCGCACTTGACGCAATTGCTCACTAGCTTGGGCTCGTTCGTCCGCACCGCGCTCGCCGTAAAGTATTGAGACAGCCCCGTAAACCAACTATGCGCGTAGCTCGCGTTGTAGGCGCCAAAGCAACCGGGAATATTGATGCCCTTGGGGCACGGCATGCAGTAGCCGCACCCCGTACAGGGCACGCGATTCGATTTCTCAAACTCTCCCAGCACACGTGCGATGGTATCGAGCTGCTCTGTCGTCATCGAATCCGGCAGTGCGCGATCCGCCAATGCCGCGTTCTCGTCCACCTGCGCGGTATCGGTCATACCCGATAGCAGCATCGTGACCTGAGGATGATTCCACACCCACGAAAGGCCCCAAGCAGCCGGTGTCTTCAGGTACGGATCGCGTACACCATCGAGCACGGCACGGGCCCGCGGAGGCAGCTTGCCCGCCAGGCGTCCACCCAAAAGCGGTTCCATCACAAACACCGCGAGCCCGCGCTCGGCAGCTGCCATGAGTCCCGCCGTTCCTGCTTGGTAGCGCTCTCCAGCGTAGTTGTACTGGATCTGGCAAAAGTCCCAGTCATACGCGTCAAGCATCGTGAGGAAGTCCGCCGCACTGCCGTGGTACGAAAAACCTATCTGGCGAATACGCCCCGCAGCCTTTTGGTGCGCAATCCAGTCCTCGATACCCAACGCTGCCACGCGCTCCCACTGCGCGGGCGAGGTGATGTTGTGCATGAGGTAGTAGTCGATATGGTCAGTCCGCAAACGGTGCAGTTGCTCGTCAAAAAAGCGGTCGAAATCCTCCGCGCATTTGCACGAAGCATGCGGCAGCTTGGTCGCGAGCAAAACCTGGTCGCGTAGGCCCAGGCGCTCAAGCGAAGCGCCCACGCAAGCCTCGTTGCCGGGATAGAGATAGGCCGTGTCCAGGTAGTTAATCCCCTGCTCCACCGCACGGGAAATGATGGCATCGGCTGTCTTCGCATCCGGGTGTCCCGGCGCACCGGGAAACCTCATGCAGCCCAGACCCAGAGCAGATATTTGGTTACCACTTTTGGGGTCAACGCGGTACTGCACGGACCCTCCCTTCGCCATCAGCGCTCGGCAAGGCGAAACACAATGGTCACGCGGCCGAAACACATTGGAATCGCAATCGAGAACGTATCGTAACGCAGCAGAAATCGAGCTGTCACGGCACCGCTTTAACATCAGCAAAAAGTCCGATGAAAGGAGGAGAGCGTGACCACGCGTGAGGACACCTACCCCCTACCCCGGCGAGCAGTACATCCTCTCGGTCGACCGCTATCAAATCGAGGTCATGGACCATCTGGACGAGCTTCCCGCCACAGGCGCTGTCATCTTCTGCACCTTCCCCAAGGTGCGCGATGGCGTCGGATACCCTGCGCGCGTTTTTGCGGTCTGTCCCGCGGCATAAGTTCCCATGAGTTTGTTCTTCTAAATTCCGCCTCCTGTGCACGCCACATGCTCCAGCGGCATACAATCCACCAGGCGCCCCTCATGCGGGCGCCTTTTAGTGGGGAGATGATTCACATGCAGATCAACAAGGTCGCCTTTATCGGCAAGGGCGGCGTCGGCCTGCTCTACGGCAGCATGATTGCCACGGCCCTCGGCAATGACGCCGTCGAATACGTTATGGATGACGCCCGTTTTGAGCGTCACGTGGGCGATGCGCTCACCGTCAACGGCAAGCCCTGTGCGCTCAAGTCCATCCGCGCCAGTGAGGCAACGCCCGCCGATCTGGTCATTCTCACGGTCAAGACGACTGGACTCAACCAAGCACTCAAGACTATGGAGCGCGTCGTGGGACCCAATACGCTCATCGCCTCGCTGTGTAACGGCATTACGAGCGAGCAGAAGATTGCCGAGCGCTTTGGCTGGGAGCATACCGTTCTTGGTATTTGCCAGGGCATGGACGCCGTGTTCCTCAACGGAGAGCTCACCTTTACCAATGCGGGCGAAATCCGCTTTGGCGCGGCGGCCGGCACCGAGCTCGCAACCGTCACCGCCATCGACGAGCTCTACACGCGCTGCGGCATCGCCCATACCGTCGAGAGCGACGTTGCGCACCGCATGTGGGCCAAACTCATGCTCAACGACGGCATCAACCAGACGTGCATGGCCTACGGCGGGACCTACGGAAGCGCCACGGAGCCGGGCTCCGAGCAGCGTCGCTGCTTTGTTTCTGCCATGCGCGAAACGCTTGCGGTCGCCAACGCCGAGGGCATTGAGCTGACCGAGGCAGACCTGACGCAGATGGTGCACCTCATTGAGGGAATCGACCCCACCGGTATGCCCTCGATGGCGCAGGACCGCATCGCGCAACGAAAAACCGAAGTCGAGGAGTTCGCGGGCACCATTTGCCGCCTGGCCGTCAAACACGATATCCAAGTGCCGCAAAACGATTGGCTCTATCAGCGCATCCGCGATATCGAGAAAAGCTGGTAGCGCCCGGCTCACCACGTCAACAGGCTCAACAGCAAAGCCGCCACAAGGAGCACTCCCTTTACGGCGGCTTTCATCTTCATCTATAACCAGTAGTCGATGTCCCGACGGTTAGAGCTGCGACTCCGACGCCTGGTCCTCATCGTCGCGACAAAGGACTACACCCGCACTTCCCAGCAGTGCGGCCGCGACCAACGCACTGACCACGATAGAGGCAGCCCCACAAGACCCCTGCATGCCCGCAACGAGCGCGGCCGTAGGCCCAAGGCAGCCAAGCACCAATGCGACGGCGGCAATGGCAATATCTCGAGCGTTCACAAGACCACTTCCTCCACGAGAAAGACCTTATTTCTCATGAACTAGTGTGCCCCGCGCCCATATGCGCGGCGTACTGCCACGGTAAGCGCTCTGTTAGCTCAAGCGCATGCATAGAACGGGCGTCCTTACGTTGCCCTAAAGCTCGGTAAAGACGCCCGTCCGCCAAATATCCGTGATGCAGAATAATTACCAGCCAGTGTAGTAGTCGGTGGTTCCGGCAGCGCAGCCGGAGTCATAGACCTTGCACTCACCCTTGGAGCCGGTAAACGTGGAGCCTTGGGCCTTATCGCCCGCGGCCACGACGTAGTAGCCATCGGAATCGCGCCAAAAGCCCTCGGAATCCTGCGTCCATTCGCCCGTGCGGTGATGGTAGAGTACGTTGCTGCTGTAATAAGTCTCGCGGCGGCCGTTATAGTTATTGACGCCGCTCGAGCGCGTCAGGCCCGAGCCGTTCGCGTAATACGCAGCAGACGCGTAAGACGAGCCGGAGCCGGCGTTGTAATACGATGCCTGAACGGCCTCAGCGGCCTCTGCTTCGGCTGCGGCAGCCTCGAGCGCCTCGCGCTTGGCATCCTCAAGCGTGGAGCGAAGCTCGTCGAGCTCGGTCGACTTGGCGTCGACCTCCCCCATCGTCAACAGGCTACCCGCACCGTCGATGCAACCCTGCAGCACAGCGCGCTCGTCATCGGTAGCATAGTCGCCATACATATTCATAATGATCTGAGCGCGCATCTCCAGGGAGTCGCGCTTTGCCCCCATCGAGGCATTCCACTCCTGCATAGAGCCATAACCATCGCCGCGGTAGTCGACGGGCTGCACCAGCGTCGCCTCGGACGGCGTAGATCCGACCGTATCGGATAGTGTTGCCGCGAGGGCATCAGTTGCGCCGGCGCCCGCCAAAAGTGCCACGGTCAGAGCGGCGGAAAGGGCGGCGGCTTTCGGTTTTCGTGAATCGATCCTCATGTAGCTGGAAACCTCCGTAGTGTGTTTTTGCTGCGTTTGAGCTGCGTGTGATTCGATCGCGCTGCATAGTACCCCGAGCAAATCGCGACCTGCGGTTTTACTCAAAAGGCGCACGTCAATTGCGTAAAACTCACATCCTCTTAACAGGAGTTTTCCACAACTCGAATGCATAAAGCGTGCCAAAAACCCTGTTTTTGCACCCTCTCTATGCAAAAAAGGCACCTGTGCAACCATTGTTCGCACAGGCGCCTTGAGCAGGCATTTTATGCAGTTATACCTATCGAGTCGCAAGGGGTCCTTGCACAAGTCGCCTTACTCGTCCAGCGCGGCGAAGGCCTGCTTCAGATCCCAGATGATATCCTCGGCGTTTTCGGTACCGATGGAAAGACGGATCGTGGAGGGCGTGATGTTCTGCTCGGCGAGCTCCTCGGCAGAGAGCTGGGAGTGCGTGGTGGTAGCCGGGTGCACGACGAGCGACTTGACGTCGGCCACGTTGGCGAGCAGCGAGAACACCTGCAGATGATCGATGAACTTCCAAGCTGCCTCCTGGCCACCCTTAATCTCAAAGGTAAAGATCGAGGCACCGCCACGGGGGAAGTACTTCTGATAGAGCTCGTGATCGGGGTGCTCAGGCAGGCTCGGGTGGTTCACCTTGGCGACGTGGCTGTCACCAGCCAGGAACTCAACGACCTTCTTGGTGTTCTCGACATGACGGTCAACGCGCAGCGACAGAGTCTCGGTGCCCTGGAGCAGGACCCAGGCGTTGAACGGGCTGATGCAGGCGCCCTCGTCACGCAGCAGGATAGCGCGGACATAGGTTGCGAAGGCGGCGGGACCGGCAGCCTCGGCAAACGAGACACCGTGGTAGGAGGGGTTGGGCTCAGCGATCTGGGCGTACTTTCCGCTCGCCTTCCAATCGAAATTACCACCGTCGACGATCACACCGCCCAGCGAGGTGCCGTGGCCGCCGATGAACTTGGTTGCGGAGTGGACGACGATGTTGGCACCATGCTCCAGCGGACGGAACAGATACGGGGTGCCGAAGGTGTTGTCGACGACAACCGGCAGACCGTGCTTCTTGGCGATCTCGGAGATGGCGTCGATGTTGGGGATGTCGGAGTTGGGGTTGCCGAGCGTCTCGAGATAGATGACCGTGGTGTTGTCCCTGATGGCACCCTCGACCTCTTCCAGGTTATGGGCATCGACAAACGTGGTCTCGACGCCAAACTGGGAGAGCGTATGCTCCAGCAGGTTGTAGGAGCCACCGTAGATGGTCTTCTGAGCCACCACGTGGTCACCGGCCTGGGCAAGAGCCTGCAGGGTATAGGTGATGGCAGCAGCGCCGGAGGCGACGGCAAGACCTGCCACGCCACCCTCGAGGGCGGCGATACGGTCCTCGAAGACGCCCTGGGTGGAGTTGGTCAGACGGCCGTAGATGTTACCGGCGTCGGCAAGACCAAAGCGGTCGGCGGCGTGCTGGGAGTTGCGGAACACATAGCTCGTGGTCTGGTAGATAGGCACGGCGCGGGAGTCGGATGCAGGATCGGCGCTCTCCTGGCCAACGTGCAGCTGCAGGGTATCGAAACCAAAGGTGTGCTCGGGGTTGTTGATAAACTGGCTCATGATGATCTCCTTGATCGAACAAAAGTAATAAGAGTAAGAGAAGTAAGTGGCTGTCTCCTGATCACGCCGACGGGCGCAAACAGGAGCCCGGCATTCGTCTTGGTAAGCAGTTCATATGCGGGCCTCCTTTCGCATCCCGGTTCCGTGGTCGGCTTAATTACCTACCTCCTTTGTGTGTTTTGAATAGTACGAGCATTGTTTCCCTCGGTCAATCACTTAAAAGCGCTAACTTGTTATCGGTTTTATAGATAACACTCGAAAGGACGGGCGCCGATGACCCTACAGCAGCTTCGCTTTTTGATCGCCGTGGCAGAGTCCGGTTCGATCAACGCCGCAGCCCAGCGCCTCTATACGGCGCAGTCCAATATCTCCAATGCCGTCAAAAGCCTGGAGCAGGAACTTCATATCGAAATCTTTACGCGCTCCAGCCGCGGTGTTGCACTCACCAACGACGGCACCGAGCTTTTGGGTTATGCACGCCAGGTCGTAGAGCAGGCCGACATGCTCGAGGCCCGCTACGAGGACGGCGGCACCCCGCAAGCCCGCCTCGCCATTTCCGCCCAGCACTACGCCTTTTCGGTCGAGGCCTTTGTCAACGTGGTCGAGCGCTGCCGCGATAGCAAGTTCGAGTTCATCATGCGCGAGACCACCACAGCGCAGATCATCGACGACGTGCGCGCGTTTCGCAGCGATATCGGCATCCTCTATCTGGATGACTTTAATACCCGTGTCTTGCAGAAGGCCTTTACCGATGCCCGAGCGAGCTTTCATCCCCTCTTTGATGCAAAAGTCCACGTGTTCGTCAGCGAACGCCACCCGCTCGCACGCCGTTCGCAGCTGTCCCTTGCCGACCTCACGCCCTATACGCGCTACAGCTTTGAGCAAGGCACCTCGAACTCCTTCTATTACGCCGAGGAACCGTTTAGCTATATTCCCTGCAACCGCAATATCCGCGTATCCGACCGCGGGACGCTCACCAACCTGCTTATCACCTCGAACGGCTATGCGCTGTCGACCGGCGTACTCTCCAGCGAAATGCAGTGGGGCATGGCCTCGATCCCCCTGGCAGACGCCCCGACGATGCATGTGGGCTACATCATGCATGACGACCGCAAGCCCTCTCCCCTCTTGCAGCAATACCTCGACGAGCTCAACCGCATCATCCATGCCAACCAACTGTCGGAAGACGGGGTAGAAATCGTAGATTGCTAGCCCCCGGCGGGCATGGCGCTACAATGGTCACTCACACGAAACGTACCCAACGAAAGGAACCATGTGAAGGTCATCATCTATACCGACGGCTCGGCCCGATCAAATCCGGGACGCGGCGGCTACGGCGCCGTGCTCAAATACACCAACCCCGCCGGCAAGACCTTCACCTCCGAGCTTTCGCGCGGCTACGCCAAGACCACCAACAACCGCATGGAGCTCATGGCGGTCATCGTGGCACTCGAGGCGCTCAACCGCCCCTGCGACGTCGAAGTCCATTCCGATTCGCAGTACGTCGTCAACGCCTTCAACAAGCACTGGATTGACGGATGGAAAAAACGCGGCTGGAAGACCGCCAACAAGCAGCCTGTCAAGAACCGCGATCTGTGGGAGCGTCTGCTCACCGCAAAGAGCAAGCACAAAGTGGAGTTCATCTGGGTTAAGGGTCACGCCGGCCATGAGCTCAATGAGCGCTGCGACGAGCTCGCCACCACCGCGGCCGACGGAGCCAACCTCGATATCGACACCGGCTTTAACGAGAACGACCTGTAATAGCATTTTCGCGCAGCTTTATATCCCCACGCGCTACACTCATCCTGTAGACCAAACAACGCAAGGGGGACGTATGCTGCGCATCGCGACCATCGGCACATCCATGATCACCGACGACTTTATCCAGGTCGTCAACGCCAACGACCAAGCCGCGTTTGTGGGCACGCTCTCGCGCGACGCAGATCGCGGCACCGCCTTCACCGCTAAGCACGGCGGCGAGCGTAACTTCACCGCACTTGACGAGCTTGCGTCCGCTGCCGACGTCGACGCCGTCTATATCGGCAGCCCCAACGCACTTCACTACGAGCAGGCCCTTGCCTGCATCGCCGGTGGCAAGCACGTCATCGTCGAGAAGCCCTTCTGCGCCACCGAGGCGCAGGCGCTCGAGGTCTTTCGCGCAGCCGAGGCGGCGGGCGTCGTAGCCCTCGAGGCCATGCGCCCGCTCCATGACCCCGCTTTCCACGCCATCGAGGACGCCCTGGGTGAGATTGCGCCCATCCGCCGCGCCTCATTGCGCTTTGGCAAATATTCCTCGCGCTACAACGAGATTCTCGCGGGACGCGCCACCAATATCTTCGACTGCAATATGGCATCGGGTTCCCTCATGGATATTGGCGTCTACACCGTCGAGCCCATGGTCGAGATTTTCGGCATGCCCTCCGGCCTTACGAGCATGGCTACTCTGCTCGACCCCACCACGCGACAGCTCACGCACGGCCCCATCGATGGCTGCGGTTCCATCCTCGCCAGCTACGGTGGTGGCCGTATCTCCGTCGAGCTCGCGCACTCCAAAATTACGAATGACCTGTTGCCCTCGCAGATCGAAGGCGAGCGTGGCACTATCCAGATCGACCATCTGTCCACGCCCCGCAACGTCCGCATCGACTATCGCGGCGATGTCGTACGCGGCTCGGCGACCGAGGCACCGCGCGAACAGGGCGACAACAGCCTCGTTCTCGACCTGCCCAAATCGAGCAACACTATGGAATACGAACTCACAGACTTTATCACCGCCATCGGCGGCATCGATAACGTTAGGGAAGAGATTTGGGAGACCCCGGCGGGACGCCACGAGCTTGGCCACTACCGCGATGTCACGCTCGTCTCACTGCGCATCATGGATGCCGTGCGCCAGCAGGCCGGCATTATCTTCCCGGCCGACGCAGGCAAGCAGGCCTAGCGATGGGCTTCTTCGATACGTTCTTCTCCAGCGTCACCGGCGGCAGTCGAGAGCCTCAAAAACCGTCAAACGTCGAGCTCGAGCTGCGCCGCAGGCTTACCGTGCTCGCAAGCGACGAGGCCACTCAAGACACTCCCCTGCGCTATTTCCTGCGCTGGGCGGGGCAAGTCCAAGGCGTTGGTTTTCGCTTTACCAACACCAACCTCGCGCAGGCACGCGCACTCACCGGCTGGGTGCGTAACATGGAAGACGGCTCAGTCGAGATGGAGATACAGGGAGCTCCGGCAGACATCCTATCTCATCTCGAGGCACTTCATGCCTCCTACGAGCGCATGGGAACGCGTTTTCGCCTCGTAGACGCTCAGGCCCGAGCCCCACTTGCCAATGAAGACGGTTTCACTCCTCATTATTAGTATTGTGTGCTAAATACGGTATCATTTACCTACGACCGTTAATAGAAAAGAGGCGAGGCGCATGGCGGTGCAAAGAAGGAATACCAGGCAGCGAAAGCTGGTTCTTGACGCCGTGCGCCAAAGCTATAACCATCCCACCGCCGACGAAATCTACAACGTCGTGCGCGCGCAGGATGACAAGATCAGCCGCGGTACGGTCTACCGCAATCTCAATCTCTTGGCCGACGCCGGCGAGATCCTCTCCATCAAGACGCCGGGCGGCAGCCGCTTCGATCGCACGATCGAGCCGCATGCGCATATCATCTGCACCTCGTGCAGCCGCGTCATCGACGTACCGCTCCCCTTCGATGCCCAGCTCGACGCCAAGGCGTCCGAGCAAATCGGCTGGCACGTCACGTCACACTACACCATCTTCGAGGGTCTCTGCCCTGACTGCCGGTAGATGTTTGGAACATGCCTTAAAATCCACCTTTCCGCACTTTGCAGCAAAAAGTAGATTTCTAGACATGTCCCAAATGTCTACTCAGCAAGTAGACGACGCAGCTCTTCTTCGACCGTGCGCACGTAGCGGACGCGGTCGTTGATACCACGCATGCTGGGATTGCAGCTCTCCATCAGATAGGGATGGCCCACGACGTTAAGCATGTCGCGATCGTTCTCATTGTCGCCAAACGCCATCATCTCATCGGGCGAAATCCCCAGGGCACGACCGTAATCGGCAAGCGCGGAGCCCTTGCCCGAACCGAAACCGATAAAGTCCGTCCATTCGGTTCCCGACGTCATCACGTCGACACGGTCGCTAAAGAGGCGCTCGAAATACTCCAGGGCCGCCGGTTGATCCACCTCGGGCGTCTGGAAGGCAATCTTAATGACGTCCTCGTCGATGTCCTCGGGACGGTCGACCACCGCCACATCGCAGTGGACCTCATAGCGCAAATGGTCGACGAACGCATCGTTGCCGCTCATGGTGTAGAGGTGCCCCTCACACGAAAGTGTCACGTCGGCATGGGGATACGCAACCACAGCATTCGCGATATCCATAGCAAGGCCACGCTCCATGGAACGCTTGACAACGGCACGCCCCTCGCTCATGACCAGGGCTCCGTTTTCGCATACATAGGCGAGCTCATCGGCCACCGGGGCAAACAGGTGGCACAAGCTCGCATATTGACGGCCGCTCGCTGGCATAAACACGATACCGCGACGATGCAGCTCATCAATGAGCTCAAAGGCCTCGGAACGCGGCTCGCGCTCCCCCGGATGCAGCAACGTGCCGTCCAAATCGCATGCAATCAGCTTGATTCCCTCAAGGCCCATATACTTCCCCCAAAGCCTCTCATCAACAGCAAGACGGACTTTGAATGGCAATCCCTCAAAACCCGTCTTGCGCATACGCGCGCTTAGCCGCGCGTCTTTTTTACGATGGTAAAGTCGGGAGCCATGCTCACGACGACCTCCGCCGCACTCGACGCAAAGCGCCGGTCCGCATCGAGTTCACGGGTAACCACCGTGAGCCGAACACCCTCGACACCCCGGAGCATGCGGCCCAAAACAGGCTGCACCGGCGTATACATGCGCACGGTATGCTCATCCGAGTCGCCCCGGAAGAGCGGCGCATGCATGTTGCCGATCTCCCAGCACGCATGCGCGAGCGCAATCGGATCCATGCGGTCGACTTCGACCAAATAAACCTCGGCGCTGCGCAGGCGCACGACAACCGACACGGGCACCATGCCCGAACGGTCAATGGCGAGCACGTCGCCGTCGGCAAGACGACCACCGTCGGTAGCATCCAGCCGAACATCGATCGTGCGCCCCAGCTCCGTCACGCCCGCAAACGCGCATACATCAGCCTGGTCCCAATCGAGCAGTAGCTCATCGACCTCAAAGACACCGCCCAGCTCCCGGCGAAGCAAAAGCTCATAGGACGGATCGTTGAGATTTCCCAAGCATGTCGTCGAAACCAAGCGTTCAGGCATACTCTAACCCTCGACCTCGACGAGCTCGATATCAAAGTTGAGGTCCTTGCCGGCAAGCTCGTGGTTGGCGTCGAGCGTCACGGCCTCGGGCGTCACGTCAATGACAACGGCGGGGACAGGCATGCCGCTCGGCGTGGACAGGAAGAGCTTCATGCCCTTCTCAATCTGCTCGATGTTGGGAACCTGCTCGGCCGGGAAGGTCAGAACCATCTCGGGGTTGTGCTCGCCGTAGGCATCGGCAGCAGGAATGTGCACGGTCTTCTTCTCGCCCACCTGCATGTCGACAACAGCGGCGTCAAAGCCCTTGATCATCTGACCGGCGCCGCAGGTGAACTCCAGCGGCTCGCCGCGATCGTAGGAGCTATCAAACTGCGTGCCGTCATCGAGCGTGCCGCGATAATGGGTCTTGACCTTCTTGCCCTGGTTGGACATGGTAACCTCCGTAATAAGGGCGGCGCACAACACGGGCCGCCATGAACATATGGCGCTAACTATACCCTAGTCATACAATTCAATGACAGTTTGCAAAGAAACGCTGCAACCGGAGGAACCATGGCATATCCCGTATTTGACCTACACTGCGACACCGCTGACCGCATCGGCTGGGCCACACTCGATCTCGACCTGCGCTTTACCGCCGGCACCGACGGTTATTTCCCCGGCGACGAAACGCATCCGCAAGATTTCGACCTCATCGAGGGCAACGCCTGCGCCATCTCGCTCGCAAAGATCGGAAACACGCCGTGGGCACAGTGCTTCGCCACGTTTGTCCCCGACGAGATTCCCACCGCCCACGCCGCGCGCTTCCAGGCGCAAATCATGGCGCATATGAGCGGCCAGGCAATGCTCAACCACGACCGCATGGTCAACGTACGCAGCGCCGCAGACATTCGCCCCGCGCTCAAGGACGGCAAGGTCGCTTGCATCCACACCATCGAAAACGCCACGTTCTTTGCCGAGGACCCCGCGCTGATCGAGGTGCTCAAGAGCTTGGGCGTGCTTATGTCGTCACTCAGCTGGAACGCGCAGGGACCGCTCGCGAGCGGACACGATACCCACGCCGGCCTCACCGCCGCCGGCATCGAGGCACTTACGCAGATGGAGCACGCCGGCATGGTACTCGACGTCTCCCACCTCAACGATGAGTGCTTTGACGAGGTTGTCGCCCACGCCACGCGCCCCTTCGTCGCCAGCCACTCCAACTCCCGTGCGGTTTGCGGCGTCAAACGCAACCTTACCGACGACCAGTTCCGCACCATTCGCGACATGGGCGGTATCGTCGGCCTCAACTACTGCAGCGAGTTCCTTTCCAACGACGCAACCGACAAGACCGCCGCAGACGTCACCTTCGACCAGCTGGCGGCACATATCGAACACTGGCTCGACCTGGGCGGCGAGGACGTCATCGCACTCGGCGGCGACTGGGACGGAGCCACGGTGCCCGCTTTCCTCTCCGATGCCAGCAAGATGCCCGAGTTCCAGAACATGCTTTCCAAGCACTTTGGCAAGACCGTGATGCAGAAGCTCTGCAGCGACAACGCGCTTGCCTTCTTTGAGCGTTATTAATTTCACATCCCTTGAGCGGGCCGGCATGCCGAACGGTCGACATGCCGGCCCGTCCCCAATCTGAAGGACCGCTTTTGACGCAGCAGTTTACGATTTCCGTATCCCGACCGGATGGCACATCCATCCCCGTCGTCGTTACCAAAAAGCGCGTCAAGAACTTCAACCTACGCGTCACATCGAGCGGTGAGACCCACGCCAGCGCACCGCTCGGCGCCAGCCGCGAGCGTATCGAAGCGTTTGTGAAGCGCAACAGCGCCTGGATTATCAGCCGACTTGACCAGCGTGAGCAACATCAGGCGACGGCGCGAGAGCCGCTCAGTCCCTCGTCCATCATTGCGCTTTGGGGCAAGCCCATCACGGTACAGGACGCACTCGATCACAACTTTGCATCGCCCGCACCGCGGCCCAAGCAGGCCACCTTCGCAAGTTTTATGGGCGCCGACAAATCGAACGAACGCCCACAGGCCGAGCGGCGCGCAATCCTCGACGGCCTGACGCCCGATGAGCTCCAGACCCGCATCGACCAGCTCTATGCATCCGAGGTCACCACAGCGCTGCGCGATATGGTGCATGCATACGAAATCGCAATGGGTATCGCCGTTTCCTGCGTTTCCGTACGCAGTATGAAGACGCGCTGGGGCTCATGCACACCCAAAACCGGCGCCATTCGCATCGCGCGCGAGCTCGCCGCCTACCCTGTCGAATGCCTCGACATGGTTGTCGCCCACGAGCTCGTCCACTTGCTCGAGCCAAGCCACAATCAGCGGTTTCACGCCCTGCTCGACACGTACTGCCCCAACAATAGGGCTCTGTCGCAGCGGCTCAAGCGGCCACCCCTCAACAAGCTCTAGCGTCGACTAGCGCACGCGCTCGATCTCGACGCCGCAGCTTGCCAGGGGAAGACCGACGGGAGCCCAAGGCTTATCGAGCTTAACACGCACGCCAAGCAGCAGGGGGTAACGACGCAGCAGCATCTGGGCCACACCCTCGGCTGCAGCCTCGATGAGCTTAAACGTATGCTCGCGCAGATATCCGTCGACATCGTGACACACCGAGCCGTAATCAATCGAGGCATCCAGGTTGTCGTGCTCCCCTGCTGCACGCAGGTCGGCATAGAGCACCAAGGACACGATGAACTTCTGGCCCAGCGCGTTCTCTTCGGGATACACACCGTGGTTGGCAAAGACCTCGAGACCGTCGATAGTAATGCGGTCAGCATGGCGCAGGTCGTCATAGCTCACGTGGGGCACCGCCGCTGCGGTGGATATTTCGCCCCTTCCACGGCGGGCGAGCTCGGCGCCTTCAGTCTTGGTTGCATTCTCGGGCAGTTTCTTGTTACTCATCGCGATCGTCTCCTTCGTTTAGAACCCCGACCGCGCAAACTAACTACACGCGAATCGACAGGTTCTTTTTATCATCGCTCCAATTGCAAGCATTGCGCGCGGGGCATGCAAAGCAGGCGCGCGACGCTTTGTCGGCTGCATAGAGCAGACGCTCGAGCGGTTGGCTGTTCACGCGCAGCTTTCGATGGCCCAGAATGGCCGTCTTAATGGCTGCGGCATCGGCCGGCTCAAACGCTACGTCATCGGGCATACCGCCGAGAATCGCATCAGCGACGCGTTCACTTGCAACATCATGGGATATACCCGATTCATACTGTTCATCTTTGCCGATATCGTGAAGAAGTGCCGTGGCGTAGATGACCTCGCGGTCAAATTCGAGCTGTTCCTCGAGATTCTTGATCCACATAATGCGAGCGACATCCAGCAGGTGGTCAATACCGTGGCGGCAGAAGATGCGCCCCGATTCCAACTGTGCAATGTTGCCCAGGTGCCGCCGGAACAGACCGTTGGCACAGATGTAATCAATGCGAGGCATGGCACCAAAAGGCGCCAGGCCCGAAGCCATAAAACCGCGACGCGGCGTTCCCTCGTCAGTATTCGATGTAAAGTCGTTGACGACTCGCATAGTTAGCGTCCCAGTATCCTAAAGAATCGCTCCTCGAGCGCCGGATCGGCCTCAAAGACGCCGCGACGAGCGAGCGTCACGGTCTTGGTGCCAGGCTTTTGCACGCCGCGCATGGTCATGCACATATGCTCAGCTTCCATGAGCACAATCGCTCCCTGGGGAGCGAGATACTCCATGAGGGCATCGGCAACCTGCGCACACAGCTGCTCCTGCAGCTGCAGACGACGGGCATAGACCTCAACCGTGCGGGCAAGCTTAGACAGACCTGCCACGCGACCGTTAGGGATATAGCCGATCGCAGCCTTACCATAAAACGGCAGCAGATGATGCTCGCACAGCGAGTAAAACGTGATGTCGCGCTCGATAACCAAATCGTTCGAAGCGACGGCAAAGGTTTTGGACAGGTGCTCCTCGGCACTCTGGTCCATACCGCCGGCGATCTCACCATACATACGGGCAACGCGCGCCGGGGTCTCCAGCAGGCCCTCACGAGTTGGGTCCTCGCCTATGCCCTCAAGCAACAGCTTAATAGCGGCCTCGACTTTTTCCTGATCGACCATCTGGGCCTCACTTTTCCGATTTTGCGTTCGCGCTATGGTACCACGCCCTCCGGCATCGGCCACAAGCTACATAGTATGGGTCGAATAGACCGGATCGTCCCGCCAAAGCTCCACAGCGTCGCAAAGCGCAACACCCTCGCGCACAGCGCGAGCGCGCGTAGCGTTCATGTCAATCACGCGCTGATTGCTCGAGCCCCTAAAGCGCAACGAGATATCGTACAGATCCTGAACGAACGGGCCGTCCACCAACATGTCGAGGCAGGCCAGGATACGGTCCGTCACCTCGGTATGATGACGGCCACCCGGCATAAGCTCCTCGAGCACGTCGCCGGTAAAGCACCAAATGGTCTTGCCCGACCCCGCAGGATAGGCCGCACGCACGCGTTCGATAAAGTCAACAAGCCCCGCCTGATTCTCGGGCTCCATGGGCTCGCCGCCCAGAATCGTCAGGCCATCGATAAAGGGATGGTCGAGACTCTCGATAATCTTATCCTCGACGGCGCGATCGAACGGCTCGCCCGCAGCAAAGTCCCACGCGACAGAGTTAAAGCAATTCTTGCACCCACGACGGCACCCGCTCACAAACAGAGAAGTACGAACGCCTTCCCCATCAGCAATATCGAAATACTTAATGTTCGCGTAGTTCATAAGTAACTCTCCCGGGAGGCCGGGACATATCATCCCGTCCTCAAACATTCTCGGCCTTCGGCCTGCGAAACTGCGGGCGGGACGATATGTCCCGGCCTCATGCAAAGGGTAACTCAATGAACGAAGCGAACATCGAGCATAGGGTTCGAGGTCCAATAAAAACTGGGTTGCGGCTCAACCGCCATCACAAGTAAATCGCAGCTGCAGCTCGAATTATTTCCGCTAAGAACTTCGAGGAGTGAGCAGACCGCATGCTGCATCTCAGCTACGTCAACTTGGCTGCCCCGTAGCGAGGCCCCGGACCTTTACTCGATATGAGTTCCGCACGAACAGGAGGCGCCAGTGGCGCCTCCGTCGTGAGCCAGGACTGTCCGAAATAGCGAGTAAAGGTCCGGGGCCTCGCTACGGGGCAGCCTGGGATAGTTATTAGAGATGCAGCACGCGGTCGCGGATCTCCTCGGTTCGACCCTGGTTCCAGAACTGGGTACCGATGTAGCCGCACGTACGACGAGCGACGTTCATCTTCTCCTGGTCACGATTGCCGCAATTGGGGCACTCCCACACCAGCTTGCCATCGTCCTCGACAATCTTGATCTCGCCGTCGTAGCCGCACACCTGGCAGTAGTCGCTTTTGGTGTTGAGCTCGGCGTACATGATGTTGTCGTAGATGTACTGCATCACGCGAATGACAGCCTTGAGGTTGTCCTGCATGTTGGGAACCTCAACGTAGGAGATAGCACCGCCCGGCGAAAGCTGCTGGAACATACCCTCGAACTTGAGCTTGTCGAATGCGTCGATCTCCTCGGACACGTGGACGTGGTAGCTGTTGGTGATGTAGCCCTTGTCCGTCACGCCCGGGATGATGCCAAAACGACGCTGCAGGCATTTGGCGAACTTGTAGGTCGTCGACTCCAACGGCGTGCCGTACAGCGAGAAGTCAATATCGCTTTCGGCCTTCCACTCGGCGCACTTGTCGTTCATGCGCTGCATGACGGCCATGGCAAACGGCGTGCCTTCCTTCTCGGTGTGGCTGTGGCCCGTCATGTACTTGACGCACTCATACAGACCGGCATACCCCAGGCTGATGGTGGAGTAGCCACCCACGAGCAGCTTATCGATCGTCTCGCCCTTCTTCAGACGCGCCAGGGCACCGTACTGCCAAAGAATCGGCGCGGCATCCGAAAGCGTACCCATCAGGCGCTCATGACGGCACAGCAAGGCACGGTGGCACAGCTCAAGGCGCTCATCGAAGATCTTCCAGAACTTGTCCATATCCTGGTGCGAGCTCAGTGCGACATCAGGCAGGTTGATGGTCACAACGCCCTGGTTAAAGCGACCATAGTACTTGGGCTTGTTCGGGTCGTAGTTCAGCGCGTTGGCAACGTTGTTAAAACCGTTGCCCGAACGGTCGGGCGTCAGGAAACTGCGGCAACCCATGCAGGTGTAGCAATCGCCGTTGCCGGCGGTCTCGCCCTTAGACAGCTTGAGCTCGCGCATCTTCTTCTCGGAGATGTAATCGGGCACCATGCGCTTGGCGGTGCACTTGGCAGCCAGCTGGGTCAGGTAGAAGTACGGGGAATCCTCGTGAACGTTATCGTCCTCGAGTACATAGATAAGCTTGGGGAATGCCGGGGTAATCCACACGCCGGCCTCGTTCTTAACGCCCTCGTAGCGCTGGCGAAGCGTCTCCTCCACGATCATGGCAAGGTCGTGCTTCTCCTGAGGCGTACGGGCCTCGTTAAGATACATAAAGACCGTCACGAACGGCGCCTGGCCATTGGTGGTCATAAGGGTCACGACCTGATACTGAATCGTCTGGACGCCGCGACGGATCTCGTCACGCAGGCGATCCTCAACGACCTCGCGAACCTTTTCGGGAGATGCGGAAACGCCGAGCTCCTCGAGCTCGCGGGCGACCTCGCCACGAATCTTTTGACGGCTCACCTCAACAAAGGGGGCAAGATGGGTCAGCGAGATGGACTGGCCGCCGTACTGGGAGGAAGCAACCTGGGCGATAATCTGCGTCGCAATATTGCAGGCGGTCGAGAAGCTGTGCGGCTTCTCAATCAGCGTGCCCGAAATAACAGTGCCGTTCTGGAGCATGTCCTCCAGGTTCACCAGATCGCAGTTGTGCATATGCTGGGCAAAGTAATCCGAATCGTGGAAATGGATCAGACCCTCATTATGGGCATCCACGATCTCCTGAGGCAGCAGCACGCGCTGGGTCAGGTCCTTGGAAATCTCGCCAGCCATATAGTCGCGCTGAACGGAGTTGACGGTCGGGTTCTTGTTGGAGTTCTCCTGCTTGACCTCTTCGTTATTGCACTCGATCAGCGACAGGATCTTGTCATCGGTCGTGTTCTTCTGGCGCTTCAGGCTCTGAACATAGCGATAGATGATGTAGTGGCGGGCAACCTCGTAGCAGTCGAGACGCATGATCTCGTCCTCGACCAAATCCTGGATCTCCTCGACCGAAACGGTGTGGCCCGCGTTCTCGCATGCCTCGGCGACGTTTTGCGCCGCATAAACCACCTGGCGGTCGGTTAGACGAGAGCTCTCCTCGACCTCCAAGTTAGCGGCGCGGATGGCATTGACAATCTTATCGATGTCAAAGACAACCTCGGTGCCGCTGCGCTTGATGATCTTCATCCTCTTGCCTCTTTCGCGTCGTAGCCTCATTGCGCTTCAGAGCCAAACGATGCCCGGCAGGGCTTGCCCCTGTCTTGCGGCGCCGTCGCGCAATCTGTGTTCTCGATAAACCATAAGCCTCTATGCGGACATTCCCAGGAGCCGATCAAGCGGCTCAAGGACACGTTCAAAAGAGGCAATTAAGGTCTTCGTTCTCTGTCCGCCATCTATCATACGACAAAGATGCATCTATATCCTGTATTCTTTTTTTAGGTCAAACACAACATATAGTGTTTCAGCAGGTCAAAGCAATTAGTCATTTTGCAGACGCATTATAAATGAGGGGTATTTGACAAGTCGGTAAAACGTTACCAACACGGCTACCTGCATGGCAGCTATAAAACCCCCTTAGTCAAGCCACTGACAAATCCTACTAAAACCAAGCCACTCACGCCAAAAGAATCCAAAAGATTATGCTTGACCAACATGTTGCGGTCACGCTCGGCCAGGACGTATGCAATCTGCCGGCACCCCTACGGGATACGAAGACCATCGCATACAGACCTTGGATCAAAATTTGCTGGCATGTTTGGCGGCATAAAACAAAACAGTCCAGAAGCAAAGCCTCTGGACTGCGAACATTTGGTGGGCGTTAGAAGATTTGAACTTCTGACCTCTTCCGTGTCAGGGAAGCGCTCTCCCCCTGAGCTAAACGCCCAATGGAGCGGACAACGGGGCTCGAACCCGCGACCCCAACCTTGGCAAGGTTGTGCTCTACCAACTGAGCCATGTCCGCTTGCGGGTTATTAATTTACGCGAGTTGTCCTAAAGACGCAAGTACTTTTTTCAAAAAAGTTGCCCAAAGCAAGTTCATGCAGGTAAATAACGCCAAGTCAAGGCGCTATGCGCACGATTCCAATGCCGAGCTAAACAGCTTCACCATCCGAACGCGTGTGCCAGCGCCATCCGTGCGACGGGCAACCTCCACGTTATCGACGAGCATGCGCATAAGCTTGATACCGCGTCCGCGTTCCTCGGATGCCACCGGCTCGCTCGCCCCATCGATAGAATAGCCAGCGCCCCGATCAAGCACCTCGAGCACAACACGGTCCCCATAGGCCTGAACCGTCAGGATGCAGCCAACACCGCCCGCATGGTCATATGCGTTACCCAATGCCTCCCCCAACGCCAATGCGACGTCATAGCGCTCATCACGCCTCAGGGGAAGCGATTCGAGGAGCTCGGCCACACGGTGCCGATAATACGGGAGATTCTCGATGCCTCGCTGCACTTCGACGCTCTTGCTCCATCGCGGCAACTCCCCCACCGGAATGGCGGGAATCGACTCCCGCGCCGGGCCCGCGACATGCAGGATGTCGACAAGTCGGGCAATTTCCAAAAAGCGAACGACCCCATCGGAGGCGTTAACGAGCGAAAGCAGTCCCTCATGCCTCATAAGCTCTCTAGCACGTGTAAGCAAAAACGCCAAACCCGTCGAGTCGATAAAGCCCACGGCCTGGCAATTGATGACAACACGACGCACGCCCCGGTCGATCAAATTATCCAACCGTCGGCGCAGTGCGGGCACCGAGGCGATGTCGATATCGCCCGGTGGCGTCAAAACCGCTATGTCATTCCACTCATTCATACGACCATGGTTCCCCAAAAGAGCTCGCTCGATGCACACGTATCTGCAACCGCGCAGATTTCGCCCGTCAGGCGTCGTGACCTACGATCGACCCCGTAAAAACTCAAGGGAGACCAGCGCGATGTCATCGTCCAGCGCCGACTCGGTAAAGCGATCAAGCTCGCCCAAGACCTTACCGCAGATTCCCGATACGCCCTCACCCGAGACAGAGAGCAGAAGGTCACGAAGGCGCTGCTCGCCAAAGAAAGCACCCGAGCGATCACGTGCTTCGATTGTTCCGTCGGTATACATAAATAGCATGTCACCAGGAGCGAATGTAAACACGCCCGTCTCGTAGACCATGCTCTCAAAGGCACCGATCACGCCCGATTGGCACCCAAGGAGCTCCACTTCTCCCCCGCAGGTCTCGCCGCCGCCACGCGGCGTCGACGACGGCCTAATGACCATAGTGGGAGGATGTCCCGCAGAGCAATAAGTAGCGCGGCCCGCTTTAAGATCGATCTTGGCGATAAACGCCGTCACAAACGTCTCGACCCTCGAAAAGCCCATGAGCATGCTATTGAGCGAGCGTGCCATACGGGCAGGCCCTGCACCCTCCCAGGCATAGGCCGTCAGCGCCGTCTTGACGAGTGCCGACATCGACGCCGCCTCAATCCCCTTGCCGGACACATCGCCCAAAATCATTACGGCACAATCGTCGGGAAGACGGGCAAGCGTATAGAAGTCGCCGCCGACCAACGCAGAATTCGTTGCCGATAGGTATACCGAATCGGTTGCAATGCCCGGAACGTCACCAAGCGAATTTCTCATGCCAATCTGAAGCGTCTGAGCGATATGACGCTCTTAGCGCTTTTGAGACTCGCCTTCATAGATCAGCTCAAAGTCATGCGCCAGATGCACCAGGTAGTCGTATTCAAGGTCGTCAATTGGTTCTTGGCTGCCATCGCGGAGCAGCAAAGCGCGCCTCGTCGGCCCCTTGGCGATATCAGCGGGAACGATCGCATCGTTGTTCCGCCGACCGCCGCCCTCCGAGCGAACGCGTCCCGCCTCGAAGCCGGAATCGACATAGAGGCCCTGGCACGGCAGGCCATGAGCCCTCAACCATCCGCCCATAGGCATGGATTCGTCGACGCGGGTCAAGCGCACATGCTTAAGATCATCAGCACTCGCACCGCCCAGCACCGACGGCTCAAAACCATCGGAAGCGACCCCCAAACGCGCAGCTGGTGCGGTGGTGGAAAAGAAGAGCGACTCCGGATCGCCCGGCAACGGCACACGACTGCCGCCCTCAAAATCGATGACATAGGTTTCGAGGCCCGCATCATACTCCACGGGGCAGAAATGACAATTGAGCACCGTGCAGATTTCCGTCGACACCGCTCGCGAGGCGGCAACGGGATCATCGAGATAGGTAAACAGTTCGTCGCGCAGCAAATTGAGCGAGCGGCCGAGCTCCGCCGTGCGGCGCGAACGTAAGCTCGACGCCATGCCGACCAGCTGAATAGACAGGTAATCGCAGATGACCTCGAGCACGTTCACGTCATAGGCAAGTGGCACCTGGGGGCGTTTCCAGCCAACTTCCAACACGCCAAGGACCTGCGTGCCGTAAAACACAGGAAGACAGATCTCGCTGCGATACGGGGGCATATCCTGCACGCGCAGCAAGTGCTTGGAACGATTGTCCAAATCCATGAACATACCCGAAGCAACCCGGTCGCCCTCAAGGTCCTGCTGGATCGACAGGCGACAGGCACGCGACTCGCGAAGTACGTAGGTCGGAATGCCCGTGCCGTACGGCATAAACTCGGGCAGATAGCTGTCCTCAAGCTCCTTAGAAACACCGCGGAGCTTAAAGCCGCCGCTCTCGGAAAAATAGATAGCCGCACCGGAGGCATCGAGCGTTCCAACGAGCTGATTCAAAACGGTATCGAGCAAGCTGGGGAGCTCATCGGAGCCCACGGTACTCATAATGACTGAAAGGGTACCCGAAAGGCGTTTATTCGCCACCCTAAGCTCCGATAGCGCACGTTTGAGCTGACGATCGTGGGAATACTGCTCTTCGATGCTGTGAAGCGCCACCAGGACACGCGGTGCACGACGTCCAAAGATACGCGGAGGCGTAACGGAACCCGCGCGAACCAAGACGGGAATAAAAGACCCGTCGCTCAGCTTGAGCATCAGCTCGCTCTCGGAGCCATCGGTCTCAAACGGCAGGCGATGTTCGGTCGCGCGCTCAAAGGCAGACGAGTACAGAACGTCTTTGACATCACCGCTGATGACGTCAGCGCGTTCCTCGCACATCAGGTCGAGCAAACGATTATTCACATGCAGAATGGTTCCGTCGAGCTCACAGATGATGACAGCATCGCTCGTGATCTCGACCAGTTGGGCAACGTCTGCCCACTCGTTGCGCTCAAGCGTTTCCATCGTGGACCTCACCGTCTATCGGTAACAAAAAAGCCTCCGAAGAGGCTTCTGAAATGCGATGGTGTCGGAGGCGGGACTTGAACCCGCATGACCAAAAAGCGGTCACTAGCACCTCAAGCTAGCGCGTCTGCCAATTCCGCCACTCCGACATGCTATGCTGTTGATTCGCAGCTCGTTTTGTTGGACCCGCGCGTTCAACGAGGAAGATAATAACCTATGATTCGAGAACTGTGCAAGCACTTTTTTGAAAAAAGTTTACGAATTTGTAAATGCGCCGGTAAATCGATATGTCCGGCCCCGTATCGGTGTTGCCTCCCAGCGCGTCCTCGGGCATGAGCGATATTTTGCTGCGCACTTCATGCTGCAAAATATCGCTCCCCCTGCGGAATGCGCCGGGAGGCACCACCGATACGGGGCCTGCAAATACGTACTTCAGGCACAGTTCTCAAACATGTTCTGGGGGCTGATGCAAATTTGGTGGCTCGGCTTTGCCGAGCCCTTATATGGGGAGGCCGGAGCTAAAGCTCCGGCCTCGCTCAATTTCTTATTAAACTAAGTGAGCGATCGAGGAATCGCACTCCCCCTGCCGAGTTACCGCAGGGCCCGTGCTGGACTTAGTTTTCAGAACATTCCGCAGACCAGGAAACCCCCTTATCCGCAGCTCCGAAGGAGCAGGATAAGGGGGTTTCCATGGTCGAGGACGTTCTGAAAACTAAGTCCAGCACGGGCCCGGACAGACAACCGACTACAGGTCGATGTGCGATTCCTTGATCGGGAACGGCTCCGCGAAGTGGCAGGCGCAGCAGTGGCCCGGGGCAACTTCCTTAAACTCGGGAAGCTTCTCGGAGCAGATGCCCTGCGCAATCGGCGGCATAGTCT
The DNA here is from genome assembly GCA_905210085.1 of uncultured Collinsella sp. Lineage (GTDB taxonomy): Bacteria > Actinomycetota > Coriobacteriia > Coriobacteriales > Coriobacteriaceae > Collinsella. Next base: position 2,108 of record CAJLVJ010000002.1, on the reverse strand, counting down.
GATACGTGTCTTTGTTCTCAACGATGACAGCATATTTAATGCCGGATAACGCTTCGCCTTCCCACGGACACCATATGATGCGTTCGAGCTCAGCATCGTCGCGGACCGGATCGAGATAACGGAACCGCAGTTCGGTCGGCCGTTTTGACAGACCCAACGTTTCGACACCGAGCAGTCGGCAAATGGCCTTACGACGATTGGTTTTTGACTCATTCAGCCATTTGCCGCTGAATCCTGTCAGTGGAATCTGTCGCGGCGTCATACCGGTCACGTCATGATGCCTGAAATATCGAACTGCGCTGACAAGCAGATCGAAGTCGTCAGGCTGTTCATGGCCTGTCATGCGAGCGGCCGATTCGATTGTTTCCGGAGCAACGTCACAAGCAGCAACCAGACATGCTATGCGGCGGCGCGCTTCGCGACATTCCGCCGCCAGCGTACGACCAACCACACGCATGGCTATTGATTCGTCAGGAACGACGACTTTGGAGATCAGCTCGACAGAGGTGCCTATGGTGCGATGCTTGGTTATGATTTCGCAACCATTCTTGCTTGCCCATTGCCGTATCTCATTGTTGTTGTCATGCACCGCAATCGCATTGGTTTCCAAAAATGCTTGGTCCGGCAATCCCACCGGCACGGGAAATGGCCATGCCGGTTCGATGTCGTACATATGTGAACGCATATGTTTCTTCACGCATGTGGTGATCGCAGCGATGTCTTTCATGCCGACCATAGTTCCCATCACCTGCTTTCGAACATCGTCGAGTCGAACCGAATCGTCTTAATACCGGCGACGCCAGGACTGCTCATTCGGCAACCCCGTCATCCTTCAATATATCCGACGATGATTCATCGTCCATGTCATTCTGATGCAGCACGGCCTCGCGCAGGGAGGTGAGGCCGGTGTCGGGGTCCTTGTAGGTCACGTAGGCCTTGGTGGAGACCTCGAGGATTTCGCCGGTCTTGCTTTCCGGGGCGGAGACGATGACCTGGAATCCGAGGCGCGGCAGCACCGTGAGGGCGCGCTGCGTGTAACGGCCGTCGGCCTTGATGAGGTAGGCGGCATTCGTGTGCTTGGCGAGCGTGGTGTACGAGGGCTCGCTGGTCAGGCCGCCGCCGAGCAGGTAGATGAGCGCCGCGCCGTATACGAATGAGGTAAGCTCCTGCAAGGCGCCGCCCGAACGGCCGCCGGTGGAGGTGATGCGTTCATCCGGGCCGTCGGCATGATGCACGATGGCGTAGAAGGACGAGCGGCAACGCGGGTCGAGGTTGCGGGCGCCGTAGCTTTTCACGCCGTTCGCGTCCTTGACCTGCGCGAGTTCGGCGCGCAGCAGCCCGACCATCGGCGCGCAGGCCGCGAAAGCCTTGCGCGAGGCGTCGGAATCGTTGACGTCGGCGGATTTCCAATCGTTCAGGGTGCCGATGACGCGGATGAGCTGCGCCCAGAAGGTGCGCTCGGGACGGCGCACGTCCGCGTGCAGGGACAGGCTGCCGTGCTTGGGACCGAACTGCTGGCCTTTGAGCATGGCGTTGATGCGGTCAAGCTGGTCGTGGATGTCGCTGGCATCCGTGTCGATGGCGCGTTTGATGGTCAGGAAGCTCCTGAGCAGCTGTTCGAGGCAGCGCCGGTATTCGGCGTCGGTGGCGGCGACCGCGGCCAGCTGGGTGAGGCTGGCGAGTTCGTCGAGATAGTACCGGTAGTCCTCCACGCTGGCGGTCAGCGAATCATCGTCGGCCGCGTAGAGCGCGATGTAGGTGCTCATTTTCGATTCGACGCCGGTGCGTGCGGCATCGGCCTGGCCGTTCAGCAGGTTGATGCGGGAGGCCATGTCCTTGCCGATGCCGGCGATGGTGCGCTGCAGTGTGGTGCCCGAGCAGGTGTGTTCGATGAGCATGCCCACCATCTTGCGGTCGCCGAAATAGATGTCGTTGGTCCACTTGATGCGCGCCGCGATGCCGAACTGCGCGAAGGTGTCGGTGAGAGCGAGGGCCACGGCCTCGTTGAGCAGGAACTGTTCGCCGGCGGGCAGGAACCGGGGTTCGAGCACCAGCGAGAAGGTGAGGTTCAGACCCTCGGCGCTCGACCATTTATGGCCCCGCTGGCC
>CAJLVJ010000001.1 GCA_905210085.1 uncultured Collinsella sp. | reverse complement strand
CGGGCACCGGCAGATAGCGATGTGCCTCAGGGCGGAAGAGGGGGCCGTGATAGCCAACAATGAACTGCCTCCCATTTCTCATGTCCAAGAAATGGGAGGCAGTTCAGTGATACCGGCGGGCATTTTGCGTTTTGGGCGCGGTGGACGCTACACGCGCGTCGCATCCTTGGGGCTCATGGTCATGCTCTGGAAGCGATTCTCCATAAAGTCATTATCGAAGTACTTGCCGTAGAACTGCGCAACGGGAATATCCGGTTCCGTGTCGTTGACGCGCTGATACCAATAATCGAGCGACTGCAGCGTCATAACGCCATCGACCAGCATAATGATGGTGAAGATGACAGTAGCCGAGTAGCGACTCTTCCACGGAATCATGTTGATGAGCTTGAGCAGCCTCGGCAGCAGCAGCTTGATCCAGATGAGTCCGCCCAGGCCCCACAGGCAGGCAAAGCCCGTGCAGGTGCGTCCGCCCGTAAGGACGGCGAGCGGGTCGGGCATGCCGAACAGCTTCATGTGCGAGTAGCTCCACGAGACCACGCCAAACGAGGTCTGCATAAACCAGCCCACGAACACCTCAAAGCTCGCGCCGAGCAGCGCGCTCACCAAAAAGATAATGATGGGGTTCTTTTTGTAGAAGCGGTTGAGCACCATGGTCATGAGTACGGCGCCAAATCCATAGATGGGGCTGAAGGGGCCAAACAGCATGCCGGCGCGGTTCTGGTAGACGCCGGGGTCGTCGACCGTCATGTGCCAGATGTCCTCGGCGATCAGGCCGAGTATGCAGCAGACAAAGAATACCCAGAACAGGTTGAAGTAGTTGAGCTTGATGTAGCCTTCGCCGGTTTCATCGCGCCCGAGCATGCCCTCGGCGGCGGCGTCGCGATCGAGCATTTCCTGCAGGCGGCGTTGCAGCTCGCGCTCCTGGCGCAGCGTGGGGTCGACGGTGGTCGAAAGCGCGACGAGGATGCCGAGCTGGATGGCGGGGCGCAGCAAGAAAGGCCCGATGCCCTGGAGCATCACGTCAACCAAAAGCTCGACGACGGTCAATGCGATAAGGATATAGGACAGACGGGCGGCATTGCGGCGCTGGTTCTTGATGAGGTCAAGGCCAAAGATGATCAAGATGACGGCACTGGCAGCCGAGAGCATGATGCCGGCGACAATCAGTCCGACCGCGACGAGCGTGTTGTCGCCGAGCTTGGCGGCGGCGTTGCCGTTGATGAGCGCGGCGATGACCTGCCACATAAAGGCGCCGACCGACGGGAGCGTGCCCACGCCGGACAGGATGCACAGGACGGCGTATACCTTAATGATGAGGGGGATCTTCTTGACCTCCGTGGCGCTGGGGACGCTGGGGTCGAGTTCGTTTCGATCCATACATAACCTTTCTCGTTTTGCTGTAGGTACAAGGATACGCCGCCGACCTGCCAAAAGACAGGACGAACGTCCCAATTGCAACAATGCAAGCCCCAACGGCGGGCGAGACGCGTCGCAACGGAAGTATGCGGGATCGTCGGCCCCGAGGCGGTTGCCCAATAAAATGTTTGGCTGCAAAACGGATTATAAGCTCGGTGGGCTTTTAAAAAGCGCTGTTCATGCGCGGGAGTGCTTGTCTTGCCGTGCGTATAATAGGGCAGGTAACGCCAAATAACGAGGCTCTGAGGGGATGCCATGTCTCAAGAAACCATCCGCGCGGCCGAGCGTGCCGCGGGACAGGTGAAGACCATGTCGACGTATGATCCGGACTCCGACCAGTTGCATGAGGAATGCGGCATTTTTGGTGTGTGGGCACCCGATCGCGACGTGGCTCGACTGACGTACTTTGGCCTGCGTGCACTGCAGCACCGCGGCCAGGAATCGGCGGGAATCGCCGTGGGTGACGGCGGCACGGTTATGGTTCGCAAGGACCTGGGCCTGCTCGACCGCGTGTTCTCCAACGCCGACCTGTCGACGCTCTCCGGCCAGCTGGCCGTGGGCCACGTGCGCTATGGCACCGCCGGTGCCAAGAGCTGGGAAGCCTCGCAGCCGCATCTTTCCACCATCAACAGCGTCATTATCGCGCTTGCTCACAACGGCACTCTGGTCAACACCGACGAGCTGCGCCGCCAGCTGATCGAGCTGGGCGTGCCGTTCCTCTCCAATTCGGATTCCGAGGTCGCGACCAAGCTTATCGGCTACTTTACCCAGCGTACGGGTCATCTGCGCGAGGGCATTCGCAAGACCATGGAGCTCGTGCGCGGCGGCTACGCCATGACGCTCATCAACGAGCAGGCGCTCTACGCATTCCGCGATCCGCACGGCATTCGCCCGCTCGTGCTGGGCAAGCTGGTGGACGAGGGTCTGGACCAGGCCGATGCCGCATCCGTTTCGCAGCTGCCGTCGCAGGACGGCGCCGCGACGGTCGACTCCGCCGTCCATGTCACGCGCGCCGGCGGTTGGGTCGTTGCTTCCGAGACCTGCGCACTCGACATCGTGGGTGCCGAGTACGTCCGTGACGTCCGTCCCGGCGAGATCTTGCGCATCAGCGCCGAGGGTCTGGTATCCGAGCAGGGCGTGCCTGCAGCCGAAGAGCCCGCCAACTGCATCTTTGAGCAGGTCTACTTTGCCCGCCCCGACTCCATCATGAACGGCAAGAGCGTCTATGCCTGCCGTTACGACATGGGTCGTCAGCTGGCACACGAGGAGCCCGTCGAGGCCGATCTGGTCATCGGCGTGCCCGACTCCGGCCTGCCGCCCGCGGAGGGGTATTCGCACGAGAGCGGTATTCCCTTTGGCGAGGGCCTTATCAAGAACCGCTATGTGGGCCGTACGTTTATCGAGCCCACGCAGGAGCTGCGCGCCATGGGCGTGCGTATGAAACTCAACCCGCTGCGCGACAACATCGAGGGCAAGCGCCTGGTCGTCATCGACGACTCCATCGTGCGCGGCACCACCATGGTGCAACTCGTCAAGATGCTGCGCAACGCTGGCGCCAAGGAGATTCATATCCGCATCAACTCGCCCGAGGTCATCTGGCCGTGCTTCTACGGTATCGACACCGACGTGCAGTCGCAGCTTATCAGCGCCAACAAGACGGTCGACGAGATTTGCGAGTATATCGGCGCCGATTCGCTGGCCTTCCTTTCGGTCGAGGGCCTGCTTAAGGTCATGCCCAAGGGCGGCTACTGCGATGCGTGCTTTACCGGCCGTTATCCCGTGGCGATTCCCGAGAGCTTTGGCCGCGACAAGTTTATGGAGGGCTTTAAGCCCCGCAACCTGGATAAGCCGCTGCACTTTGACGACGACGCCGTGGTCGAGAAATACGACGACCGCAGCTGGGAAGAGAAGCACGGCGAGGCCTAAAACCTGCCATGTAGGGACAGGTTTATTTTGGAAGGTTTTACCTGCTGTTTTGTTGATTGAGCGTCGCGCGTTGTTATGGCGCGCGCCGAAATGAACGCAACTATGAGCACCGTTTGGCGCCCGGGCGGCGGACGGTAGTGGGAGAGGAAGGCTCAGATGAGCGACAGCAAACATGTGACGTATGAGGACGCCGGCGTCGATACCGCCGAGGGCGGCCGCGCCGTCGACGCTATTAAGCAAATGGTTAAGGACACCAACCGTCCCGAGGTCATCGGCGGTATCGGTGGCTTTGGTGGCTTATTCTCGGCCGCCGCGCTCAAGGATATGGAAGACCCGATCCTGATCAGCGGTACTGACGGCGTGGGTACCAAGCTCGTGCTCGCCCAGATTATGGACCGTCACGAGACGGTGGGCCAGGACCTGGTCGCTATGTGCGTCAACGACATTTTGGCTTCGGGTGCCGAGCCGCTGTTCTTCCTGGACTACGTTGCCATCGGTCACATCGAGGCCGGGCACATGGCAAAGATCATCAAGGGCGTGGCCGATGGCTGTAAGCTCGCGGGCTGCGCGCTCGTGGGCGGTGAGATGGCCGAGCACCCCGGCGTCATGGCTCCGGCCGACTACGACCTTGCCGGCTTTACCGTGGGCGTCGTCGACCGTCCCAAGATGCTCGACCCCGCAAACGTCCGCCCGGGCGATGTGATCCTGGGCCTGCCTTCCACCGGCGTGCACTCCAACGGCTACTCGCTCGTGCGCAAGGTCATCGGCGTCGACGGCATTAAGCCGGGCACGCCCGAGGCCGCCGCTAAGGCCGAGGAGCTGAGCCGTCCGCTCGAGGAACTCGGCGGTGCATCGCTGGCAGACGCCCTGCTGGCCCCCACGCGCATCTACGTCAAGCCGATTCTGGAGCTGCTGCGCGGCGGCGCCAACGTGCACGCTATCGCCCACATCACTGGCGGCGGTATTACCGAGAACCTCAACCGCGCGCTCGCCGACGACGTCGATGCCGTGGTCACCCGCAAGGGCGCCGAGATGGGTTGGGACGTTCCGCCCGTCATCACCTACGTGTCGCGCCAGGCCGAGCTCGCGCCCAATGAGGCATGTAAGACCTTCAACATGGGCGTTGGCCTGTGCCTGATCGTCGCCCCCGAGGACGAGGCCGCGGTGACCGAGGCTCTGGTCGCGCTGGGCGAAAAGCCGTTCCGCGTGGGCGAGTGCGTCGAGGGTTCCGGTAAGGTCGTGTACTCCGATGAGCGCTAACGAGCAGATGACTGCCGCCGAGGGCCTGGACTTTGTGCCCTATACCCGTCCGACCGGCACCGATACGGCCGAGCCGCTCAAGATCGGCGTGCTCATCAGCGGTTCGGGTACCAACCTGCAGGCGCTGATCGATCTGATCGCCGCCGGCAAGCTCAACGCTTCGATTGAGCTTGTGGTGTCGAGCCGTCCTTCGGCCAAGGGGTTGCAGCGCGCCGAGCGTGCGGGCATCCAGACACTCACGCTGTCCAAGGATGTCTATGCCGACCCCATCGCCGCTGACGAGATCATCGCGCACGAGCTGCTCGAGCGCGGTTGCGAGTATGTGGTCATGGCCGGCTATATGCGCATGGTGCACACGCCGCTGCTGGCGGCGTTCCCCAATCGTGTGGTTAATCTGCACCCGGCGCTGCTGCCGAGCTTTACCGGTGCCCATGCGATTGACGATGCGTTTGCTCGCGGCGTCAAGGTGACCGGCGTGACCGTGCACTTTGCCAACGAGATCTACGACAACGGTCCCATCATCGCCCAGCGCGCGCTGGCTGTTGAGGAGGGCTGGGATATCGACACGCTCGAGGAGCACATCCACGCGATTGAGCACGTGCTGTATCCCGAGGTCGTGCAAATGCTCGCCGACGGCCGCGTCCACGTGTCGGAGAGCGGCAAGGTTGCAATTGATGCGCCTCGCGGCTAGCGGCGCACAGTACAATTTAGCCGAGTAGTCAGGGTGGTCATTGGCGCCAAGGCGCGCGTGGCCACCTTTTGTTTTGGGTAGTCATCGGGAACGGGCTTTAACGACTGGTCATTCAAGAACGTCGCAGGTGACTAGATGAGAGAGGTGAGCGCATGGCGGATAACGAAGCGCTGTTTACGCCTGAGCTGGTGTTTTTTGATTGGGAGTGTGCAACGCCGGATGAGGTATTTGCGCGGCTCGAGGGCGAGCTTGCCCCGCGCGGCTACATTGCCGAGGGCTGGCTCAACGCCGTCCGCACGCGCGAGGACGCCTATCCCACGGGTCTCGTTATGCCGGCGGCAAACATCGCCATCCCGCACACCGATCCGGGATTTGTGGCCAAGCCCTATATCGCGGTGGTAAAGCCTGCTGTGCCCGTGACATTCAATGCTATGGCGGGCATGGGTGCCCCCGTGCCGGCGCAGATTGTCATCAACCTGGGTATTGCCGAGCCGGGCGGCCAGGTCGAGGCGCTTCAGGCGCTCATGAATATCTTTATGGACGCCGACGCTGCAGCCGATGTGCTTGGCCAGACCACGCCCCAAGGCATGGTCGACGCCATCCGCCGTCACTTCTAAGGTGGGGCTGAGTCGGCACTTGGGGACGTTCCTTTTCTGCCGGCACTTGGGGACTGTCCCTAACTGCCGGCAGAAAAGGAACGTCCCTAACTGCCGGCTGCCAGAGCTGTCCCCTTTGCACCAAAATGGTGCAGATTAACCTGTCCCCAATGCACCAAGCGTGTCGCGGGGGCCGCGTTGTGACACAATGGCGTTTGTTCGATTCGTTATGCGAAAGGCCAACTATGGCAAATAAGAAAAAGAACTCCGAGGCCGCGCCGACGCCCGAGCAGCAGGCCCGCGCCGCCTCCAGCTCTCGCAAGAAGCAGCGCAAGACCCGCGTGTCTAAGACCGTCAAGATCGTTCTGGTGGTCATCGGCGTGCTGGCGATGCTGCTTTCCGTCTCGGCGATGGCGTGCTCCGGCCTTATGTCGCAGGCTGAGGACACCTCGGGCTACAAGCTGACCGGCGGTGTTGCTGCCACTATCAACGGCACCAACCTCACCGAGGACACCGTGACCAAGCAGATCATGAGCATGCGCACGTCCAACGGCTACACCAAGGACAAGGATTGGGCGCAGTATCTGGTTGACAACGACCTCACGCCCAAGAAGTACCGCAAGCAACTCATCGACTCCTACACCCAGCAAATTCTGCTTCAGCAGGCACAGAAGGAGAACGGCGTGACGGTGTCGGACGAGGAGGTCGAGAAGGCATGGAAGGACGCGTGCAAGAGCGCGGGTGGTGCCAAGACCTTTAAGAAGACCCTTAAGACCTACGGCTATACCGAGGACACCTACAAGGACTCGCTCAAGGAGAGCCTAGCACAGCAAAAGCTTAAGGATGCCGTGGCACCCACCAGCAAGCCCAAGGACAGCGAGATCGTCGATTACATCAACGAGAACCTGTCTAACTACAACGACGCCCGCCGCTCGTCGAACATCCTGATCAAGGTTGATTCCGACGCTTCCGACGAGGACAAGGCTGCCGCCAAGGCCAAGGCGCAGGAGTGCCTGGACAAGATCAACTCCGGTGAGCTGAGCTTTGAGGACGCCGTGGAGCAGTACTCCGATGACACCGGCTCCAAGGACAAGAAGGGCGATGTTGGCTGGGACAAGCTCACTACCTTCGTCGACAGCTACCAGGCGGCGCTCGAGGGGCTCAACAAGGGCGATGTGAGCGACGTCGTCGAGTCGACCTATGGTTATCACATCATCAAGTGCACCGACTACTTCCATGTCGATAATCAGGTCGATGACATTAAGCAGGTGCCCAAGGACATCAAGAAGTACGTCTCCAACGTGGTGAAGACGCAGGCGGCAAGCACTGCGTACAGCGAGTGGCTGGAGCAGTACAAGAAGGATGCCGACATCACCGTTAACCCCATGCCCAAGGACGTGCCGTACAACGTCAGCCTGAAGGGCGTCACCAAGAGTTCGACCGACGATTCGTCGACGACTGAGTAATCATGGGGCGGCGCTCGCGTGAGTGCCGCCCACGCTATTAGAGAGGATTTGCAGATGACCAACGAAGAGCTGCAGAAAGAAATGATCGCGGCCATGAAGGCCAAGGACAAGGTTCGCCTGTCCATCATTCGCCAGGTTAAGGCCGAGGTGAAGAATATCGAGGTCAACGAGCGCCGCGATGTGACCGAGGAAGACGTCAACAGCATGATCAAGCGTCTGATTAAGCAGACGAGCGAGACGCTGGAGATGTCTATCAAGGCCGGCACCGACCAGGAGCGTACCGACAACCTGACCGAGCAGGTCAAGATTCTAGAGAGCCTGCTGCCCGCGCAGGTTTCGGGCGAGGAGCTCGAGGCTCTGATCGAGCAGGTCATCGCCGAGTTGGGTGCCACGTCCAAGAAGCAGATGGGCCAGGTCATGGGCGCCCTGGGCAAGGCCACCGGCGGCAACTTCGACAAGCCGGCCGCAGCAAAGATCGTCGGCGCAAAGCTTGCGTAAGGGCCGAGCGGTACATAGTTGATGTTGAGGGGGCGTGGCCGTCATGGTCGCGCCCCTTTTTGCTGGGCTGGGCGCTCATTGGGGACAGACTTAAATGAGTGCCCAATGAGTAGGCACTCATTTAAGTCTGTCCCCAATGAGTGAGTGGAAGGTTGCGGGTTCTTTACGGGAATGTAGTGTGGGCTGCGGAAACGCGGTTCTTTCCGTACAATAGTTCAACTCGTGTAAACGCAGGGAAGGGACATTCATGGCAGACATGATCGAGATCAAGCATCTCAACAAGTACTTTGGCGACCTGCATGTGCTCAAAGATATCAACCTCACCGTCAAGCGCGGCGAGAAGCTCGTAATGATCGGGCCCTCCGGTTCGGGTAAGTCGACGCTCATCCGCTGTGTCGATTATCTTGAGGAGCCCACGTCGGGCGAGGTCGTCATCGACGGTACGCCGCTCACCAAAAAGAATCACCTGGAGATGGCTCGCAAGTATAGTTCCATGGTGTTTCAGCAGTTCAACCTGTATCCCAACATGACGGTGCTCGGCAACCTGACGCTCGCGCCCATCAAGCTGCAAAAGAAGAGCAAGGAGGAGGCGACCGAGGTCGCCATCGCCGCGCTCAAGCGCGTCGGCATGGCGCATAAGGCCGGCGAGTATCCGCAGAACCTCTCGGGCGGTCAGCAGCAGCGCATCGCCATCGCCCGTGCCCTGTGCACCAAGCAGCCCATCATCCTGTTTGACGAACCGACCTCGGCGCTCGACCCCGAGATGGTCCAGGAGGTTCTGGACGTTATGATTGAGCTCGCGCAGGAGGATATCACCATGATCTGCGTGACGCATGAGATGGGCTTTGCGCGCCAGGTGGCCGACCGCGTCATCTTTATGGAGGACGGCCGCATTCTGGAGGAGGGCACGCCTGAGCACTTCTTCGATAACCCCGAGAACCCGCGCTGCCGCGAGTTCCTGTCCAAGATTCTGCACTAGGCGCGGTGATGGACATGACGGATATGACGAGGGCGGCCGTGTCGCGCCGTCACTTTTTGCAGCTGGCTGGCGCCGGCATGCTTGCGCTGACGGGGACCGCGCTTACCGGTTGCGGCAACTCCACCAGCGGCGAGGACTCCGACAAGGGGTCCAAGCTTGCGGCCATCAAATCGCGTGGCCATCTGAATGCCGGCGTTAAGAAAGACGTTCCCGGCTATGGCTATTACGACACCGCCAAGGGCCGCTTTGAGGGCATGGAAGTCGATTTGTGCTACCAGATCGCCGCTGCCGTCTTTGGCGTGAGCTACAAGGATGCCCGTGCCCAGGAGCTTGTCGAGTTTACCGACGTAACGCCCAAGACGCGCGGCCCGCTGATCGATAACGGCCAGCTCGACGTGGTCGCGGCGACCTACACCATCACCGACGAGCGCAAGAAGAGCTGGGATTTCTCGACGCCGTACCGTACCGACTACGTGGGACTTATGGTCAAGAAGCGTTCGGGCTTTACCTCGATTGAAGATCTGGATGGCAAGGTCATTGGTGTGAGCCAGGGTGCCACCACACAGGGCCTCATCGAGCAGATGATCAAGGACAACGGCTTTAGCTGCAAACCAGAGTTTAGGGCCTTTAGCGGCTACCCCATCATCAAGAGCTCGCTCGACGCCGGCAATATCGACGTCTTTGCCATGGACCGCTCCACGCTGGCCGGTTACATGAACGAGACCGTTGAGCTGCTGCAGCCCGAGGTCAAGTTTGGCGAGCAGGGCTACGGCGTGGCGACCAAGAAGGGCTGCGACCTTTCGGCCGTGGTCGATCAGGTGATTTGCGATCGCCTGGCCGACGGCTGGCTCGACCAAGAGGTCAAGACCTGGGGTCTTGTATAGGCGCATCGTCCAAGGAAGGAATCAAATGCTCGAAGGATTATTTGACGCCGACCGTTGGTCGACGACATTTCAAAACATGGGGCCCTTCTGGGAGGGCTTTGGCGTGACGCTGCAGGTGGTCGTTGCCGGTCTGCTGCTGTCGCTGGTGCTGGGCACGCTGCTGGGCGTGTTCTCTACCACTCGTTCGCGCGTGCTGCGCGCCATAAGCCGCGTGTACGTGGAGTTTTACCAGAACACCCCGTTGCCCGTACAGGTGCTCTTTATGTACATGGCCGGTCCGCAGTTTTTGCAGGCCATAACCGGTGCCGACCAGCCGGTGCGCATCGCTCCGTTCGTGCTGGGCTTCTTGGGTGTGGGCCTGTATCACGCGGCCTACATTTCGGAGGTCATCCGCACTGGTATCGAGGCGGTTCCGCGCGGTCAGATGGAGGCGGCCCAGAGCCAGGGCTTCACCCGTGCGCAGGCGTACTGGTACATCGTGCTGCCCCAGACATTCAAGATCATTCTGCCGCCGCTGTGTAACCAGGCACTCAACCTGGTCAAGAACACGTCGGTGCTGGCGCTTGTGGCCGGCGGCGACCTTATGTACCGTTCCGACAACTTTGTGAGTCTGTACGGTTACCTGCAGGGATACATCGTCTGCTGCCTTATGTACTTCATCATCTGCTTTCCGCTCGCCATGCTGGTGCAGTGGCTCGAGCGCCGCTCCAAGGAGCGTCCGCGCGGCGTGAGCCTGGCCGAGCTGGGGCTCGACAACGTAGAGGAGGCCTAGCGCATGGAAATCTTCAACGCGACCAACCTGCTCTACATCTGGGGCGGCTTTGTTAAGACGATCGAGATCTCGGCGCTGTCGATCTTTTTCTCGCTCATCTTTGGTACGGTGCTGGCGCTCGTTAAAAGCTATGCGCCCCGCCCGTTCCGTATTTTGGTGAGCGCCTATATCGAGCTGTTCCGTTGCACGCCGAACCTGCTGTGGATTCTGTTTATCTACTTTACGGTGCAGGGTTTGGACATTGTGATTTCGACCATCGCCTTTACGCTGTTTACCAGCGCTGTTATGGCCGAGATTGTGCGCGGCGGCCTCAACTCGATTCCGCGCGGCCAGTTTGAGGCAGCGCAGAGCCAGGGCTTCGGCTTCTTTGCCACCATGCGCTACATCATTCTGCCGCAGACGTTTAAGACGATCATTCCGGCGCTGTTTAGCCAGTGCACGACCGTCATTAAGGACAGCTCGTATCTTTCGGGCATTAACGTGGCCGAGCTCATGTACACGGCAAACGTCGTGATGGCCCACGCGATCGACCTGTCGCAGGTGCTTATGCTCTACGGCCTGGTGTTTGCGATGTACTTTGTGCTCAACTTTGGTATCTCGCTGCTGGTCCGCGCGTATCAGAGGCGAATGGTGGCAGCGTAGAATGTGACAAAGGGACAGCCCCTTTGTCACATAGAGAAAGGAATCGCGATGAGCGATCTGGAGAACAAGAAGAATCCTGTGGTCATTACCATCGCGCGCGACTTTGGCGCCGAGGGCCACGAGATTGGTCGCATGCTTGCCGACGAGTTGGGGATTCCGCTGTACGATAACGAGCTGCTGGTGCGTGCGTCGCTGCACGCGGGCGAGTCGCTCGACAAGATGGCCGCCTACGACGAGCGTCTGGCTGTGGAGAACATGGCGTTTCTGCCCGACCGTTACGATGCCCGTTCGTACTCGGACAAATTATTCCAAAAGATGAGCCAGGTGATTTTGGACCTGGGCGAGACCGAGAGCTGCATTATCGAAGGCCGCCTGTCCGATTATCTGCTGCGCAACAACCCCAACCACATTGCCGTGCTAGTGACCGCTCCCTTTGAGGACCGCGTCGAGATCGTGCGCAAGAAGCGCGGCCTTAACAAAAAGAAGGGCGCCAAGCTGGTCAAGCAGCAGCAGAAGGCGCGCGAGGCGTTCTATAAGCGCTATAGCGCCGGAAAGTGGAAGATGACGAGCGGTAAGGATATCGTCGTCAACCGCGCCAAGTTGGGCCGCGAAGGCTGCAAGGACGTCATCGCCGCAGCCTACCGCTACAAGGTGGCGCAGCTCGAAGGCTAGCCGACCAAAACCACCGCAAGGGGGACAGGCACCTTTGCGGTGGTAGGGCGATCGGCATAGAAAAAGTCCCCGCCGGGCGTGTGCTCGACGGGGACTTTGCCGTTTGATGGCTAACGCTGTAGGTGATTACTCGCCCAGCAGGCTCTTGGTGATGGAAGCGGCGGCCTTCTTGCCGGCGCCCATCGCCAGAATGACCGTAGCGGCACCGGTGACGATGTCGCCGCCGGCCCAGATGCGGGGATCGGTGGTCTGGCCGGTCTCCTCGTCGGCGACGATGTAGCCCCACTTGTTGAGCTCCATCTTGCCGCCGATCTTCTTTGCGAAGGGGTTGGCGTTGGTACCGATAGCCGAGATTGCGACGTCGCAGGGAATCTCCTCGATGGCGCCCTCGATGGGCACCGGGCGACGACGGCCGGACTCATCGGGCTCGCCGAGCTCCATCTTCTGGACCTTGACGGCGCACACGGAGCCGTCCTCGCCAGCGACAAACTCGAGCGGGGAAACGAGCGGCAGAACCTCGACGCCCTCGGCCTTGGCGTGGTGCAGCTCGGCACGACGGCAGGGCATCTCGTCCTCGGTACGACGGTAGGCGATGATGGCGTGCTCGGCGCCCAGGCGCTTGGCGGTACGGACGGCGTCCATAGCCACGTTGCCGCCACCAAAGACGACGACGTTCTTGCCGTGCTTGGTGGGGGTGTCGTACTCGGGGAACTTGTTGGCCTTCATCAGGTTCACGCGGGTGAGGTACTCGTTCGCGAAGAAGACGTTGGGCAGATTCTCGCCGGGGACGTTGAGGAACTTGGGCAGGCCAGCGCCGGTCGCCACGTAGATGGCGTCGAAGCCCTGCTCGAACAGCTCCTCGGCCGTGGCCATGTTGCCCACGACGGAGTTGTACTCAAACTTGACGCCCATGTCCTCCAGGCCGTCAATCTCGCGCTTGACGACTGCCTTGGGCAGACGGAACTCGGGGATGCCGTAGACCAGCACGCCGCCGCCGGTGAAGAAGGCCTCAAAGACGGTGACGTCAAAGCCGTTGCGGGCGAGCTCGCCGGCGCAGGTGATGCCGGACGGGCCGGAGCCGACGACGGCGACCTTCTTGCCGTTCTTGGGGGCCATCTTGGGCGTGGAGGCGAGCTCGGGGCGGTCACCCAGGAAGCGCTCGAGCTGGCCGATGGCCACAGGCTCGGACTTCTTACCACGGATGCACTTGCCCTCGCACTGGTTCTCCTGCGGGCAGACACGGCCGCAGATAGCGGGAAGCATGGAGTCCTCGCGGATGGTATCGAGGGCGCCGCCGAAGTCCTTCGCGCGGATCTGCTCGATAAAGCGGGGGATGTTGATGTTGACGGGGCAGCCCTCAACACAGAACGGCTTCTTGCAGTTGAGGCAGCGCTCGGCCTCGGCCAGCGCCATCTCCTCGGTGAAGCCCTTGTCGACGGGGCGGAAGTCGCAGGCGCGCTCGGCAGCCGGCTCCTCGTTATCGGGGGTGCGGGGCGACTTCATATCGGCAACGAAACGACCGTTAACTAGTGGCATGCGCAGCTCTTTTCCTCATAGGCCTTGAGGGACTCGCCCTCTTCGGAACGGTAAGCGGCCTGGCGGGCACGAAGGTCATCCCAGTCGACCAGGGTGGCATCGAAGTCGGGGCCGTCGACGCAAGCGAACTTGGTCACGCCGCCCACCTCGACGCGGCAGCAGCCGCACATACCGGTGCCGTCAACCATGATGGGGTTGAGCGACGCGGTGATGGGGGTGTCGTACTTCTGGGCGGTGAGGGTCGAGAACTTCATCATCGGAACGGGGCCGACGCAGAAGACCTGGCTCACGGCCTTGTCCTGCAGCAGGCGCTCCAGCGGAGCGGTGACAACGCCCTGCTCGCCGTAGGAACCGTCGTCAGTGGTGATGTGGATGTGGTCCTCGTCGAGGAGCTCGCGGAACTGGTCCTCCATGAGCAGGAGGTCCTTGGTGCGGGCGCCCATGATGGCATGCACCTCGTGACCGGTCTCGACCAGGTGCTTGGCGACCGGGAAGGCAATTGCCAGGCCGACGCCGCCACCAATGACGGCGCAGGGGCCCTCGGCCATCTCGGTGGGAACGCCCAGCGGGCCCACGACGTCGCGCAGCGACTCGCCGGCCTCGTAGGTGGACAGCATCTCGGTGGTCTTGCCGATCACCATGAAGATGAACTCGACCCAGCCCTCGTCACCGTTCCAGCCGGCCAGGGTAAACGGGACGCGCTCGCCCGTCTCGTTGGCGCGGACCATGAGGAACTGTCCAGCGTGCGCATGCTTGGCGATTGCGGGCGCCTCGATGCGGAACTTGAACACCTTCTCCGAGAACTGCGTCTTCTCCAGGATCTTATACATAGAACCCCTCTCTTGTTAGGGCCGCCGAACCGTGCCTCCACGGAAATGGACGGTAGCCCGAGTAAAACCGTACGTGCACAGGCGTTGTGCAGACATACGGTGCAAATTATACCCTCATGGCAACGTCGCTTACGTGTTTCTTTGGCAGGTGGGAAAAGGGTTTATCCACTTCGGCCTACCAAATAGGGACAGGTTTATTTTGGTCGGTTTTATCAGGCAAAACGGCAAAGGGGGGCCGGCCTCGCGCATCGGTGAGGCCGGCCCCTTTTGGAGCGCTGCATATGTATGGCGGCACAGGGTTTATTACGGCGCGGCTGTCATGGCGTTTCCGTAGATAAAACCTGCCAAAATAACCCTGTCCCTAAATAGTAGGTTTTAGTGCTTGCCGTTGGCGGAGGCGGCGCCGTTGACATGGTCGCGAGCATAGACTACGCCGTGCACAATCGCCAGGCCGGCGGCGTCGGCCGCGCGGGCGCAGGTGTCCTGGAAATCCTCGGCCTCGCGGGCGCGCAGCTGCTTAAGCACGTAGTCGGCGACGGCCATCTTGCCGGGAGGGTTGCCGATGCCGGTGCGGATGCGGCTGAAGTCGCGGCTGCCCATCTTATCGATGATGGAACGCAGGCCGTTGTGACCGGCATGGCCGCCGCCCACCTTAACACGCACGTCGCCGGCGGGAATATCGAGCTCGTCGTGGATGACGAGCAGCTCCTCGGCCTTGATCTTGTACTCGCGGCAGAGTTTGGAGATGGGCCCGCCCGAGGTGTTCATGTACGACTGCGGCTTGACCAGTACAATCTGGCGCTTGCCGCCCTCTTCCTCGGGATCGTTGATGTTGATGAGCGCGATCTCGGCGCCTGCTTGGTTTTTCCAGTACGTGACGCCGGCCTGACGGGCCAGCTCGTCGATTGCTTTGAAACCAGCGTTGTGACGGGTCTCGGCATATTCCTCGCCAGGGTTGCCAAGTCCGGCAACCATGCGAATCTTAAGCGGCTGTGCAGCTGCCATGTTCATCCTTTCGTTGATTTGTCGCCTGCTATGGTGAGCGACCCTGTTGCCGCTGTCAAATGGAGGGCAATTGAGGTTATTTGAGGGCGTTTGGACGGCCGTCGAAATCGAGGTGGACAGTTAGTTCGGATACGTATAAGTTCTGAGACCTCGAATTGCTCGATTCAATGCCGATACGTTGTTTTGGAGCTTTAGTTAGTCCATATGACGCTGTTTTGAAGTCTACCCTGCCTTCAAATCGGGCGAATGGTATAGAGATAACTGCAAAACAGCCTAATTCAATGTGTCCATTTATACGTATTTGAACTAACTGTCCAGCCCTGCTCGACGGTGCACGGGTGATTCGCCGTTTAGACCGGCGCAAGGCCGATTCCGGCCCGCAGGGCGTTGAGCCAAGCGGCCTGACGCTTGCGATAGCCCTTGATACGGTATCGGAATCGGACTCCCGCGAGTCGATGCATCGTTTGGGCGAAGGCTTCGAGTGCAACAAGGTCTTTCATTTGGTCGCGATTGATAACCAGGACGTGGATGCCCATTGCCTTGAGGCCATTATTTCGATTGCCATCGTGGATGCGAGCGTTTTGAAGCTCGTGCCCAATTCCGTTGTATTCGTTGTCGACTCCGGCTGCCGGGCAATATAGGTCACAGATGGCATAGGGGATGCCCGAGGACATGTTGACCGCAAGGGTGTCGAAGTCGATTCGATAGTTGAGTAGCAGGCCTCCCATGGGCAGGCTGCAACATCCGAATCCGCCAAAGCGCATGGGCGCTCCGAGAACGGCAAACATTAGGGATTCGGCTGGGGATGCAGATCCGGGTCGGGCGAGATTGACTGCCGTGCGAAACGAGGTGTATGAGCTACTTTTGGCGAAGCGTGCGACCGCCTCGAGCTCTTCGATAGTTGTGGCGGGCTCGCATTTGTAGTGTGCCTGTTCGTAGCGGGTCTCGTTCTGTTGTTCGGTCGCCGACTGGTCGCCCAAGCAATCAAGATCGCCCGTCGCTGCGCAGTCATCGCCCTTGGGCCAGATGGCGTCATAGGCAATGGGGTATGTTGCCCCGGGGGGAAGGGAGTAGGTTCCGAGCAGTTCCATGAGTAGCATCAAGGTTTTGGCGACTGATTCATTCTTGGAACAAAGCATGGCTGTCATGGCAGGAGACGTTGCGTAGATGTCGGCCTCGACGCGCATAATTGCACCTTCAGGAAGCGAAGCGGAGAGAATATGCTGAAGAAGTCGCTTGTCGGGGCGCCTGTTGTCTTCGTTTGAAACGAGAAGATCGAGCAGTTCGGAATCATCTTCATTCCAGGCGTCGAGTATCGAAAGTGCGCCAAAGTCTATCGCGTCATTGTTGGGAATGCAGCCAGCCAAGGCCTGTGCTTGCTGTTCGCTATCAACGGAGTCCCAGGGTAGGGCAGAGTACGCCCGTCGTGCGCGACGAATTGCGCGGAGGGCGGAGAAATGTGAAATCACGGTCGTCATAGCTATAACGTACTAAGTTGGCGGCAGAATGCGACCGCCATGCCGTTCTTTTCGCTCAGCGGGGCGCTGCGCACCACGAACGGCTGGGTGTTATGAAATCGGTGGAATCGGTTGAGGGGATTGCGGGAAATTGAGCTCTGCCGCGAAGGTTGACGATAGCTACTGGACAGTTAGTTCAGATACGTATAAGGCGGCGGGCGTTCGAGACGTTTCTAAGGGCCTTCGAGGGCGATTTGAGGGTAAAGATGCGGCGGTTGTACTCGAAAAAGATGAGCTTTGGGCGGCATGGCATCCGCCGGGGAGCTCAGAAGGCTCCGAACGGCCCTTTGGAGCTTTAAAAAATACGTATCTGAACTAATTGTCCAGGGAAGGTTGGCGAGGGATAGAAAAAGGGTCGGAAGCTCGCTTCCGACCCTTTAAAAACATCAAAGATGATGCGCGGCAGGCTACAGCGCGAAATCGCCGCCGACGAGCGTGGAGACGGGCTCCTCGTGGTAAACGGCGGAGATGGCCTGAGCGAACTCCTCGGCGACCGAGATGGTCTTGATCTTGCCGCCGACCTCGACGGGAATGGCGTCGGTGACGAGGCACTCGACGATCGGGGCGTCGTTCAGACGCTCGATGGCCGGACCGGAGAAGATGCCGTGGGTGGCGCATACGTAGATGTCGCCGGCGCCCATAGCCTTGAGCTCCTTGACGTTGGCGCACAGGGTGCCTGCGGTGTCGATCATGTCGTCGTTGATGATGCAGGTCTTGCCCTTGATGTCACCGATGATGCCCATGACCTCGGCGGCGTTGTGGCGCGGACGGCCCTTGTGGGCGATGGCCAGGTCGCAGCCGAGCATGTCGGACAGCTTCTTGGCGGCCTTGGCGCGGCCCACATCGGGGGAGACGACAACCAGGTTGTCGGTGTCGAAGTGCATGTCGTTGTAGTACTGGCCAAACAGCGGCAGCGCGGACAGGTGGTTAACCGGGATATCGAAGAAGCCCTGGATCTGGCCCTGGTGCAGGTCGAGGGTGATGATGCGGTTGACGCCGGCGCGCTCGAGCAGGTTGGCGACGAGGCGGGCGGTGATGGGCTCACGCGGGCCGGCCTTGCGGTCCTGGCGGGCATAGCCGTAGTGGGTGATAACGGCAGTGATGGAGCGGGCGGATGCGCGCTTGGCAGCGTCGGTGGCGATGAGCAGCTCCATGAGCATGTCGTTGACGTTGCCGCCGGCCACGGACTGAATCAGGAAGACGTCGGCGCCGCGGACGGTCTCGTCGTAGCGGGCGTAAATCTCACCATTGGCGAACTGCTTTAGCGTAAGGCCCGAAAGCTCGACCCCAAGGTACTCAGCAATCTTCTGAGCGAGGGGACGGTTGGAGGAACCGGAATACACGCGGATGGACTTGCGCATATTCTCCGACTTCTCGGGATCATTAATCGGCATTACCCTTCTCCTTTATATATCGAATGCCATATAGATGCCTTTTTGCATTGTAACCGCGCAACGGGGTTTATCGAGTCTTGATAACGTCTTTACCGTCAACGGACACGAACCGACCACTCATCCGGTTGCGCAGGTCACGATAGAAAAAGGAGCCGCCCCCATGGGAACAGCTCCTTAGATGCTTGGTAAAACGTTATACCTCGTCGTCCTCGTGCAGACGGCGGCGATAATCGGCGGCCCAGCCCTCAATGTTTACCTGACGGGCACGACCCAGGCCAAGTGCGTCGGCCGGGACCGGCTCGGTGATGACGGAGCCGGCGGCCACGAGCGCGCCGTCGCCGATCTGGGCGGGCGCGACCATCATGGTGTCGGAACCGATGAAGGCATCCTTGCCGATGACGGTCTTGTGCTTGTGGACGCCGTCGTAGTTGCAGGTGATAGAGCCCGCGCCCACGTTGACGCCGGAGCCCATGGTGGTGTCGCCGATGTAGGACAGGTGCGGCACCTTGGAGCCCTCGCCGATCGTGGACTTCTTGATCTCCACATGCGTGCCGGCCTTGGAGCCGTCGAGCATGTGGGTGCCCGGGCGCAGGTAGGCGCGCGGGCCGCAGTCGACGCCGTTCTCGATGGCGGCCTCGATGGCGATGGTCTCATCGATGATGCAGCCGCTGCCGACGGTGGTGTCGGTGAGGCGGCTGTTGGGGCCGAGCTGGCACTCCTCGCCCACGGTGACGTGGCCGATCAGATGCGTCTGCGGCCACACGACGGTGTCGCGGCCGATGGTAGCGTCGGGACCGATCCAGGCCTGCGTGGGATCGATGAACGTGACGCCCTCGGCCATCCAGTGCTCGTTGATGCGGTCGCGCGCGATGGCGGTGAGCTGCGCGAGCTGGATGCGGCTGTTGACGCCCAGGCCGTCGCGGTAGTCGTCGCAGTGGAAGATGGAGACTGCCTGACCATGGCCTTTGAGGATCTCGAGCATGTCGGGCAGGTAGTACTCGGATTGCGCGTTGTCGTTGCCGATCTCGTTAATGTGGGCGGCGAGCTGCGCGCCGTCGAAGGCGTAGCAGCCGGCGTTGCACTCGAGCAGCGTGGCGGCCTGCTCGGGCGTGCAGTCCTTCTGCTCGATGATGCGCTCGATCTGACCATCGGCACCCAGCTTGATGCGGCCGTAGCCAAAAGGATCGGGCGGGGTCATGGTCATGACGGTGCAGGCGAGCTCGCCGGTGGCGACGGTCTGCGCGAACTTGGCGACGGTGTCGGCGGTGATGAGCGGCAAGTCGCCGTTGAGCACGACGACCGGGCCTTGCGTGATGCCGCAGGCCTCGAGCGCGACCTTCACGGCGTGACCGGTGCCCAGGCGCTCGGTCTGCTCGACGCACTCGACCTTGGTGGCGCTGCTGGCGTAGGCGCCGTCGATAAGGGCGCGCATCTCGTCGGCGTGGCTGCCGATGACGACCACGACGCGGCTGCAGCCGGCCTTGATGGTGGCGTCGACGATCCACTGAACCATGGGCTTACCCAGGATCTTGTGCGAAACCTTGCAGTGGTTCGACTTCATGCGGGTGCCCTCGCCGGCAGCGAGGATAATTGCGGTTGCGTCCATGTGATCTCCTGTTACGTTATAGAGACGTGTGTTTGGAAACGATACACGGCGCAATATGATACCGCAGGCATATGTTGAGCGCGTAGCGATTGGCTCATGGCGGCCGATGTCGGTGCCGCCGGCGTGGCGTTTGCGCTGCTTGCGTGCGGCGTTGGCGGTGCTGCGGAGCTGTCGTTTGAGCGAGGGGACGGGGGTGCCCGTGGACAACATACAAGAGGAGTTTGGCGGCGAGCCCGTCGCGGCATTCTCGATGTCGCATCCGGCTGTGCCGGCCCTCTACATGGTGCTGACGCTGGGGCTCACCATGTTCTCGATGCAGCCGGTGCTGATTGCGCTGTCACTTGCGGGCGGGCTGGCGTATGGATTTGCGACGCGCGGGGCTGCCCGCACGCTGGGCGCACTCCGCTGGCAGCTGCCGGTGATTTTGATTATCGCGCTGGTCAATCCGCTGTTTAGCGCCTCGGGCTCGACGGAGCTGTTCCGTATTGGCATGTGCGCGGTGTATCTGGAGAGCATGGTATATGGCCTGTGCATGGGCGGGCTGTTTGTGGCGAGCGTGCTGTGGTTTGAGGCCGCGGCGTCGATGCTCGAATACGACAAGGTGCTCGCGCTGCTGGGCAATGCCGCACCGGTGATTGCGCTCATGATCTCGATGTGCATGAGGCTTATCCCGCAGTTTTTACGCCGCGGTCGTACGGTGCTGGCGGTGCAGGATGCGATTGATGTGCCGGGCCGCGCGCCCACCGATCCCGTGCGATCGCGCCTGCGGGCGTCGAGCGTGTTGATGGGCTGGGGCATGGAAGATTCGCTGGAGCGCGCGGACGCCATGCGCTCCCGTGGGTGGGGCGCCGCGACGCGTCGAACGACGTATGCGCGGTATCGGCTGGGGCGCGGCGATGTTGCCGCGCTGGTTGGGCTTGCGCTGTTTGGCGCCGCCGCGGTGGCGGTGGCGTGGACCGCGACGACGCAGTATTCGTTTTATCCGCAGCTCTCGGTGCCGGCGCCGTGGCCGGGCTATGTTGTGTACGCTGCCTGGATGGTGCTGCCTTGCACGTTGCACGCGATTGATGAGAAGAGGTTTGGCTGATGGCTCGGTTGGATAGGGGCCCGGTGTCGGGCGCGGCGTGCGGCCCGGATATGCCGGCGATTGAGGTGCGGAGCCTGAGCTTTGCCTACCCCGATACTGATGCTGCGGTGCTCGAGGGGCTCGACTGGTCTGTTCCCCAAGGTGCATTTGCGCTGCTTGTTGGCGGTACCGGTTCGGGCAAGTCGACGCTGCTGTCGCTGCTCAAGCCCGAGATCGCGCCGGCGGGTACGCTCTCCGGCGAGCCGCGCGTGCTGGGCGAGAACGTTGCCGACATGGACGTGCGGGCATCGGCGGAGCGCGTGGGTTATGTGTTTCAGGACCCCGAGAACCAGATCGTGTGCGAGACCGTGTGGCACGAGATGGCGTTTGGTCTGGAAAACTTGGGGCTAGCGCGTGATGAGATGCGCCGTCGCGTATCTGAGACCAGCTATTTCTTTGGGCTGGAAGATTGGCTCCACCGCGACACCGATACGCTTTCGGGCGGACGCAAACAGCTGCTGTCGCTGGCGGCTGTGCTGGCATTACGCCCGCGCGTGCTGCTGCTCGACGAGCCCACGTCTCAGCTCGATCCCGTTGCTGAGAAGAATTTCCTGCACGCGCTGTTTCGTGTGAATCGCGAGCTGGGCTGCACGGTTGTTGTGGCGACGCATCAGCCGCGCCCAATGCTCGAATACGCGACGCGTGCGTACCGGATTGAGGACGGTCGCGTGCGCGAGGTGGCGGATATGGCTTCTTTGGGACGCCGAGAATCGCTGTTTTCCGATGACATGTTGGGGTGGGGTGCCATCCGATGTGCAAAAAACGGAGTATTCAGCAGGCGTGAGGACAATTTGGGCTCTCTGGAGCCGCCCGGGGACGTATCGAGCGCGAAAAAAAGTTCAGAATTGGACAAATCGTCCGAATTTGTGGCGCAAACGTCGCTCGAGAATGGCTCGGAAGCCTTCCCGCGCACGGATGGAAGCAGAATACTCCAAAAAATGCACGGCGGGTCGGCTACCACCCTGTCGGAAGGCTGGTTTCGCTACGATCGCGCGGGCGGTTGGGTGCTGCGCGGGCTCGACGTGGCGTTTTCGGCCGGTGCGGTGCATGCGATCGTGGGCGGCAACGGATGCGGTAAGTCGACGATACTCTCGGTGCTGGCGAAGACCGCCAAGCTGCAGCGCGGCCGCATGGTGCGCGGAGCGGCCTCGGCGGCGCTGCTGCCTCAGAATCCCAAAGCATTGCTGGTTGCCGAGACGGTTCGCGATGAGCTGATGGAATGGGCCTCGACCTGCGGATATGACGAGAACTTGGCGCGGGAGCGTGCGGCGAGCTTGGGGTTGTCGGGTCTGGATGGACGCCATCCGTACGATCTTTCGGGCGGGCAGCGTCAACTGCTTGCATTGGCAAAACTGCTGCTAATCGGCCCCGAACTGCTATTGCTCGATGAGCCCACCAAGGGTCTAGACCTGTTCAGCCGCCGCACCATCGCCCGCGCCCTGCGTGACCATGCGAAGGCTGGCGGCACCGTCATCATGGCTACGCACGATTTGGACTTTGCCGAGCAGGTAGCCGACGACGTCGCCATGATGTTTGACGGCGAGATTGCCTGCATGGAGTCCCCGGCCGACTTCTTTGCCGACAACGTGTTCTATAGGGCGTGATGGGATGACGGACTGTCGTTTCTCGCGTTTGCTTGCAAAACTGGAGATCCCGCTGTTGTTGGCGGTGCCGGCGGTGATGGCTGCCGCGTTGCTGGCGGGTGTTGAGCAGGCAGCGTTGGCCATGCTGGTTGTGGTGGCGTTGGTGCTTGCGCTGTTCTTTGCGGGCTATGAGGCATCGCGTCCAGGCCTGCGTCAGATTATGCCCACGCTGGTGCTGGCGGCGCTGGCGGCGGCGGGGCGCATCCTGTTTGGACCCATTCCCGACTTTAAACCCGTGAGTGCCATCGCCATTATCGCCGGGGCGACACTCGGTCGTCGTAACGGCTTTATGGTCGGTGCGTTGGCGGCGCTGACCAGCAATTTCTTTTTTGGGCAGGGCATGTGGACGCCGTGGCAGATGTATGCCTGGGGGCTCGTGGGATACGTTGGCGGTGCGCTGGCGCATGCCGGCGCTTTTGATCGCGCCGATGGCGCCGTGCGTATGCCGGCGCTGCTGACCTACGGCTTTGCTTCGGGTTTGCTGTACGGCGTTGTGATCAACGCCTACGACATTATCGGTTTTGTTCAACCGCTCACGTGGGCGGGTGCCATGGCGCGTCTTGCCACGGCAGTGCCGTTCGATATCACACACGGCCTCGCGACCTGCGTGTTCTTGGCCGCCTTGTACAAGCCTTGGTGCCGTCGCATTAACCGTGTCGTCGTGAAATACGGGCTGTAGGGCATTTCGCGTTCCCTCACGAACTTGCGGTGGAATAGTTCTCGTTTTTGGCTATTTGCTGCCCAAACAGGAACTATTCCACCGCAACTTATAGGGGGAGAGGGGTCGCATGATCTGTTTTCCTCTGTCTCCCAGGAAATTACTTGGGGCTAGAGCTCTAGCGTGAGGGTGACGGGGCAGTGGTCGCTGCCGAAGATATCGCCACGGATACCGGTGTCGCGAACGTTGGCGGCGATTGCATCGCTTACCAGGAAGTAGTCGATGCGCCAGCCTGCGTTGTTCTTACGGGCATTAAAGCGGTAGCTCCACCAGCTGTAGACGCCCTCGACGTCGGGGTTTGCCGCGCGCCAGGTATCGGTAAACCCGCCGTTGAGCAGCTCGGTAAACTTGCCGCGTTCCTCGTCCGAAAAGCCTGCGTTGCCGCGGTTGGACTTGGGGTTCTTAAGGTCGATCTCCTCGTGCGCCACGTTAAAGTCGCCGCAGGTTACGACGGGTTTGCCGGTCTCGCGCTCAAGCGCGCTCAAAAAGCCGCGATAGGCATCATCCCAGGCCATGCGCACGTCGATGCGGGCGAGTTCGTTTTGCGCGTTGGGAGTGTAGACATCCACAAACCAGAACTTGTCGAACTCCAACGCGCAGACGCGGCCCTCGGTTGCGGCTTGGGCGACGAGCTCGGCCGCCTCGCCCTCGCCGGCGTAGGGTAACAGCGCGTCGGCGTGCAGCACGTGCAGCGGTTCCTGGCGGCTAAAGACCGCAGTGCCCGAATAGCCTTTACGCTCGGCGTAGCTCCAGGTTTGGCGATAGCCGGGCAGGTCAATATCAACCTGGCCTTCTTGCAACTTGGTCTCTTGCAACGCCAGGATATCGACGTCGAGTTCTTGCGCGATCTGGATAAAGCTCGGGTCCTTTTTGAGCACGGCGCGCAGGCCGTTGACGTTCCACGAGGCGAAAGTGTAAGTCTGAGGCATGGTGTCCTTTCGACGGGGTTGGCAGGCTTAAGATTAGCGCAACAGGGGCGGTGGTGGGCACCGCGCGTGCTGACCCAAAGGCCGCATGCTGGGACATCGCCCGACGCTGCCCGACCAACAAGGACGGAGGACTCATATGACGCAGGCGATAACGGACTCCAAGCAGGCCTCCGCCGCGCTGGCGGAGCTGTTCGGCACCCACAAGCGCGTGGTCTTCTTTGGCGGCGCGGGCGTTTCCACGGCGAGTGGCATTCCCGATTTCCGCAGCGTGGACGGCCTATATCACCAACAATTTGTCTACCCGCCCGAGACCATGCTCTCGCATAGCTTTTACGAGGTGCACCCGGCCGAGTTCTTCGACTTCTACCGCACCAAGATGATCGCGCTTGGCGCCAAGCCCAACCGCTGCCACACCAAGCTGGCCGAGCTGGAGCGCGCCGGCAAGCTAAATGCCGTGGTGACGCAAAACATTGACGGCCTGCATCAGATGGCCGGCTCACAGCGCGTGTTTGAGCTGCACGGATCGGTCCATCGAAACATTTGCCAGTCATGCGGCGCGGTCTATAGCGCCGAATGGATTTGCTCGCGCGAGCACGAGGATGCCGCGGGCGTGCCTGCGTGCCCCGCGTGCGGCGGCCGCATCAAGCCCGATGTAGTGCTCTATGAAGAGCCGCTCGACGAGCATGTGTTGACCGGTGCCGTTGCCGCCATCGCCGCTGCCGATGCCCTCATTGTGGGCGGGACCTCACTCGTGGTGTATCCGGCGGCAGGCCTTACGCGTTACTTTACCGGCGATACGCTGGCCATATGCAACCTTGCTCCCACCGATCAGGATGCAAATGCCGACCTGCTGATTTCTTGCGACATCGCGGCCGCGTTTGCGTTCTAGCCCGCGCGCGCGGATACAATAGAAAGACTGAGTGCAAAGCGACCCCGCCGCCAGCTCCCCAAGCTCGGCGGCGTGGGCATTTTAGGAGGATGTTCATGGCGAACGACAGCAAGACATGGCGGTGCGGAAAGTACGAGCTCAGCTTTGACCGTCCGCGCATCATGGGCGTCCTCAACGTGACGCCCGATTCGTTTAGCGATGGCGGGGAGCACTTCGACCCGGATGCCGCCATCGAGTACGGCCTAGCGATGCTCGACGCCGGCGCCGACATCATCGACGTGGGCGGCGAGTCCACGCGCCCTGGTTTTACCCCGGTCAACCCCGACGAGGAGGCTCGCCGCGTGCTGCCCGTGGTGCGCGCGCTGGCCAAGGAGGGCGCCATCGTCTCGATCGACACGCGTCATGTGGCGGTTGCCAAGGCGGCCGTGCGCTGCGGCGCCTCGATCGTCAACGACGTGACCGGCTTCACCGATCCCAAGATGGTCGAGTTTGTTAAGACGAGCACCTGCGGCGTCATCGTGATGCATGCCGGCGAGGTCGCCGCGCCCACCCGCACGCACGCAACGGTGCAGCTCGATACCTCGGCAGCGGCGTTTGTTGCCGAGAAGGCGCGCGAGGCGGCTGCCGAGGCCGCGCGTGAGGCCGAGAAGCCGGCTCGCCGCCGTCGCGGCAAGTTGCTGGGTGAGCCTAAGTCGGAGGCCAAGCTTCCGGGCGGCGTGGTGCAGCCCTCGTTGCCGTTTGGCGAACCGGAGCCCACGTCCGAGCCTGCAACCGAGCAGGAGACGCCCGCCGCCGAGCAGACTGCTGCCGCCGAGACCGTCGCGCCCGCGCCCGCAGCCACCGAGGCCGCATCGGAGTCCAATGACCGTCTGGCCGCCATGATGCGCCGCAGCGCCCGCCGCGAGGAAGCCTACGTGCCCACCTCGCAGCTCCGCCGCTTCACCCTGCCCGATTCGGCGCCCATCATGCGCCGCGTCATGGGCTTTCTGTCTGACCAGGCCCGCACACTCATCCATGCCGGCGTGTCGCGCGACCGCATCTGCATCGATCCTGGCCCGGGCTTTGGTAAGTCGACTAACGAGGACATCGTCATCCAGCGCGAGACTGCCAAGATGGCGTCACTGGGCTATCCGCTCATGTGCGCCGTGTCGCGCAAGCGCTTTGTGGGCGCCGTCTCGGGCGTGACCGAGGCCGCCGAGCGCGATGCCGCTACGTTTGGCGTGTGCCTGGGCGCCATCCAGGCCGGTGCCAACATCGTGCGCGTGCACGACGCCGCGGGTTTTGCGCAGTTCCTAAACGGCTACTGGGCGGTTGCCAAGCCACAGCCGCGCCGCGCGTTTGTGGCCGTGGGCTCCAACCTGGGGCATCGCTGCGACAACATCCGCGCCGCACGCGAGATGATCGCCGAGATTCCACTCACCTGCGTGTCCAACTCCTCCAAGATTTACGAGAGCGAGCCTGCCTACGAGACGCGCCAGGACGCGTTTGCCAACGCCGTCATCGAGATCAAGACCGAGCTTGCGCCGCTGGTGCTGCTCGACGAGCTCATGAAGATCGAGGCCGAGCTGGGGCGCGACCGCTCCAAAAAGGCCAAGGCCAACGGTCCGCGCACCATCGACCTGGACCTGCTGTGGATGGACGGCGAGACCCACGGCGGCAAAAAGCTGCGCCTGCCGCATCCGCTGATCGGCGAACGCGACTTTGTGCTGGTGCCGCTCGAGGACCTGATGCACGACCCGGCGCGGTTCTTCCGCTACAACGGTGTCGAGGTCAAGGAGCCCGAGGACCGCGTGGGCCATATCGTGGGCGAATTGGGGCGTATGTAGATGATCGAGATGAATGCTGTTGTCGCCGGTACCGAGCTCGACGCGGCGCGCGACGCGGGCCGCGAGGGCATGTCCGCGGGCTGGTGCGCGTGGAGCGCGGGCGATGCATCGCTGATGTTTTCGCTGGTCGTGCGCCCCGATGTGAACATGCATGCCTTCCACGGCCTGCCGTTTGTGGCGGCTATGGGCATGATGGACGCGCTTGTGGGCACGGCTTCGACGCCGGGGTTGGGCCTTGCCGGCAAGGTAGGTATCCAGTGGCCGAGCGATATCGTGTGCGGTGCGCCTGCGTTTGAGACGTCGCTCGCGCGTGTTACCGTGAACGGCGGTGCCGGTGCTGCGGGCATGTTTGCCGCGGTGACGGTTGATATTGAGCGTGCGGCGCTGGGTGAGCTTGGCGTGGATATGGCCGACGAAGCGCTGGTCGAAGAGTTGGCCGCCGCCATGCTGGCCCGCGTGGACGCCTGGGCGGTTGTTGCCAACACGCCGCAGGGCGCCGCAGGGCCGCTGGCTCCCGTGCTGGGCGAGTACTTCGACATGGTGCCGCTGCTGGGCCGCCAGGTTGCGGCGGTGTCTCCCAACGGCTTGCCGCTTGCGGTCGGTGTGTTTGCGGGCCTGGACATCTGGGGTCGCGCCACCATCAAGACCGATGCCGGCGAGCAGGAGTTTCCGCCCGAGGCTGTACGAATTCGCGGACTGTAACGCGAGGCGCCCGCGCTCAAAGATAACGATGACAACGAAAGCTCTCCTCGGCTTGCACCGGGGAGGGCTTTGCGTGACTGCGGGGTAGCACCTCGGACCTATTCCTCAAAACTGAAAATTTTTCGATTTTGAGGAATAGGCTTGGCGAGCCTTTGCGGGGACTGTGGCATCGGGCGTGCTCGACTTAAGCCCCTGCTCTATCCCAGCTCCTGCATGCGGCGGTAAATTTCGCAGATACCCTTGATGGTGAGCTGTCCATCGACCACGTCGAAGGCATCGGTCGAATCGGCGACGATGCCGGCGAGGCCGCCCGTGGCGATAACGGTGGCATCCTCGCGGCCCAGCTCGCGCTTCATGCGCGCGACCAGGCCCTCGGCCATGGCGGCGGCGCCCATCACGGCGCCGACCTTGATGCACTCCTCGGTATCGCGGCCGATGGCGTGCTCGGGCGCCTCGAGCGGCACGCTGGCGAGCTTGGCGGCACGGGCGGCAAGCGCGTCCATGGAGATGCGAATGCCCGGCGCGATCGCTCCGCCAATGTAATAACCGTCCTCATCGATGACGTCGATATTGGTTGCGGTGCCAAAGTCCACCACGATCGCCGGCGCGTCGTAGAAGGTCTCGGCAGCGACGGCGTTGGCGATGCGGTCGGCGCCTACGGCTTGGGGACGCGCCGCGCGCAGCTTGGTCACCGCGGCCGTCTGCGGCCCGATGACGATGGCGTCCGCGGCAATGCGGTCGGCCACGGCGTGCCATTCGCGCGAGAGCTGCGGCACCACGCCGGCAAAGGCGATCGCGTCGACCGCGCCGAGCGAGAGGTCGTACATCTTAAAGAAGCCCATCAGGCGCACATGGATCTCGTCGGCGGTATAAGAGCGGTCGGTGGGCATGCGCCACGACTGCACCAGCTCGTCTCCGTCAAACAGGCCCATGGCCGTCTGCGTATTTCCCATATCGATAGCGAGCAGCATGTCTACTCCCGGTGTCGGCGTAAAAGGACGCGCACCATTGTATACGTGCCGTCGACGGCGCTCGGCTGCGATTCGTTTACGGTGATAGGGGCTGAGGAGTTTAAATATGAAGGAATTATGCTCTACGAGATTTTTCTTGCCGTTTGCCGAACTCCCGCGTAATATTCTTTCTTGCGCACATGAGGCGCCCAGACATTGCGGGGTGGAGCAGTCTGGTAGCTCGCCGGGCTCATAACCCGGAGGTCGTAGGTTCAAATCCTGCCCCCGCGACCAAGAACTTGCAGCTCGTCGGCCTAGCCGGCGAGCTTTTTTGTTATTCCGGGACCGTGTTTTCGGTCCAATTCTCGGCCTCTCAAACAAAATCTCGATCTGTAACATCTAGACCCGATTTGGGCGGCTAGGTGTTACAGATCGAGATATACCGGTGGGTTGGGTCGTGTTTGTCTAAATCTGTAACACGAGGGACGGATTTTGCCGAGTTGTTGTTACAGATTGAGATTTTCTAGCAGGCGGGTTTGGTTTGTCTCGATCTGTAACAGGTAGGGGTCAAAAGTGGGCCTAGCTGTTACAGATTGAGATTGTTGAGGTTGGGTCGAGGGGAATATCTCGATCTGTAACAGTAAGACCCGGTTTTGCCGAGTAGATGTTACAGATTGAGACAAACCGACGGGCCGCCCCGTCCCATCCACCAGCCGCCACCTGATATTCGCCGATTTCCGTTGTGCCGCTGTACCCCTATGCCATATCCTCTAGATAATTACGCGGCATCATCGCCGCCGCGCCTACAAGAGAGGAATATCCATGACCGCACCTGCATCCAAGCTGCTCCAGCCCATTACGGTTGGCCCCCTTGAGCTCAAGAACCGCATTATGTTCCCGCCGTTGACCACCGGCTACGAGGAGCGCGACGGTTCCATTGGCGAGCGCAGCCTGGCTTTTTACGAGCGCCTGGCCCGTGGCGGCGTGAGCTACATCGTCATCGGTGACGTTGCTCCCGTCATGACCGCGAGCCCCACGCCCAAGCTGGCAACCGACGCCCAGATCCCCACGTTTAAGGCGCTGGCCGACGCCGTCCACAAGCACGGCGCCAAGGTCGCGCTGCAGCTGTTCCACCCCGAGTATGACGTGCCCGGTGTCGGCCGCATGGTCATGGGATCCATGGCCGCTGCCAAGGCCGCGCAGGAGGCCAAGGCCGCCGGCGACGAGGAGACCTTTGCCGCCAAGATGGCCGAGTCCAACGAGATCCGCAATCAGGCCTACGCCAAGCTGCACCACGACATGCAGCACTTTGTGAACGAGGCAAGCGTAGAACAGCTCACCCAGATCAAGGAAGCCATCGCTGCCTCGGCCGCCCGTGCGCAGCAGGCCGGCATCGACGCCATCGAGGTCCACGGCGATCGCCTGGTGGGTTCGCTGTGCTCGGCCATCCTCAACCAGCGCACCGACGAGTACGGTGGCTCGTTCGAGAACCGCGTTCGCTACGCGCTCGAGGTCGTCGCTGCCATTAAGGAAGCCGCGCCGCAGCTGATGATGGAGTACAAGCTCCCCGTGATCATGGAGAACCCCGACGGCACGCCGCGCGGCAAGGGCGGCCTGCAGCCTGACGAGGCCTGCGAGTTCGCCAAGCTGCTCGAGGGCGCGGGCATCGACATGATCCAGGTTGCACAGGCCAACCACACCGGCAACATGGGCGACACCATTCCGCCCATGGGCGCCATGCCCTACAACTGGACGCTGCCCGTGGCCGAGCGCGTCAAGGCCCTGGTCTCCGTGCCGGTGGCAACCGTGGGCCGTGTCATCTCGGTCGAGGCCGGCGAGAAGATTCTGGAAGACGGCGCGGCCGACATCATCGCCTATGGCCGCTCGCTCATGTGCGACCCCGACATTGCGCTGAAGGCCGCCACGGGTGAGCCCATCCGCGAGTGCCTCAACTGCAACAAGGGCTGCGTCGATGCGATTCAAAACCGCAAGTACATCTCGTGCGTGCTCAACGCCGAGAACGGCGACGAGGCGACCGTCGCCATCAAGCCGGGCGAGGGCGACAAGAAGATCGCCGTGGTGGGCGGCGGTATTGCCGGCCTGGAGGCCGCACGCGTGGCGGCCAAGCGCGGCTACGATGTGACCGTCTACGAGGCGAGCGATCATCTGGGCGGCCAGATTGTGCTGGCGGCCGCGCCTCCGCGCAAGGACGAGATCATGCGCTCGGTCGAGTATTACGAGAAGATTCTGCCCGGCCTGGGCGTGAAGGTTGAGCTCAACCATGCCGCTACTGCTGAGGACCTCAACGCCGCCGACGCCGCGATTGTGGCCGTGGGCGCGCACGACGTGGTTATCCCCGTTCCGGGTGCCGACTCGGAGAAGGTCGTCTCGAGCTGGGACGTGCTGGCCGGCAAGGCGGAGCTTACGGGCCGCGTCGCTGTCATTGGCGGCGGCCTGGTGGGCACCGAGACTGCCGAGTACCTGCTGCAGCACGGCTGCGAGGTGGCGATCGTGGAGATGCTCGACAAGATTGCCGCGGGCGAGTCCGAGACCATTCTGCCGCTGATTATGAGCGACTTTGCAGAGCACAACGTGGAGCAGCACGTGAAGACCCGCCTGACCGCCATTACCGACGAGGGCGTGGAGGCCATTCGCACCACCGAGGACGGCGCCGAGGAGCCGGTGAAGATCGCCTGCGATTACGTGGTGATGGCCGTGGGCTCCAAGGCCAACGCGTTTGACCTGGACGGCGTGACGGTGCCCGTGACCTGCGTGGGCGACTGCTCGGGCGAGCGCACTGCCGACATTGCGAGCGCCATTCGCACGGCGTATCACGCGGCCAACGAGCTGTAGTTGAACATCGCGGCCAGGCGGGGCGGCAGCACGGACCTGCCTCGCCCGACTGCGTCCCATCGGGTGTCAACCGGGGCGGGGTCTGCAAGCGCAGCAGGTCCCGTCCTTTTTGTTTTGCTCGGGTGGATGGCAATGCGCGGTAATCATGAGGAGTGAGGCGTCACTGCCCTGCAGGCCGCTCAAAATTATTGGGGGAGGGGTTAATAATTATTCCCTCTAGACCAAAGGACATAAAGAGACGTCAATTTTGTTGGCAAACGAATGACGATTAGCTGCGAGCTAGCTACCAGCGTAAATAATCGATAAAGAAATGTCGTAAATAGGTGTCAAATGCCCAGATAACGCCGCGTCTATTTTAATTAACTACTTTGAGCAAACAGCAAAATGCTACTATCTAGCGTGCACGTAAGAAAGCAGATTAACGGTTAAGGCTAAGAAGTGGCAGGTATGTCGGAAGCAACTAGGACTCGCACGCATGCGCCCGAGGTTAGGCAGCGCGCCGTCGAGATCCTCCAAGAGGGGGTCGGTCACCGCGCCCTTGCCGCAAAGCTTGGCATTCCCCAGGCCACGGCTCGCCAGTGGGCCCGCGCATATGCCGTGGGCGGTGCCGACGCTGTGCTCAACGCGGGCTCGCATCACCGCACGTATTCGTACGACGTAAAGCTCGCCGTGGTTAAGGACCGTTTGGAAAACGGTCTGACGGTTCGCGAGGCCATGATCAAGCACAAGATTCCCAGCGAGTCTCCGGTTAAGGCCTGGTGTCGCCAGTATCGCGATGGCGGCGCCGACGCGCTTATCGATAAGCCGCGCGGTCGCAAGCCGCGCGTTAAAAAGGCGGAATAGCGAACGGGATGGTGCGCCCACAGGGGGCGCATTTTTCTTGCCGCGCCACTGCTCCAAAGCGGACGTGTCCTTACCCCGTACGCCTAAAACTCCTCAGTTGACCGAAAACCTGCCGCCGCTACTCCTCAATTGAGCTATAACATTAAACAATTGCAGCGTTTTTGCATGGGGGAGTGATGGTATGACGCTACTGTATTTCCTTACCCTGTTTCCGCTGGTACCGGCGCTGGGCATGCTGCTCGCGCGCGGTGACCGCGTCCGCGATGCGGTGGGGCTCATAGGCTCCGGCATTATTATGGCGGTGACAGTTGTAGTCGCCGCCATGTTTTTTGGCACGGGTCCGCAGAGCTTTGAGGTTGCCCCCGGCACCTCGCATGTGCTCTCGATCATCAGCTCCGTCATCGACGTCATCCTGTGCGCCGTCATCCTGTACAACGCGTACAAATATAGGAACGCGCTCACCACGGTGCTCGGCATAGTCCAGCTGGTGGGCTCGCTCGCCTTTGCAGCCATGACGCTGCCCGCGACCGAAGCCGTCACCGCAACGCCGCTCTACCTGGACTACATGAGCGTAATCATGGTCCTCGCCGTCGGCATCGTCGGCAGCCTTATCTGCGTGTATGCCCTGGGCTACATGAAGGACTTCCAGGCCCATGACGAGCACGAGGCCGCGCTGCGCGGGCAGACCGCGCCCGACCGTCGCCCGCAGTTCCTGGCGCTTATGTTCCTGTTCCTCTCGGCCATGTTCGTCATCGTGACGAGCGACAACCTTGAGTGGCTGTTCTGCGGCTGGGAAATCACCACCGTGTGCTCGTTCCTCATGATTGGCTACACGCGCACGCCCGAGGCCATTAAAAACGCTTTCACCCAGATCATCCTCAACATGCTGGGCGGCATCGCGTTTTTGGCAGGCCTTATGTTCCTGCACGTTAACGGCATGCCGCTGACCATCTCGGGTATGATCGAGCTTTCCGGCGCCGGAACCGCGCAGTCCGCGCTGCTGGTGATGCCGGTCATCCTGCTGTCGCTCGCCGCGCTCACCAAGGCCGCACAGATGCCGTTCCACACTTGGCTGCTGGGTGCTATGGTTGCCCCCACGCCCACGAGCGCCCTGCTGCACTCGTCAACCATGGTCAAAGCCGGCGTGTTCCTGATGGTCAAGCTGAGCCCGCTCTATGCTATCTATCCCGTGACCGGCTTTATGGTCACGAGTGTGGGTGCCATCACGTTTTTGCTCGCTGCCCTCATGGCCATCTCGCAGAGCAACGCCAAGCGCGTGCTCGCGTACTCCACCATTTCCAACCTGGGCCTCATCAGTGCCTGCTTGGGTGTCGGCGCGCCCGAGGCCGTATGGGCGGCCATCTTCCTGATCCTGTTCCACACGGTGGCAAAGTCGCTGCTGTTCCTGTGCGTGGGCACGGCCGAGCATCATATCGGCAGCCGCAATATCGAGGACATGGACGGTATGTTCAGCCGCATGCCGCACCTGACGCGTCTGATGATGCTGGGTATCATGGGCATGTTCGTGGCGCCGTTTGGCATGCTCGTGTCCAAGTGGGGCGCCCTGGTGGCGTTTGCGCAGACCGGCAACGTGCTCATGATCATGGTGCTTGCCTTTGGCTCGGCCGCGACGTTTTACTTCTGGGGCAAGTGGCTTGCCAAGCTTTCGGGCGTCGACCCCACGGCTCAAAACGTTGAGGTCAATGTCCATAAGACCGAATGGATGGCGCTCAACACCATCGCCGCGCTGCTGATTCTGTGCTGCGTGGCGTTCCCGGTTATCTCGAGCGGTCTGGTGTCGCCTTACTTGGCCATGGTGTTTGGCCGCGTGCCGTACGTTATCGGCAAGGACGCCATGTATCTGATGGTCGTTATCGTGGCGTTTATCGCCGTGGTGCTGCTGACGTCATTCCGCGTGAGCAACAAACCGCACGTAAACGTATATCTTTCGGGTGTGGGAACCGACAAATATCGCCATTTCCGTGGCTCGATGGGACACGAGGTGAAGGCCGAAAAGCGCAATTGGTACTCGGAGGACGTCCTTGGCGAGAAGCGTATTGGCCCCGCGGGTAGCGTCGTGTGCTGCAGCATTATCTTGTTTGCGCTGCTGTGCTGCGCGTGGATTGGGCCCGAGCGACTTGCCATGAGTGCGCCCTCGGTGCTGCGCGGTAAGTATTTTGAAGGTTCGGGTGTCGTGGGCATCTTTATTGGCACCGTGGCGTTTGCCCTGCTGGCGCCGCTTGTGGGCGGCCTGATCGACGGCGTTGACCGTAAGCTTTCGGCTCGCATGCAGGGCCGTGTGGGCCCGCGCCTGCTGCAACCGTTCTACGACGTTGCCAAGCTGCTGCGCAAGGCCCCTGCCAGCGTAAACACCATGGACGATACCTACATGGCGTGCGCGCTCATCTTTACCGTCGTGGGCGGCGGCATCTTTGTGTCGGGCTCCAACACGCTGCTGTGCGCTTTTATGGTGACGCTCGCCGCGATCTTTGTGGTGCTGGCGTCCGCCTCGACGCAAAGCCCGTTTGCCCAGGTCGGTGCCGACCGCGAGCTGCTGCAGGTCATGAGTTACGAGCCCGCCGTTCTGCTGATGAGCGTGGGCCTGTACCTTGCCACCGACAGCTTCGATTCCATCGCCGTGACGGGGCAGTCGGCCCCCATCATCGTGTACAGCGCGCCCATTTTCCTCGCGCTGCTCGCGGTACTTACCATCAAGCTGCGCAAGTCGCCGTTCGATCTTTCGTACTCGCATCACGCGCATCAGGAGATCGTCCAGGGCGTCGCCACCGAGATGAGCGGCGGCACGCTGGCCAAGATGACCCTTATGCACTGGTGCGAGACCGTGCTGTTTTTGATGTGGGTGGGCATGTTCTTTGTTTGGGACAACCCGGTGAGCTGGGTGGTCGCCCTGGTCGTGATGGCCGCGACGTATTTTGTCGAGGTGCTCATCGACAACACCTTCGCGCGCAGCACCTGGCGCAGCTGCTTTAAGCTCGGCTGGGGCGTGGCGCTGGTGTTTGGCCTGCTCAATCTTATGCCCATCCTCGTCGACGTGTTTATTTAGGAGGCGGCATCCATGGATCATAAAATGTCGCGCTCGCCGTGGGTTATTCATTACGACGGCTCGAGCTGCAACGGATGCGATATCGAGGTGCTGGCCTCGCTCACGCCGCTGTTTGATGCGGAGCGCTTTGGCGTGGTCAACACCGGCAACCCCAAGCATGCGGACATCTTTTTGGTGACGGGGTCGGTCAATGCCCAGAACCTGCCCGTCGTGCGCCAGATCTACAACCAGATGCTCGAGCCCAAGTGCGTGGTGGCGTGCGGCATCTGCGCGTGCTCGGGCGGCGTATTCCGCGATGCCTACAACGTGATCGGAGGCGTGGACCGCGCGATTCCCGTGGACGTATACGCGCCCGGGTGCGCCATTCGTCCCGAGACGGTGATTGATGCCATCGTGGAGGCGTGCGGCATCCTGGATCAGAAGGAGGCCGTGATGCGTGCTGGCGGTGACCCGCTTACCGTGGGCGGTGCTGCTACCTGGGATGGCGGCGTTGAGCTGGGCGAGGACGGATTTGTGGCCGCGGGGGCCGGGGCTGACGGTGCCGGTGACGGCGTCGAGGCCAACGTGTCCACCAGGTCCGCCGCACCCGCCGCTGGTGACGCGCCTGCCGGGAAGCCCGCCGCGCCCGTCGCTGGCGACGCGCCTGCTGGGATGCCCGCCGCTGCAAAGGAGGCCGAGTAATGCAAAAGGCTATCTATACCACCGTCGGAATCGACGAGCTCTTGTCGCATGTCCAGGCGCTCAAGGGCGTCGGCGCGCGCTTTGTGCAAATGCATGCCGAGCGCAACGTCGACGACGGCACGTATCGCCTGGTCTATACGTTTATCAACGTTCGTGCTGCTCAGGAGCATATTGCGCAGGACGGCAGCTATGCGATCGAGAACCTGGTGGTTGAGGGAATTGATCAGTACCAGGAGATTCCGTCCATCAGTTCGTATTATCCGGCGGTATTCCCGTTTGAGAACGAGGCGCACGACCTGTTTGGGCTTGCCATTACCGATATGCAGATCGACTTTAAGGGCTTTTTCTACCAGGTCTCAACGGCCGAGCCCATGAGCGTTATCACACCCGAGGTGAAGGCCGCGCGCGAGAAAGCCATGAAGGTCCGTGCCGCCGCAGAGGCCAAGGCGCGCAAGGCTGCGGCCGAGAAGGCCGCTGCCGCTGCTGCTGCGGGGGAGGGCGCCGCGGGTGCCGGCGATGCTGCGAACGCTGTTGCCGCCCAGCCCGCTGCGGCTACCGGCTCCGATGCTCAGCATGACGATGCCGCTGCCAAGGCCGCGCTCAAGGCTGCCGAGATGGAGGCAAAGCTCGCCGCCATGGATCCTGAGAAAGCGGCCAAGGTCCGCGCGGCGCTTGCTGCCAAGGCCGCCCGCGACAAGCAGAAAAAGGAGGCGTAAGGTCCATGGCACATCGCTCCGTTATTCCGTTTGGCCCGCAACACCCGGTGCTGCCCGAGCCGCTTCATCTGGACCTGGTGATCGAGGACGACCGCGTCATCGAGGCAATTCCGCAGATCGGCTTTGTGCACCGCGGGCTCGAGAAGCTAACCGAAAAGCGCGACATGCATCAGTTTGGCTACATCGCCGAGCGCATCTGCGGCATCTGCGCCGTGGGCCACAGCTACGGCTATGCCAGCGCCTGCGAGCGCATGCTCGACATCGAGGTGCCCGGCCGCGCGCAGTATATCCGCACCATTTTGCACGAGCTTTCGCGCATCCACTCGCATCTGCTGTGGCTGGGCCTGCTCGCCGATGCCTTTGGCTTCGAGGCGCTGTTCTATCGGTCGTGGACCCTGCGCGAGCAGATTCTCAAGATCTTCGAGAGCACGTGCGGTGGTCGCGTGATTCTGTCGATCAACGAGATCGGCGGCCTTAAGCACGACATTGAGGACTCCGAGCTGGCGGGTATTGTCCAGACGCTCGATGCCATGCGTCCCGACTACGAGGCCCTGGTGCATACGTTTTTGGACGACAATAGCTGCGGCGAGCGCCTGCATGGCGTGGGCGTGATCAGCAAGAAGGACGCGCTGAATCTGTCGATGGTCGGCCCGTTCGGTCGCGCCTCGGGCGTGGATTACGACGTGCGCATGTTTGGCGACGGTGCCTATGCAGGCCTGGCAGCATTTGAGCCCATCGTTGCTACCGACGGCGACTGCTATGCCCGCTGCCAGGTGCGTTGTGCCGAGGTCACGCAGGCCATGGACATCATCAAGGAGCTTGTGGGCAAGATCCCGCACGACGGTATCGGCGGGCGCACCAAGCTCACGCCGGCCGACGGCGCGCGCGGCGAGGTTGTGATTGAGCAGCCGCGCGGCGAGGCGTACTACTATGTGCGCGGTAACGGCACCAAGAATCTGGACCGTTTTCGCGTGCGAACGCCGACGTCGCAAAACCTGGCGGGTCTGACACAT
Organism: uncultured Collinsella sp.; assembly: GCA_905210085.1. Taxonomy (GTDB): domain Bacteria; phylum Actinomycetota; class Coriobacteriia; order Coriobacteriales; family Coriobacteriaceae; genus Collinsella. The sequence goes on along the minus strand of CAJLVJ010000001.1, from coordinate 125,031 downwards.
GCGCTGCAGGGCGTGCTCCTTGCCAACGTTCCTATGATTATCCTGACCATCGACCCCTGCATTAGCTGCACGGAAAGGTAGGCGCGGCATGAGTTTACTGACATTTGCCAAGACGGCCTTGGGCTCTATGGTCAAGCAGCCGGTCACGGTGTGCTATCCGCAGGAGAAGCTGACGGCGCCCGAGCGCCTGCGCGGGCATATCGTCAATGACATGGACGTGTGCATCTGCTGCGGCATGTGCGCGCGGCGTTGCCCGGCGGGCGCGCTCGCGGTCGATCGCAAGGGCGGAACGTGGTCGATTGATCCGTATTCTTGTGTGGTGTGCGGCGAGTGCGTCGAGAGCTGCCCAAAACACTGCCTGACTATGGACACCGCCCGTACCCCGGTTACGGCGGATAAGACTCCCACGGTAGAAATCAAGCCGGAATAGCGCTGGAATAGAGCTGGAATAGGGGCCGGTGGGGCAAAAATGCCCCGCCGGCCCCGCGCTTAAACGCGCGGTTGGGCCGCCACGAACAAAACTATGCCGGTTCACTACGATGAATTCGACATCCCCGACCATGACTGCATTTTTCTAAATATTGCAAGCGCTCTACCTGCGGTTTTGCAAGTGCGCAATTTGCCGTGGTCAAAGGTGGGCGATTCACCGTAGTAAACCGGCATAGTTTTGAAATGGCATTAAAGCGGTAGCAGCCATTTTGCTATGCCGGGGTGGTCGGCCGTTGGGTAATTACCCTCGCAGGTAGGCAATGGCGATCTGCGTGCGGTTGCGCAGGCCCATTTTGGCAAGGATTGAGCTGATGTGGTTGCGCACGGTGCCTTCGCCCATATAGGCGGTGGCGGCAATCTCCTTGTTGTCGAGGCCACGGGCGATGAGCTCGGCGACTTCGAACTCGCGGTCGGTCAGGCCGGCAAAGGCCGCGGGCCGGCGGGTCGTGCCCGCCTCGACGCCCGTTCCGTCAAAATCGATGTCCTCGATCGCCTTTCCCTCGAGCACGCGTTTGCCGTCCATGACCTGCGCCAACGCCGGCGGAATGGCGGCGACATCGGTTTTGATCAGGTAGCCGCGGGCGCCCAGTTTGAGCGCCGACACAATGTACTCGTCATCCGAGAATGTCGTCAGAAACACCACGCGCGCCGAAGGGTCGCGCTCAAGGATCTCGCGTGCCGCCGAAAGACCGTCCCGCCCCGGCATCTGAATGTCGAGCAGTGCGATATCGGGCGCGTGTTCGGCATAGAGCGAAACCGCATCGTTGCCGTTGGCGCCGGTGCCCACTACCTCGATCTGCGGCTGGGCGCCCAGGATAATCTTGAGCGAATCGACCACCAAGCGGTCGTCGTCGACAACGATGAGCCTCATCAGTCCTCATCTCCTTGCTGTTTGGGAACGGTGGCAAACACGCGCCAGCCGCCGGTGCCGACACGCGGGCCGGCGGTGAAGGTGCCGCCAAGCGCCTCGATGCGCTCGCGCATGGAGGCAAGCCCCATGCCCTCCGCGGCGCCGCGGCTGCTTGCTTGGACCCCGCCCGTGCCATCGTCGGTAACGATGAGCTGGTAAAACGACGGATGCTCCATGCATCGTACAGTGACAGCATGGGCGCAAGCGTGGCGCATGGTGTTGGAGAGCGCCTCGCGCAGGACCGCCGCAAAGCAGTTGGCGACGTTTGCGGGTGCATGCTCGGCCATAACTTCAAGCTCAATCTGCGGACCGCCGTCCGAGCGCGCGCCTTCGACAATGCGTTCGAGCTGCACGGAAAGGTCGACGGCGTTGTCGTTGAGCGCGTGGACGCTGGTGCGCACAAGCTGGAGCGCCTCGTCAACCGTGCGTTTGACGTCGGCGAAATCGGCGGCGACGCCGGGCTCGTCGGCATGGACCACGCGCAAGGCTTCGGCCTGCAGTGAGGCGCGCGTGAGCTGGTGGCCCACGTTATCGTGGATTTCGCGCGCGATGCGGGCGCGTTCGGCGAGCGTCGCGAGCTCGACTTCGTAGTCCTGGCGGTCGGCAAGATCGCGGTTGCGCGCTTCGAGCGCGAGGGCTCGTTCCTGCAGCTCGTCGCGGGTGCGGCGCATGTGCCGCTGCTCGCGCTCCAACTGGGCGGTACGTAGCGATAGCAAGGTGGCGGCAACCGAAAGGATGGCGGTCAGCAGGAGCGTTCGGGAGGTGAGCACGTCGGTGCGAAGGTCCGCGACGAGCGCAAAGGCAAAGACGGAACCAATGCCCAGCGCGACCCAGGCGTGTTCGCGGCGCACGCGCCGCGCGATGTCATAAAGGGCGAGAGGCGCAAACGGCACAAACGGCGGCACAAAGACGGCCGCGATGATGTAAGCGTAACTCGCGGCCTCGCTTACACGGCGCGTGCGTTCTCCCTGTGCGACCTCGGCCAGCGAGGTGGCGATAACTCCAAGGCAAAACGCCGCGACCAGGCAAGCGTCCACAGCAAGGCCCGTGGCGGCCGCAATACAGCACGCCAGCACGATCGATTTGTCGAAAAGCCTGTTCATACGGGTATTGTACGCGAAGCCGCGCGTGGTGGAGGGGCTGCCTGCGCAACTGTGACATTCCTCCCGCGCGGCAAAGCGGGGACGATCGCTCGCGCGAGCGGGGGTTTCGCCTCCGCCCCCTCGCACTCGTGACAAAGCTCACTGGCGCGCGCCGGCGGCTCCTGCGATGATGCAATCGTACCGGGCCGCAATCAACAGAAGGGCCGCCTCATGACGGACATCGTCCACGTCGAAAACCTCGTCAAGCGCTACGACGATCTTATCGCGCTCGACCACTTTAACCTGAGCATCGCCCCCGGCGAGATCTTTGGCCTGCTCGGACCCAACGGCTCGGGCAAGACCACGTCCATCAACTGCATTTTGCAGCTGCTCGCTTACGACAAGGGCACCATCGAGCTGTTCGGCGAGCCCATGACACCCGCCCGCTACGACCTCAAGCGCCGCATCGGCGTGGTGCCGCAGCAGGTGGCGGTATTCGACGAGCTCACGGTGCGCGAGAACATTGACTATTTCTGCAGCCTCTACGTCAACGACCGCAAGCGCCGCCGCGCGCTGGTGGACGAGGCGATCGACTTTGTCGGGCTGGGCGACTTTACCAAGTTCCGCCCCGGCAAGCTCTCGGGTGGCCTGGCGCGTCGCCTCAACATTGCCTGCGGTATCGCGCACAAGCCCGAGCTTATCTTTTTTGACGAGCCCACGGTGGCGGTCGACCCGCAGAGCCGCAACGCCATCCTGGAGGGCATCTGCCGCCTGCGCGACGAGGGCGCCACGGTGGTGTATACCAGCCATTACATGGAGGAAGTCGAGCAGATCTGCAGCCGCATCATGATTATGGACGGCGGGCGCGTGCTGGCGCAGGGTACCAACGACGAGCTCAAGCGAATGATTCAGATGGGCGAGCGCGTGACCGTCGAGGTGGGCGCCGTCGAGCCCGCCACGGTCGAGCGACTGCGCGCCCTCGAGCACGTGCTCAGCGTCGAGCTGTCCGGCGGCGAGCTCGTCTGCACCTGCGAGGCGAGCCCGCACAACCTGGTCGACATTCTCGACACGCTGCGCGCTGCCGACGTTGCGCTCGGCCGCGTGTGGAGCGAGCCACCGACCCTCAACGACGTGTTCCTCGAGATCACCGGCCGCGAGCTGCGCGACTAGGGGGCAGTCATGTACAACACCATCATCACCACGGTTAAGGCGCTGCTGCGCCGGCCGAGCACATGGGTTTGGGGCGCGGTCTTTCCCGTCGCGCTTTCCACGATGTTCATGTTTATGTTTGCGAACCTCAGCTCCGACGGCACGGTCGATCCGGTGCCGGTTGCCGTCGTGGCGGACGAGGCCTGGGACGCCTCGACCTTTAAGGACGTGGCGACGTCGCTTGCCAAGGAGAGCGACGACCAGCTGCTCGAGATCCACGAGTGCGACGACGCAGCCGATGCGAGCCGTGCGCTCAAGGCCGGCGAGGTCGCGGGCATCTATACGGTCGACGACGCGGGCACGCCCAGGCTCACGCTGCTTTCGAGCTATGACAACTCACGTGCGTCGTCGGTGCTCACCGACCGCAGCATTCTGGAGACGGTGGCAAGCTCGTATACACAAAATGCCGAGCTCATGTCCCAGATTGCCCAAGACAACCCGGCGGCGCTCGCCGACCCGGAGGCGGTTGCGCGCGCCCTGTCGCTCGAGGGTGGCACCCGCCGCGTAAGTCTGACACGCACCACGCCCGATGGTACGGTCATCTACTACTACGCGCTCTTTGGCCTGGTCGCGATGATGTCTGCCGAGTTTGCCGCCTTGAGCGTCGTCGATCTGCAGCCCAATCTGTCGGGCCTTGGTGCGCGTCGCTGTGTGGGCGGTCTTTCCAAGACGGCGTCGCTAGCCGGCATCTTTGTCGGCTCGTGGTTGGTTTCCTTTGCCTCGATGGCGGTCGCGATTAGCTACGTGCGCCTAGTCGTTGGCGTCGACTTTGGCGGGCGCGAGGGGCTGTGCCTGCTGGGCGGTGCTGCATCCGCGCTTGCCGCCACGGGCCTGGGGCTCTTTGTGGGCACGCTTCCTGTTAAGGGTGGCAAGGCGTCCAAGTCGGGCATCCTCACGGGCTTTGCCACCACGTGCGCCCTGTTCGCCGGCCTCTACGGCGAGCCGGCGATGGCGCTTGCCGACGACGTCGCCCGCGCCTGCCCGGCCGAGTGCTGGCTCAACCCCGTCAAGCTCATCTGCGACATGTTCAATCGCCTGTATTTCTTTGAGGACCTGGGGCCCTTTGCCGTCCGCGCCGGCGCGCTCGTCCTGATAGCCCTGGTGTTTGTCGCCGCCGCTACGCTGATCTTTGGAAGGAGCCGTTATGAGCACCTTTAAGACCGCGCTTCGCATGGCGTTGGCGCACCCGTTCTACCTGCTCATCTATACGGTGTTCATCTCGCTCATGGGCGTATTCATCGCGGCCTCGGTGAGCTGGAACTCGTCGCAGCTTACCGAGTACAAGCCCTACGACACCAACGTGATCGTGGTCGACCGCGATGACAGCGACCTTTCGCGTGCGCTTACCAAGCATCTGGGTTCTCGTTTTGAGCTGGTCACGGGCGTCGGCGACGACACCTACGACCTTGCGGACGCGCTCTCCAAGAGCAACAGCGCCAAGGGTAGCGCCGACTGCGTGTTCTTTATCCCGGAGGGGTTTGAGGACGACCTCGTTGCAGCCGCCCGAGCGGGGGAGTCTCTGCCCAAGCTCGATGTGACCTACGGTGCCGGCACCATGGCGGCGGCGCTTTCGTCTGCCGAGGCCTCGCGCTGGATCTCGCTCGCGGGCGCTGCGGCGGCACTTGAGCCCGCTGCCCCCAACGGCGATGTTGCCAAGGCGGCCGAGCATGCGGCCGCGAAGCGCGCCAAGGTCGAGATCGAGCAGGTCAAGGTTGACTCGACAGCCGCCGCCACGCTCGAGTCGTATTTCAACTTTGGCGCGTACGCGATTATCTCGTCGGTCATCGTGTCGGTGGGATTGGTGTTCTCGGGCATGAACGAGCCCGAGCGCGTGCGCCGCATGGAGGCCGGCCCGGTCTCCGAGCGCCAGCGTTCGCTTGCCGTGTTTGCGGCCGCCGCCGTGCTCACCGTCTGCATCTGGTTTGTATCGAGCATGATGGGCGTCGTGGGCTTTGCCGGTGCGGTCGCCGAGGTCGGCGTGGGTCGTGTGTGTCTGGCGCTGGCGGCGACGTTTGCCCTGGCGTGCACGCCGCTGGCCGTTGGCTTTACGCTGTCGAGCTTGGGCGCACGCGAGGAGCTGCTCAACGGCGTGGGCAACTTACTCGGCATGCTCATGACGTTTTTGGGCGGCGCCTGGATGCCCCTGTCGCTGATGGGCCCGGCCGTGCAGACGGTGGCGCATTTTGTGCCGACATATTGGGTGAACGACGCGATCAGCAAGGCACTCGCCGCGGACCTGACGTCCACCGTGCTGGGCGACATCGCCTGCGATCTGGGCGTCACGGCACTCTTTGCCGTGGCCATCGCCGCCGTAGGCCTAGCCCTCGCACGCACCAAATCCCACGCCTAGCCACCTAGTCATTGGGTACTCATTGGGGACAGACTTAAACGACTAGTCATCGGGGACAGTCTTTGCCGAACCGCCGGCTTGCCGGTCGGGTTGCCAAGGACTGTCCCCAACTGCCGGTAGGAAAGGAACGTCCCCAACTGCCGGGCGGCGAAAGAGTGTCCCCAGCGACTAGTCATTTAAGAACGTCCCCAATGACTAGTCTGAAATAAATCCCAGGCCTCGCCCAAAAATAGTTCGCCAAGGTTTACTATTACCCTCATAAAGTAGTACAAGGCTAACAATGGGGGATAGCATGGCGACGAAGCAAGCCTACGTCCAGGTCAAGGGGCTCAAGAAGCACTACGGCGACGGTGATGCGCGCCTGACGGTGCTCGACGGCATCGACACGTCCATCAACCGCGGAGAGATCTGCGTCATGCTAGGGCCCTCGGGCTCGGGCAAGTCGACGTTTCTTAACCTGATCGGTGGCCTGGAGGATGCCGACGCCGGCTCCATCATGGTGGACGGCTGCGACCTCACAGTGCTCAAGCCCGCCGACCTGGGTGAGTACCGCCGCCGCGAGCTGGGCTTTGTCTTCCAGTTCTACAACCTGGTGCCCGATCTCACCATCAAGGAGAACATCGAGGTCACGGCGCACCTGTCCAAAAACCCGCTCAACATTGACGACCTGCTACGCTCGCTGGGCCTCTACGAGCACCGCAACAAGTTCCCGCGCCAGGTCTCGGGCGGCCAGCAGCAACGCTGTGCCATCGGCCGCGCACTCGTCAAAAACCCGGGTCTGCTGCTGTGCGACGAGCCCACGGGTGCGCTCGACTACAAGACGTCCAAGGAAATCTTGCAGCTCATGGAGGATGTCAATCACGAGTACGGCTGCACCATCATCATCGTCACCCACAATGCCGCCATCGCGCGCATGGCCAATCGCGTGCTGCGCCTGCGCGACGGTCGCATTGTCGAGGATGAACTCAACGAGTCGCCCGTCGCGGCCGCCGAGCTCGATTGGTAGGCGGCGCCATGACACCTCTCGCAAAACGTCTCCCGCGCGAGCTGCGCCGCAATATCGGCAAGTACCTGGGCATCTTTTTGCTTATGTGCGGAAGCATCGCTCTCACCTCGGGCTTTTTGCTCGCGGCGCATTCCATCGGTTGCCTTATCGACGACATGCGCGATGCGTACACGATCGAGGACGGCCGCGTGACCACCTCCTTCGAGGCCACCAAAGACCAGCTCAGGGCAGCCGAGGATGCAGCCGGCGACGTCGGCGGCATCACACTCTACAAGAATTTCTCCATCGACGCCATCATCAAAAAGACCGCCGGCGACGACGGCACCAAGCGCACGCTGCGCACCTATGCGCACCGCACCAAGGTCGATATCGCGTCCTACTGCGAAGGTAGGCAGCCTAAGGCGGACGACGAGGTGGCCATCGACCGTGTCTTTGCTACCAATAACAACCTGTCCGTGGGCGATAAGGTCGAGCTCGAGGGCAGAACCTACACCATCTGCGGCATCATGACCCAGCCCGATAGCCAGGCGCTGTTCCTCAACAATTCGGACTTTACGGTGAACACCATTACGTACGGTGTTGCCGAGGTTACCGATGCCGGCTTTGCCGCGCTCGAGGACGCCGGCGGCGCACCCGCCTACACCTACTCCTTCACCCTTAACGACCGCGACCTCTCCACCGCGGACCGCATCGATGCGGAGCAGGATATGGTGGAGGCGCTGACCGATGCCGATGCACGCGTAGATGAGCTCATCGACGCCGATTCCAACCAGGGCATTGGCTACGCCCGCGACGACGTGGACGGCGACTCCATGATGTGGATGACGCTGCTCGACATTATTATCGTGATCATGGCGTTCGTCTTTGTGGTCCTTACCGACGCCACCATCGAGGAGGAGAGCGCCATCATCGGCACGCTGCTCGCCAGCGGCTATCGTCGACGCGAGATCGTGCTGCACTACCTTGCGCTTCCCGCCATCTTGGGCGTGGTCGCGGCGCTTTTGGGCACTGCGCTCGGCGTTGTGTTCTTTACCGAGCCCATGCGCAGCCTCTATTACGGGTCGTACAGCCTGCCGCCCTTCCAGGTGTACTGGAGCTGGGAGATCTTTGTGAAGTGCGCCGTGGTTCCCGCCGCCGCGCTCATCCTCATCACGCTGGTGGGCCTGCTTCGCAAAATGGGCAAGACGCCGTTGCAGTTCCTTCGTCACGAGGCGAGCGGCAAATCGGGCACCAAGCGCGGCTTGCAGCTGCCGGAGCGCATGGGTTTTGTTTCCCGCTTCCGCCTGCGTATCTTCCTGCGCAACCTGGGCAACTTTGCCACGCTCTTCGTGGGCATTGCGTTTGCGTCGCTGCTGCTGCTCTTTGGCCTGGCGATTCTGCCCACGATGACGCACTACGCCGACAACCTCGAGACAAGCCTGGTCGCCGAGCACCAGTACACGCTCAAGGCGCCGCTGGAGCTCGAGGGCACTACCGAGGAGCGCGAGCAGTGGTCGGCACTCGAGCGCTTGCAGTCGGTTGACGGCGCGCTGCTTTCTGCCGCCCGGGATGCCGATGACGAGCTTGACGACGCGGCCGATGCAGCGCAGACGGCAGCCGATACCGCGAGCGCATCTCCGTCTGCCGAGAGCCTGGCCGCGGCGCAGGACGCGCTCGCCAAGGTCCAGGACAAGAAGGATGCGCTCTACGCGCGCCTTGACGATCTTGCCGATGCCCTCGGCTGCGACCGCGATGAGGCCATAGGCCTGATCGACAAGGCCTCTAAGATCGACACCGACAACGATGACATTCACCCGGTCAATACGACCGACAACGGTGCGGACGCAATCGCACAGGCCGAGAAATACGCCGTCTACCAGCTGCAATACGACCGCGGCGACGGAAATGGCGAGGAGACGATTTCCATCTACGGCATCTCGTCCGATTCGCGCTACTGGAAAGGGCTGGACGTCGGCGATGGGCGCGTCGTCTTTGGCGGCGGTCTGCTCGATAAGTTTGGCTGGAGTGAGGGCCAGAAGGTCACACTCAGCGACAAGTACGAGGGTGAGCATTATTCCCTTGAGTACGCGGGCAAGGACTGTGCCTGGGGCTCCAAGTCGGATATGAATATCTATATGAGTATCGACGACTTTAATGAGCTGTTCGACAACGACGCCGCCTACTTTAACGGCTATGTGAGCGACGAGAAGCTCGACCTCGATGCCCGTTACTTTGCCGGCGACACCACGCCCGACGACATGCGCGCCGTGGGCGACCAGTTCATCGGCATGATGAGCAAAATGATCGGCATGATGATCGGGCTCGCGGTATTTATCTTCCTGCTGTTTATGTACCTGCTGACCAAGGCCGTTATCGACCATAGCGCCCGGTCGATTAGCTACATGAAGGTCTTTGGCTATCGCGATAGCGAGATCTCGCACCTGTACATCCGCTCGATCACACTGTGCGTGGCGGCGTCGCTCGTGCTGAGCCTGCCGGTCATTATTGGCTCGCTCACGGCCATCTTCCGCTCGATGCTGCTCGCCTACAACGGCAATATCGAGATCTACGTGCCCGCTTGGTCCTTGGCTGCATGCGTCGGCATTGGCTTTGCGACCTACCTGGTCGTGGCGCTGCTACACACGCGCTCCATCAAGCGCGTCAGCCTGGCCGAAGCCCTCAAAGTCCAAGAGTAGTCATCGGGGACGTTCTTAAACGACTAGTCATCGGGGACGGTCTTTGCCGATTCGCCGGCTCGTCGGCCGGGCTGACAAGGACTGTCCCCAACTGCCGGCGGGAAAGGAACGTCCCTAGCTGCCAGGTGGCGAGGCACTCATTTAAGTCCGTCCCCAATGAGTGGTTTCAGTCATTTAAGTCTGTCCCCAATGACTAGGTGCCGCGCTTGACATTAACTCTGCTTTAACTGGTACCATCCTCTATGTCTGTAACGCCATATAGACCGAGGGGATAGATCTATGACCGCAACTGCACCCGCAGCACCCGCTAAGGTGTACTTCACCAACCTGCGCACGCATGCTCGCGAGAGCCAGCTCGACAAACTCAAGCGCCTCATCCGTCACGCCGGAATTGAGCAGATCGACTTTGAGAACAAGTTCGTCGCTATCAAGATTCACTTTGGCGAGCTGGGCAACCTGAGCTTTTTGCGCCCCAACTACGCCCGCGCCGTCGCGGATGTCGTGAAGGAGCTGGGTGGCAAGCCCTTCCTCACCGATTGCAACACGCTCTATGTCGGTAGCCGCAAAAACGCGCTCGAGCACATTGACACCGCTTATCAGAACGGCTTTACCCCGTATGCCACGGGTTGCCAGATCATCATCGCCGACGGCCTCAAGGGTACCGACGAGGCGCTCGTCCCGGTCGAGGGCGGCGAGTACGTGCACGAGGCCAAGATCGGCCAGGCACTCATGGACGCCGATATTGTGATCAGCCTCACCCACTTTAAAGGCCATGAGCAGGCCGGCTTTGGCGGCGCCATGAAGAACCTGGGCATGGGCGGCGGCAGCCGTGCCGGCAAGATGGAGCAGCATGCCGCCGGCAAGCCGAACGTCGCGACCGAGCACTGCATTGGCTGCCGTGCCTGCGAAAAGATCTGCGCGCACAACGCTATCTCGTTTGATGATACCCGCGAGCGCGAGCTTGCCAACGGCAACACCCGCACGGTGCGCGTGGCCGCCATCGACCACGATCGCTGCGTGGGCTGCGGCCGCTGCATCGGCGTGTGCAACCAGGACGCCATCAAGCCCGGTTATGAAGCCGCGGCCGACGTGCTCAACTGCAAGATCGCCGAGTACACCAAGGCCGTTGTCGACGGCCGCCCGAGCTTCCACATCTCGCTTGCCATGGATATCAGCCCCAACTGCGATTGCCATCCCGAAAACGACACGCCTATCGTCAACGACATCGGCATGTTCGCGAGCTTCGACCCGGTCGCCATCGACCAGGCCTGCGCCGATGCCGTCATGGCATCCGAGCCGCTGCCCAACACCGAGCTCACCGATAGCGCGGCCAAGATGGAGCATAACCACGAGCATCTGGAGGGCGAGCAGGCCAAGGATCCCTTCTGCATCACGCATCCCGACACCGACTGGCGCGCGTGCATCGCGCACGCCGAGAAGATCGGCCTGGGCACGAGCAAGTACGAGCTTATCGAGGTCAAGTAGCACCTGTCTATTGGACATATCAAGCGCTTTTGTAGCGCAACGTTAGCAAAAGCCGCCCGTGAGCACAGCGCCCACGGGCGGCTTTTCGGAAGTATGCGGCAAATTTCGAGATCGCCGAGCACACGACATTTTTTGGCAACAAAACCCCTGATAAATTGTTGGTAAAACTGCGGCCTGGTCGGCAGTTCCAGATTTTGCCGCATACTTCCGAAAATAGGGGGTCAGATAAAGCCCCAGACGTTGCTTTTTGCCTAAAAATACTCGTCGAGGAAGTTGTTGACCGTGTTCCAGTAGAGCTCGGGGTCAACTTGCGCGCTCTTGGCGTGGGTGGCGCCATGGATGGTGAGCTTTTGCTTGACCTTGCTGGCGCACGCGTCGTAGTTTTGGTCGAGCATGTCGTACGGCACAAAGGTGTCCTGGTCGCCGTGGATAAACAGCATGGGAACCGTCGCGTGTTTGAGTTGCTCCACACTGCTCGCCCTATGAAAGTCGTAGCCTGCGCGCACGTTGCACACCAAGTTTGCTACATCGAGCAAGGGAAAGCTGGGCAGGCCGAACACGTCTTTGAGCTGCAGAGAAAACTCGTCCCAAACACTCGTATACCCGCAGTCCTCGATAATGCATTTCACGTTTGCGGGCAGAGATTCCCCCGCGACGTTCATGGCGGTTGCCGCACCCATCGACTCGCCAAAGACCAGGATACGCGCCTCGGGGTCAGCCTGAACGATTCGCTCGATCCATGCGACGATGTCGAGGCGCTCGGGCCAGCCCATGCCGATATAGTCGCCGCCGGAGCGCTCGTGGGCGCGGGCGGCGGGTGCGAGTACGTTCATTCCGCGGTCATGGAATCGTTTGGCGTATCGGGCCATACCAATGGGCTCGTTGGTATATCCATGCAGGCAGACGGCGTAGTCGTGCGTGCTCTCCGAAGCAGCAAAATACCAAGCGGCGAGCTCGGTTCCGTCATCTACGGTGAGGCTGCTGCTCTTGCGGTTCTCTTTAAACCATGCCCGCGCCTCGGTGTCCTCGGCATCCGGCTGCTCACCTTCTTTGTCGTTCTTGCTATCCTGCATCATCTTCATGGTGTACGGCGCTTGGGGGTTCAAGGCAAAGTCAAACAAAAAGTTGCCGGCAAACCCGAGCAACGTGACAACGAGCGCCAACGCAACAACGACGGTTATCTTAAGCTTTCGATGGGAACGTGCGTTTTGAGACATGAGAAGCTTTCCTATAAGATGTTAATACATCAACATTTAAAACAAGCGCATTATGGACGTTCGCCGTTGATGCGTCAACAAGCAAAGAATGGGTAAACAAAGGGTCACATGCGGTGCAAATTTCGCACGTACCTAGACGCTTTGATATAGTGTTGAGAACTCTTTACGTTGGAGGATGTAACCGGCATGTCCGATTCGAGCGACAGTTCCAAGCCGCGACCCAAGACCGCGGCCGTTCCACACTACACGGTGGGCGAGGAGATCATGAACTCCGTCACCCATGGTGTCGGCTGCCTGCTGGGTATCGCGGGCCTGGTGCTCCTGATCGTATTCGCTGCCCTGCGCGGCGGAGGTCCGGCCCACATGGCCGCGGCGATTGTCTATGGTGTCAGCATTATTCTTGAATATCTGGCCTCCACGCTCTACCACGCGATTCAGCCCGCGGGCGCCAAGCGCGTGTTTCGCATCATCGACCACAGCTGCATCTACCTGCTCATAGCCGGCAGCTATACGCCGTTTTGCCTCATCACGCTTGCAGACGACGGCGGCCCTGCGCTGTTCTTTGCCGTATGGGCCATCGCCATTATCGGCATCGCCCTCGAGTGCTTTATGCGCGAGCGTCAACCGCACTGGGTAAGCGGCCTGGTCTACCTGCTGATGGGCTGGCTCGTTGTCTTTAAGCTGCCCGAACTTGTGGCGCTGCTCAACCCCGTGGCACTTGCCCTGCTTGCCGTCGGCGGCGTGTGCTATACCGTGGGCGTGCCGTTCTACATCGCCAAAAACGTGCGCTACCTGCACAGTGTTTTCCACTTGTGGGTGCTCGCCGGCAGTATCTTCCAGTTCATGGCGGTGATCCTCTTCGTAATCTAGCGACCGCGCCCACGGCCCCGCTCTCGCGGGCGACCGGCGCAATTGCCGTATCCGCCATCAACGTTTTACCCTAACGTCCCGAATCTTGGAGGTTCGAGAAACTCCCGATGGACATAACCATCTCCCTTATCACTACCCTCGTCCTGACGCTTATCAACGGCTACTTCTCCATGTCCGAGATGGCTCTCACCACGGCTAAGCGCGCCGTGTTGGAGCACGATGCCGAGGAGGGCGATAAGCGCGCCGAGCGCGCCGTCCAGCTCGCCGCCGACTCCGATCAACTGTTGGCCACCATCCAGGTTGCCATCACGCTCGTGGGCTTTGCTTCGTCCGCCGTCGCCTCGACGAGCCTGTCCGACCCGCTTGCCACGTGGCTCATGAGCTTTGGCATCGCGCCGCTCTCTGCCATTGCGCGCGGCCTGGCGCCGGTCATCATCACCGTCGCCGTCGCCTTTGTGTCCATCGTGATTGGCGAACTCGTGCCCAAGCGCATCGGCCTCGCTAACGCCGAAGGCGTATCCAAGCAGGTCGTGGGACCGCTCTCCGTGTTCCAAAAGATCGCCCGTCCGCTCGTGTGGCTGACCGGCGCTTGCTCCGATGGTCTGGCCCGCATCCTGCGCATCAAGAGCGCCGACGACCGCCAGAACGTCTCGGAGGAAGAGATCAAGTACATGGTCTCGGAGCAGGACGACCTGCTCGACGAGGAAAAGCGCATGATCCACGAGATCTTCGACCTGGGCGACACCGTGGCTCGCGAGGTCATGGTGCCGCGCGTGGACACCACTATGTGCGAGGACGACGAGACAGTCGCCGACGTGTTGTCCACCATGCGCCAGACCGGTTTCAGCCGCATCCCGGTGTATCACGAGGATCCCGACAACGTCGCGGGCATCGCGCACATCAAGGACCTGATCCAGCCCGCGCTCGACGGCAAGGGCGACCAGCCCATCGCCGATTACCTGCGCGACGCCACCTTTGTGCCCGACACCAAGGACATCCTGCCGCTGCTGTCCGAGATGCAGACCTCGCACGACCAGATCGTGGTCGTCGTGGACGAGTACGGCGGCACGGCCGGCATCATCACCATCGAAGATATCGTCGAGGAGATCGTCGGCGAAATCGAGGACGAGTTCGACCCCGACAACAAGTACCTCACGCGCCTTTCGCGCCGCGAGTGGCTCGTCGATGGGCGTTTTTCGTGCGATGACGCGATTGAGCTTGGTTGGCCGCTCGAGGAAAGCGATGATTATGAGACCATCGCTGGCTGGATTTTGGAGCTTTGCGACTCGGTGCCCGACATCGGAGAGGTATTTGAGGTCGCAGGGTACAAGTTCAAGGTACAGTCGATGCGTGGCCAGCGCATCTCGCTCATTCGCGTGATCGCTCCGGCCGAAACCGATAAGAAGGATTCCGAGTCCTCGGCAGAGAAGCCGGCGGCGTCGGGTGCGGGCTCTGCGGATCCGCACGATGGCGACGAGTAGGGCAAGGAAGAGTAGGGGAGAGTTATGGCAGGCCTGTTCAATATCCTTAAGGTCACCGTCAGCGAGGACAAGATTTGCGCGCACGTGCTGGTGAACCCCGGCATGCCGCTCATGACCTCGGAGGATATCGAGGCCACGGCGCGCGTGTACTACCTGGTGCCCGCGATTGCCAAGCATCTGTGCCTGGGCGATTCGGGTCGCGAGTTCCAGGACTGCATGGGCCAGACCGAGCTTTGCCACCTGCTGGAGCACGTGACGGTCGAGCTCATGAACGAGACCGGTCTTGCCGGCAGCATCTCGTGCGGTCGCACGCGCGTGAGCGAGCATGACGAGCGTGTCTTTGAGGTTGAGCTTTCGTGTCCCGATGACGCGTTGGCCATTGGCGCGCTGTCTTCGGCGACCTTTATGATGGACTGGGCGTACCTGCACGCCGACCAGCCGGCCCCCGACGTGGAAGGCACGGTCGCGGGCCTGCGCAACCTGGTGCTGGGCATGCGTGCCGAGGCCGAGGGCAAGGACCCGCACGAGGCCGTTGCCGCTGCGAACGGCGAGGACGTGGCCGAGGACGCGCCCGAGGGCGACGCTCTTGCCGACGCCGACACTGAGCCCGTTGCCGAGGCGCCTGCCGAGCCCGAGCCTGCGGAGCCCCAAGGCGTCCCGAGCTTTGACGACGAGCCGCAGATGCCAATCGATACCGAGGGTGCGGTCGCCGAGAACCACGAGGCCCCCGCGGCCGTCTTTGGCGGTGCGGCAACGGCTCCGTCCGGCTCGGCGCACGAGGGCAACCTGCCGCTGGTCGATGGCGCCGGCGAGAGCCCGGCCGCCACGGTGGCCATGCCTGCCATGTCGCAGGAGTAGGTTCGCTCGCTTATCACCATCATGTACCTGCGCTTTTACCGTACGCAGATGAGCGCGACGGCAAGTGTTGCGCTGCGGGTATAATGGACAGCATTCAAACGGTGGGCATCGAGGTGCCCGCAGGAGAGGAATGATCATGGGAAAGACTTTCAGCTTTGTCTCCGGTGCGCTCTTTGGTGCCGCCGCCGGCGCTATCATCGGCGTTGCCCTGGCCCCGCGCTCGGGTGCCGAGA
This sequence comes from uncultured Collinsella sp., assembly GCA_905210085.1. Taxonomy (GTDB): domain Bacteria; phylum Actinomycetota; class Coriobacteriia; order Coriobacteriales; family Coriobacteriaceae; genus Collinsella. The sequence continues at coordinate 109,166 of CAJLVJ010000001.1, read as the reverse complement.
CCCGCGCCATGGCCGCCGATATCGCCAACGATGCCTGGGACAACATGCGTGACGCCTACGAGCACAGTGCCGAGGAGGCCCGTGCCGCGGTCAATGACTTTGGTCCGATGGTCGACGCCAAGACCGATGACCTGCGCGCCAAGGTCGACCTGGCCCGCGAGCGCATGGACCAGCTTCGCGAGCAGCTCAACGACGCCATCTCGGGCGGCAACGTGACGCCCGCTGCCGACGTCGTGGTCGAGAACGTCACCGAGGCCGGTACCGAGGCCACGGAGCCCTCAACCGAGGCATAATGCGCGCAGGGGATTTTGTCGGCGTCAAGGTTTATCGTAAGCCTGCCGAAGACAAGCGCACCAAAAAGGACGGCACGCCGCGCAGCCCTAAGAAGCTCGGCAAGATTCACTTTCCCGTCTTTACCCCGGGCGGCACGCGCGTGGTGGGCTTTATGGTCCGCCAGTCCGATATCGCGGGCATGATCGAGCGCCCCGACCGGTTTGTGGCGCTCGATGCCATCGGCGTCTATGAGGGTGCTGTCGCGGTCGACGACGTCAAGGGCACCTACGATGCCGCCGCGGCCAAGCGTCTCGATATCAACCTGGACGATTGCATCATCTGGGTTGGCATGGACGTGCGCACGGAATCGGGCGATGCCGTGGGCTACTGCTCGGACGTTGAGTTCAAGCCGCGTTCGGGCATTGTACAGACGTTCTATGTGACCGCCGGTGCCGCATCGAGCATGTTGGTGGGCGATACGCAGGTGCCGCCGACGATGCTGCGCGGCTACGAGAACGGCGCGATGATTGTCTCGGACGAGGTCAAGGCGCTCGGGTATTCGGGCGGCGCGGCCGCCAAGGCTGCCGAGGCCAGTGTCGTGGTGGGCGATAAGGTCAAGAAGGGCGCCAAGGTGCTCGATGACAAGGGATCGGTCGCCGTGGACAAGGGCAGCCGCGCACTGGGCAAGCAGCTCGGCAAGACGCGCGGTATGTTCAAGGCCTTTAAGGACGAATATCAAAAGGCGAGCGGGGGCTCGTCAAAAGCTAGCAAATAGCGACGTACCAAATGATGGGAGGCGAGCCGGAGACATGTTGCTCCGGCTCGCTGTGTTTATGGGGGAGGGCACATGCGCCAAAACGGATCTAACTTAAACGGGCGCTCGGATGCGCGTCCGACGGCGCGCCGCGACCTGGGGCAGCTGCCCAGCGGTCAGCGTCGACGTCGCCGTAAGCCCGGCGCGATGTACCTCAACCATAGCCGTGGGTTTAGCGATCGCAGCGCGCGCATCGGCAACGGGCGCTCGCCGCGCCGACCGTCCCGCCTGCCCTATGCGCTCATCGCCGTGGGTTGCGCGCTCGTGCTGTTTATCGCTGCCGTCGTGGGCTACGTCAACCGCAGCGTGGACGTGGAACTCAACGGGCAAAAGACCGCGGTGCGCGTGGGCTCTACGTTGCAGAATCTTATCGACGATCAAAGCCTGACCGAAACGTACGACGCCGGCGATCTGCTGGCCGTCGACGACAGCGTGCTCAAGCGCCATGGCGGCGAAAAGCTGTCGGTGAAGGTCGACGGCAAGCGCGTGAAGCGAGGCAAATGGGATAGTCGCGAGCTTACGGGTGGTGAGAAGGTGACGGTCAAGGACGGCCGCAACGCGTACGAAAAGCACGAGGTCCAAGCCACGACTATCGAGCCAAAGCTTAAGGTCGAGGGCACGGGTGCCATTGAGTATGTCAAAACCTGGGGCGTTCAGGGCCGCTCCGAGGTATGGGTCGGCGAGCAGTCGGGCAAGACGCAGGACCGCGGCGAAGTCGTGCCCGCCACCGACTGCGTAGTCGAGTGCGCAAGCGTGGCGCCCAAGGGCAACGAAAAGTACGTGGCCCTGACATTTGACGAGGGTCCGAGCGGCGCGACCAAGCAGATCTTGCAGGTGCTCAAGGAAAAGGGCGTCACGGCGACGTTCTTCCTTTCGGGCGATGCCGCGGAAGCCTCGCCCGCTACTGCCAAAGCGATTGCCGATGCCGGGTGCGAGATCGGCTCCAACAGCTACAGCGATGATTCGCTCAAGGGCGAGGATCGCGAGACGGTACGCAAGCAGATCACGAAGGGCACCGAGGCGATTAAGTCGGCGACCGGCGTCGAGACGATGTTGCTGCGCGCCCCCTACGCCGCGTTTGATGAGCAAAACTGGATTGACTCGATGGATCTGGTGTCCGCCGTGGTTTCGTGGAATATCGATTCGGGTGACTGGCTGCTCAACGGCGCCGACGAGCAAGTATCGACCGTGCTCGACTCGATGACGCCGGGCAATATTGTGCTGCTCACCGATAGCGATGAGTGCGCCGAGCAGACGCTCGAGGCGCTGCCGCAGATTATCGATGGCCTTGTCGCCGACGGCTACAAGATCGTGACGCTCAGCGACCTGGTCAAGACGGACACGGCATTGAGCAAAAAGCTCACCTCGCTCACCAAGGTTTCCATGCCCAAAAACGCCGTGTTCCCCCAACTCCCCGAGGACGACGACGCCACAGAGTAGTCATTGGGGACGTGCTTAAACGACTGGTCGTTTAGGGCGGTCTTAATCGCTTTGTCCCACCACACCCATCCGGCTCTATGTCACGGATACGTCAGCGTTTGGTATGCCTGCGATGTGCAGTGCATAAATTCGGTGCCGCAGCGCGATGCTGATGCTATAGTTACTGCGGTTAATGAGGGTCAAGAGAAAGGTTACAGGTGAAATCCAAACCTCGACCATACAGTCGATGACCCCATGCAGGTGCTTTCTGCGCGTGCACGGGGTGTGAGCGCCGAGCGGCGTGCCGCCCGCGCATGCGTATACATATCTAAAAGTCCACGGATTGCGCGCCGGCATGGTCGCGCGGTCCGCAGGAATAATGATGGGGAGCCCATTGAATTATCTGAGTGAGATGCTCAAATTGCCGGTCTTGGACGTCGACGGCGAAAAGCTCGGCGTGGTTAACGATTTTGGCATTGCAACCGGCGAAGTTTTTCCGCACGTGACGTCGCTCGCGTTCCGTGGTCCCGGCAAGACGCCGTTTATGATCAGCTGGCGCAAATGGGTCGACCGTATCGACGAGACGGGTGTACACCTTAAGACGTCGGCCACCGAAATCCGTTTTTCGTACTTGCAGCCGACCGAACTCTTGCTTGCCCGCGACGTGCTTAACAAGCAGATTGTCGACACGCAGGGCATGAAGGTCGTGCGCGTAAACGACATCAAGTTTTCCATGTCGGGTGAAAATCAGCTGCGCCTGCTGGGTGCCGAGGTCGGCGCCCGCGGTCTGCTGCGTGCAATTAGCCCCACGCTCGAGCACGTCGTCGAGGGCTTTATGAAGCACCTTGGCAAGCCGCTCAGCGAGGACATTATCGCCTGGTCTTACATGGACCTGCTCGATCGCTCGACTAAGAACATCCAGCTCTCGGTGTCGCACAAGACGCTTGGCGAGCTGCATCCTGCTGACATTGCCGACATCATCGAGCAGCTCGACCCGCGCCTGCGCGCGCAGGTGTTCGCGCAGCTCGACACCGCCCAGGCCGCCGAGGCCATCTCGGAGTTCGATGACGACGAGCTCATGACCGAGATGCTCGAGGGCCTGTCCGATACGGACGCATCGTCGATGCTGGCCATGATGGACCCGGACGACGCCGCCGACCTGATCGACGAGCTCGATTATGAGAAGGCCGAGAAGCTCCTGCGCCTGATGGGCGTCAAGGAGGAGAAGGCGATTCGTAACCTGCTGGGCTATGAGGACAACACTGCCGGCCGCATCATGACCTCGGAGTTTGTCTCCCTGCCCGCCACGGCGACGGTCGGCGATGCCATCGAGGCGATTCGCAAACTCGATGAGGACTTTGAGAGCGTCTATTACGTCTATACCGAGGATCCGAGCGGCATGCTCACCGGCGTGCTTTCGCTGCGCACGCTGATCGTGGCCGATCGCGACGCCACGCTGGGCCAGCTCGCCTATCGCGACCTGGTCTACGTGTCGCCCGATGAGGACCAGGAAGACGTGACGGACGAGATGACCAAGTACGACCTGGTTGCCATCCCTGTCTGCGACGAGAACCGTCATATCCTGGGTATCGTGACCTTCGACGACGCCATGGACGTTATCGCCGAGGAGCATCAGGAGGACTTGCAGATCGCCGGGGTCGGCTCGGGCGATAGCGCGTCGGACGACTCGACGAACGTGCTCAGCTGGTTCGTGCATCGTCAGTACTGGGTCGTCGTGTGGGGCATCGCCTCGTGCATTATGGCGACGGTGCTGGGGACGGCGCTGGGCTCCGCGCATCTGGTGGTGTTCCCCATGTGCGCCATGCCGCTCGTGCTGCTTGCTGCCTCGCGCATGGTGTCGTTCGTCAAGAACTACTTCTTGGAGTACGACGGCCACGACGACGAGCCCAAACCGTACCTGGGATTCTTCTTCCAGAGCACGGGTATGGGCCTGATCCTTTCGCTTGTGACCTACCTGTGTGCGCAGCTGGTGCGCACCGCCGCGTTCCTCGATGCCCCTATGCTTGAGGAACAGCTCTTTACCGGCTGCTTTAACATCGCGGCCATCATCTGCCTGGTGGGCAACATGAGCGCCGTGATTTACCTGATGGTGCTGTTCTGGCGTGACGAGCACGACCTCAATACGTCGGGTACCGCCATGAACGTCATTGCCGTCATGATCTCATGCGTGGCGTACTGCATCGCCGCGGTGCTGCTCACCATGTCGGTCATGGGTTAGGTGGTCGCGTGCAAAACATGAAGCAAAAGGCGAGCACCAAGCAAAAGCTGACCATCGCGGCCATCTTTGGCGCCATGGGCCCTGGCCTTCTGGCGGCGCTTTCGGGCAATGACGCCGGCGGCATCGCCACGTATTCCAGTGCCGGTGCCAGCTATGGCTACAAGATGCTGTGGATGCTTCCCGTCATGACCGTGCTGCTCATCGTGACGCAGGAGACTGCGGCGCGCTGCGGCTGCGTGACGGGCAAGGGCTTGGCGTCGCTCATCCGCGAGCGCTTTGGCGTGCGCAGGAGCGTGCTGGCCATGGCGGCGCTGCTGATCGCCAACACGGCCGTGACCATTTCGGAGTTTGCGGGTATCGCGAGCGGTCTTGCCCTCTTTGGCGTGCCGGCGAGCATCTCGGTGCCGCTCGTGGCGCTGCTGGTTTGGATGCTTACCATGTCGGGCAGCTTCCAGCGCATCGAGAAGATTCTGCTGCTGGTGAGCTGCGTGTTTGTGACCTACATCGTCGCTGCATTTATGGCTGGTCCCAGCTGGGGCGAGGTGGCGGTCGACCTGGTTGTGCCCAACATCCAAAACGACCCCAGCTACGTGTCGCTTGTGGTCGCAACGATCGGCACCACCATCGCGCCGTGGATGATCTTCTTGGCGCAGAACAACGTGGTCGATAAGAATGCGGGTGAGGACGATATCGTGCTGCAGCGCATTGATACCGTGAGCGGCTCGATCGCCGCCGATGTCATTGCCGGCTTTATTATCATAACGACCGGTACGGTACTGTTCCCCGCGGGCATTCAGATCAGCGATGCTGCCGACGCCGCCCGCGCATTGGAGCCCATCGCGGGCCAGTGGTCCACGGTGCTGTTTGCCTCGGGCCTGGTCGCGGCGAGCTTCTTGGCCGCCTGCGTGCTGCCAGGCGTTACGTCCAGCGCTATCTGCGAGGCATTTGGCTGGGAGCGCGGTGCCGATCGCAGCTGGGACGAGGCCCCGGTTTACCGCGGCATCATTACGGCCATCATCGGCATTTCTGCCGTGTTGGTGCTCATGCCCGGCGTCGATTTGTTCCAGATTATGATGACCTCGCAGGTCATCAACGGCGTGCTGCTGCCCGTAGTCTTGGTATTCCAGGTGGTTATCGCGGCGGATCGCCACATTATGGGCGCCAACCGCAACGGCCGCGTATGGAACGTGCTCACGTGGGCGACTATCGGCGTGATTACGGTGTTGACGGTCGTCATGTTTGTCCTACAGGCAATGGGCTACAGCGCTTAGCGCCCACTTTTGCCTCCGAACAGGCTGCAGCGATGGGTTGCGGCCTGTTTTTTGTCTGCTATAGGGTGCTAGTTATATGGCAGTGGGCAAAAAATGCCAAATATGAGTACTGTTGCTAAGTGAATAGCATTTACATCCAAGAAGATAATGAACATAACCTATAGTATGTCCATTAAAATTGGCCCCCAATACGCCCTAAAGCAGTCAGGTTGGCTGCTTTAGGGGGCTGTAGGGGTCGCCCGGATGTCATTTTGGGTGATTTACCTGCTACTAAAATGGTAACAGTACTCATATTTGGCCTTTTTTGCCCACAGACCTTTGGGGTTGCGGCGAAAAGGGCTTGTTTTGATTGTTTGGAGCAGGCGCGAGGCGCGGAAACGATGCCCGGAGCGGCTTGGAATTCATCCGTAGAAGTCTTCATTGGCTGCGCCAGGAGTATCCCTAGGTGCCGGTGCAAAAGGAGTGTCCCTAACTGCCGCAGGGGGCGTCGGCCGTGGCCGACGCCCCCTGCGGATGTAAGCAGATTTGGCTGTGCGTTACTTGTCGGTGCCCAGCTTGTGTGGCTTGTAGGCGAGGGCACTGACGAGCGCATCGGCGGCGGACTTGACGGCTGCCGGCTGCGGATCGTTGACGTGGTCCTCGGGGTGCACGGGCAGGTCCTTCTTGACCGCATCGTGGATGAGATTGAGGTACTCGGCCACGCCGGTGGCCGACAGGTGCGTGCCGTCGCCGTCAAACAGGTCGTTGCGGTTGGCGCTGTACCCGTACCAGTCGATAACGCGTACATTCTTGTAGCGCGTTGCGGCGTTGGCGATGGCCTGGTTCGTGGACCCGACCCACGGCTGCGGGCTACGCGTGTTTACAAACACGACAATACGCTGCTCGCCGGCGTCGGCCATGATTGCGTCGACCTGGGCGTCCGTTACCAAACCGTTGGTGCCCAGGGCAAAGACCACGATCTTGCCGGCAAGGTTCTGCTGGATATAGCCCTCAAATGTCGCGCGGCCCGCATCAAACTGGCGGCCCTTTTCGGCATCGATATGGCTGTGCGGGAACACGCCGTCAAAGGAATCAACGGCGCGCAGCGACACGGAGTCACCGATCATCAACAGGTCGTAGGAGCCATCGGGGAAGCCGTCGTTGTCCCTGTCGGTGTCGTCGGCCGCCTGCTGGTCGGTGGGCGCGGTGTTTTTGGCTTCCTTGTTCAGAACTTCGGCGCCCTCGCCGCTCAGCGCAGACGTCTCGGGCACAAAGATCAGGCCGCCCAGCGCAACGACTAACACGACGGCGCAGGCTGCGCAGACAGGGACGTGCGCGCGCACCCAGTTGGCGGGCGTGGTGGTGCCATCGCGGAATTCGGCGACGGTGCGGCCGAAGGCGCCCTTCCTAAACGGCGTTTCGATAAAGCGATAGGAGCACTCGGCTACGGCGACCACCAGCAGCACCTGCAAAATGTACTGCCACCAGGGCGTATCGTTGATGTTGGCGACCGGGTTCATGAGCAGCAGCAGCGGATAGTGCCACAGGTAGATGCTGTACGAGCGCTTGCCAACCCACACGAGCGGCTCGGCGGACAGCGCGCGGGCAACCATTCCCTGGGGCTGCACACAGGCCGCGATGACCATGAGCGTGAGGATGGAGCATAACAGCGTGCCGCCGCGATACTGGAACGCGGTGTAGCCGTTGGTGAGCGCGACCATGGCGGCAAGGCCAACCAGGCCCACGACGCCCAACACATCGATGGATGCGGGCGAGGACCAAAAGCGCACGAGGGCGCTCGGCTGTGCCGGGGCAGTCTCGGCTGATTCGTCGGCCTTCTCGCCAGGTTTGCCCACGGCGTTCTTGCCGTGCTTGGCGGCGCCAGCCAGGCGATTGAGCCCCAAACGATGAGCGAGACGCACCGGCGCCAGGTCGCGATCGGGGATAAAGGCCATCCAGGCACCCAGTAGCAGCGAGAACACGCGGGTGTCGGTGCCGTAGTACACGCGGCTGGGGTCGGCGGCAGGGTTGTAAAGCACCATCATGGCGAGGGCAGATACCGCGGCAAGGCCCAGAACCACGCGGCGCGTGTTGGGCTTGCTCACATGCATGGATACCATGGCAAACAGCAGTGGCGGCCAAATCAGGTAGAACTGTTCCTCGATGGCAAGTGACCAAAAGTGCGTGAGCGGCGAGGGGTCGCCCAGAGCATTGAAGTACGAGACGTTTTGGGCAATCTGCCACCAGTTGTTGAAGAACAGCAGCGACGGCAGGATGTCGGGGCGCATCTTGGTGAGCATCACGTGGTTAAAGATGGTGCACAGCGCGCAGGTCACGAACACTACCGTTACCACGGCGGGGACCAGGCGACGGATGCGGCGAATCCAGAAGCTCTTAAGATCGATGCGGCCGGTCTTAGCGACTTCGTTGAGCAGCAGGCGCGTGATCAGATAGCCCGAAAGCACAAAGAAGATCGTGACGCCGAGCAGGCCGCCCTGAGCCCACGTGAGGTTGAGGTGATAGAGCACCACCGCGACGACGGCGAGCGTACGCAGACCGTCGAGCGCAGGAATGTAGCGGGACTTGGGGCGAGCGGGTGCCTGTTCTTTTGCGGCGCTGTTGGTGCGGGTGCCCTTATTGGCGGGCGCGCGATGGGAGCCTGCGGCGTGGCGCGACTCGCCGGTGCGACGGTCGGCGCGCGGGCGTTCGTGCGGTGCCTGGTTATCGGGCGCGCGGCGCGGGCCGCGCGGGCTCGATTGTGGGAATTGTTCCATAAAACATCATCCAATGACGAGAATAATCAGCACATATTCATTGTAGCTGCCTGCTCCTGTGAATGCTTGCTGCTGGCGCAACCTCAAGGGCGCGTTCACATCAAAGTGAACTAAAGTTATAGAGGTGCGAAGGCGCGCAATCGACGATCGACGGTGGGTGCAAGGCCCGCAGACGAGGAGGTTTCCATGGCAGACAACGGCATTGTTGCGGTGTTCGGCAGCATGAACATGGACCTTTCGGTGGCGTGCGAGCGCATGCCGCGCGCGGGCGAGACCGTCGGCGGCAGCGGTTTTATCACCAACGCCGGTGGTAAGGGTGCCAACCAGGTCGTGGCAGCTGCGCGCATGGGCGCGCGCACGTGCATGATTGGCGCGGTCGGGTGCGATGCGTTTGGCGATGCGCTCGTGGCGGGGCTTCAGGATGCCGGCGTGGGCGTTGAGTTTGTGGCGCGTCGCGATGACGTGGAGACCGGTACCGCGACTATCATTCGCTGCGAGAGCGACAACCGCATCGTGCTGTCGCCGGGCGCCAACCACGCGCTTGCGGGCGAGGATGTGGCCTGCGCCCTGCGTTGTCTGGTGGCCGATGAGCTCGACGGCGACGCCAGCGATATTGCCCCGGCTGCCGGAAGCGTCTTTATCGCCCAGGGCGAATGTGACCTTGCGGCGACGGCCGAGGCGCTTGTTTGCGCTCACGAGCTCGGGTTCTATACGGTCTTTAATCCGGCGCCTGCCTGCGAGTTGCCTGCGGAGGCCTGGCCTGCGGTCGACCTGGTTTGTCCCAACGAGACTGAGTGCCAGGTGCTGACGGGCATCTTGCCCGCGGATGATGCGAGCTGCGTCGCGGCGCTCAATGCCCTGCTCGCCAAGGGTGTCGGAGCCGCGGTCATTACGTTAGGCGGAGCCGGGTCGGTTACGCTTGGCGATAGCGGCGAGCTGTTGCGCATGCCGGCGCTTTCGAACGAGGTGGTCGATACGACAGCCGCGGGCGATACGTTTATCGGCGCGCTTGCGGCTGCCCGCCTGGAGGGCCTTCCGCTCTTTGGGTGCATGGCCGCAGGTGCTCGTGCCTCGGCGGTAACGGTGTCGCGTTTGGGCGCGCAACAGTCGATTCCCACGCGCGCCGAAGTTGAGCGCGTGTTTGGTTTAGACGATTTAGTAATAGACGGAGAAGCGGAGTAGAACAATGGCAATCAAGAAGCTGATCCTTGATCTGGATATGGGTGTGGACGACGCGATGGCGCTCGCCTATGCCATCGCGAGCCCCGAGGTGGAGCTCGTCGGTATTACCACGTGCTTTGGCAACGTGCGCGTCGACCAGTCGGCGCATAACTGCCTGGCGGTGCTCGACCTGTTGGGTCGCCCCGAGGTGCCGGTGTACCTGGGCGCCGATCGTCCCATAAAGGCGACCGAGCCCTATACGCCGCCGGCGTCCACCACGCTCATCCACGGCAAGAATGGCATTGGTGGCGCAAGCGTGCCCGCCTCGCCGTACGAGCCGGTGGGCGCGACGACGGCCGAAGGCAACGCGGCGGTCGATTACCTGATCGATGCCGCGCGCACCTATGGCCCCGACCTGGTCTACGTGGCAACCGGTCCGCTTTCCAACTTGGCGCTTGCCCTGGAGCGCGATGCGGCGGCGATGATGTCTATCGGTCGCGTGGTGGTGATGGGCGGTGCCCTGACCGTGCCCGGTAACGTGAGTGCGGGTGCCGAGGCCAACATGGCGAGCGACCCCGAGGCCGCTGACGCCGTGCTGCGCTCGGGCCGCAAACTCACCATGGTTGGTCTTGACGTGACGCATCGCGTGGTGCTGACGCGCCGCGACATTGCCGGTTGGACGGGCTCGGGCACCATGGCGGGCTGCGCATTTGCGAGTATGGTCGAGCACTACATTGGCTCGTACGAGATGAACGCCCCTTACCTGGGCGGCTGCGCGCTGCACGATCCGCTTGCCGTTGCCGTGGCGATTGATCCCACGCTCGTGGGCGCACTTGGTTGCAACTTGCGCGTCGACCTGCTCGGCGAGTATCGCGGCCGCACTATCTGCGACGAGCATCGCCTGTCCGACCCCGACAAGAGCGCGCTTGTGGCACTCACCGTGGACGCCCCGCGCTTTCTGTCCGAGTTCAAGGCGCGCATGGCCCGCATCCTAGGCTAGGCTCGGGATCGAAGCACGCCCATCTGCTCGATGTGGCCGCTGGCGGGCCGACATCTACCGTTCGCCAGCCCGATGGTCCCCGGGGCGGGGAGAGCGCTATAATGCATTCTACATCTTGGATTGTTACTCCTGTGTGGAGGCATGCCCAAGAGCAATACAACACGGATTGTTACGTAAGGCATGACCGCAATAGCACTGCTATTGGCTATCATGCCTTTTTCTGTGAGTGTTCTTGAAAGGAGGTTCACCATGCTTGCAATTAAAAAGCTTAACAACAACGCGGTTCTTTGCCGTGACGGACAGGGGCGAGATGTCATCGCCATGGGCAGGGGCGTCGGTTTCGGTGGAGATTTTCCTCGAGAGCTCCCTCTTTCTAAAATCGAGCATACGTTTTACGACATTGATCCTAAAGGACAAGATGTCATGAGGGATCTTCCCTCGGATATCGTGATGTTTGCGGCGAAAGTTATGGACATCGTTGCCAACGAACTGCCCTACGACCTCTCGACCAATGCGACGCTGTTCATGGCTGATCACCTGTCGTTTGCCGTTGCGCGAGCCCAAAAGGGGGTCCGCATCGCGATGCCTCTTGCCTATGAAGTGCGGGAGACGTATCCGAAGGAATACAAGGCTGCCCAGTTTATCGTCATGCGACTCGAGAAGGAGCTCGGAGAGCGGCTTCCCAAGGATGAGATTGCCAGTATTGCGATGAATCTCGTGAACGCACGGGTTGTTGAAGCCGTCAAAGCCACGGCCGAGCCCGCAAAGCAGTTCGACGATATGCTCGAGGACGTTATCGAGATTCTCGAAAGCGATTTCCGCATTATTGTCGACCGCGATTCCTTTGATTTCACCCGCTTCGCCACGCATCTGCGGTACCTGTTCAAGCGCATTCAAGCCGGCGAGTCGCTGAACAGCGCCAACATGCAGATGTACAAGAACTTTCGTGAGGAGTTTCCGCAGTTGGCAGAGTGCGTGAAGCATATCGGTTCCTATTGTCGTGAAACGTGGGACGCCACGCTCTCCGAGGAGGAGGAACTCTATCTGATGATCCATCTCAACCGGATCATCTCCAAAAAAGGATTGTAACCCGTAGCCATTCGGGGCATGACCTTTGCCGATTCGAACAGTAAGCCAAGATTGTGCAAAGGAGCCAATGATGGCAAATTACAAAAAGGTGGCAGAGCAGATTCTCTCCACTGTGGGCGGGGCGGAAAACGTGGCTTCGGTTACGCATTGCATGACGCGCCTGCGCTTCAACCTCAAGGATGAAAGCCTCTCGAATGATGAGAAGCTTGAGGACATCTCGTCTATCATCAGCGTCGTGCACGCCGGAGGGCAGGTGCAGCTGGTGGTCGGGCCCACGGTCGACAAGGTCTACGACGAGGTTTGTAAGCAGGGCGGATTCGAGGTCACGGTATCGATTGACGAGGAACTCGATGGCCCTCAGCTTAGCTGGAAGGAGCGCTTGGCGCCCAAGCACCTCTTCAATCAGCTGCTCGATGCCGTGAGCGGCGCTATCACCCCGATCCTTCCGATCTTTTGTGTCGCCGGTATCTTCAAGATGCTCGTTATTCTGTTTGGGCCCGAAGGCGCCGGTTTTATGTCCGAAACGAGCGACCTGTATCGGATCCTTTCCCTGGTGGGCGATGCGGCGTATTACTACTTCCCGGTGTTTGCCGCCTATAGCTCGGCTAAGAAGTTCAAAACGAGTCCTGTGCTGGCACTGCTCATCGCTGTTGTGATGATTTATCCCGACATGCTCGCTATTGTTGAGGACGGAAAGCCTTTCAGCGTCTTCGGCATCCCCATGCAGCTCGTCAACTACACCCAGGCTGTTCTTCCGGTCATCTTGATCACCTGGGCCCAGTCCTATGTTGAGCGCTTCTTTAAGAAGATCTCGCCTGATATGTTGCGCATTCTGATCGTACCCGTGGGTACGGTGCTCGTGATGTTGCCGGTCGCGCTGTGCCTCTGCGGCCCTGCCGTCCAATTTGTCATGGGCCTTGTGGCCGATTTCATCATTTGGCTCGCCTCTGTTGCCGGTCCCGCTGCGACCGCGGTTATCGGCGCATTCTGGAATCTGATCATCGCCACCGGCATGCACGTGCCGATCTATACCGCCATATTGCCCGCCGCGCTCCAGAACGGTTACGACGCCATCTTATACCCCGGCACCGCGGTTGTAGCCTACACCACGCTTGCCATCGCGCTCGCCTATGGCCTGCGCGCTAAGGGCAAGGAGAGTCGAGCCACGGGCTGGAACTTGTTCATCACCTATGCCTTCGGTCGCGTGAGTGAGCCCATCATCTACGGCATCCTGTTTCGCGACAAGAAGGCTCTTGCCTGGAACATGATTGGTGGTGCTGTCGGTGGTCTGCTGGTAAGCCTTCTTCATGCCAACGTCTATATCTTCACTGGCGTTGGTTTCCCATGGATGAACGTGCTCATGTTTGCTCAGGATATCATCCCTGGCACCATCGGGTGTCTTGCTGGCGGTGCCGTGACGTTTGCGTTGGCGATGATTTTTGGATTTGAAGGACAGGAGAAGATGCCGTTGAAGTCCAAGAGCGGCGATTCTGAGGCCGTTGAATCCGTCGAGGCATAAGAGGCTACTACACAAATATGCTCCCCAGCCGTTGCGCGGTCCGACCCCTTGGCCGCGCAACGGTACTGTGCTGTTGCGCGGCACTTGCCGAGTCCGTTGCGTTCGACAGTGTGGGCCGGGAATTTGATAGAAAGGACGACACCATAATGTTTAGAGAAGATTTTTTATGGGGCGGGGCTCTGGCTGCAAACCAGTGCGAGGGAGGATGGAACGAAGGCGGTCGCGGTTTAGCCAATTCCGACATGCTGCCGTTTGGCGATCAACGCATGGACGTCATGCGGGGAGACCTTGATCCGCGTGCGTTGGCACCCGACAGCTTCTATCCCGCTCGCAAGGGCATTGATTTTTACCATAGGTACAAGCAGGATATTGAACTGTTTGCCCAGATGGGTTTTAAATGCCTGCGCTTATCAATCGCCTGGAGCCGCATTTTTCCCAAAGGAGACGAAGCCGAGCCCAATGAAGAAGGCCTTGCCTTTTACGAGGATGTTTTTAGGACGTGTCGCGCGCATGACATTGAGCCTTTGGTGACGCTCAACCACTATGATGTCCCCATGCATCTCGTCGATGCGTATGGCGGATGGCGCGATCGCAGGTTGGTCGACCTGTTCGAGCGATATTCGCGTACCGTGTTCGAGCGCTATCGGGGATTGGTCAATTATTGGCTGACCTTTAACGAGATCAACATCATGACGCAGGCGTGCTTTATGGCGGCGGGGATCATCTTCGAGCAAGGGGAGAATCGCTATGCAACGGTTCACACGGCCGTGCACCATGTATTGGTTGCGAGCGCCCGTGCGGTCGGGGCGTGTCATGAACTGTGCCCTGGGGCGAAGATCGGTTGCATGCTCAACGCAGGCGTCTTCTATCCGGCTACATGTGATCCGGACGATGTGCTGGCTGCGCAGGCTGAGAATCGCAGCCATTACATGTTTACCGACGTCCAGGTGCGCGGTGCGTACCCGAGCTATGTTCTCAAGGAATACGCCCGCCATGGTTTTGAGGTGCCCTATCGGGATGATGACCGCGAAGTACTGGCTGCAAACCTGGTCGATTTCGTCTCGTTTTCGTATTACTCGACGCGCGTCGCAAAAGCGCATGCGGAAGGTCAGTTCGATTCGAACCTTCTTCGCTCGGCGCCTAATCCGTATCTAAAACAGGAGCCTTGGGGGAGGTTTATCGACCCCAAAGGGCTGCGCGTCACCATGAATGAAATCTGGGATCGCTATCAAAAGCCGCTGTTCATCGTCGAAAACGGTTTGGGTGCTCCTGATGTGCCGGAAGATTCGGGTGAAATAGAAGACGACTATCGAGTTGAATACCTGCGGGCCCACATCGAGGCGATGAGGGAGACCGTCGAGCTCGACGGGGTGGAACTCATGGGATATACCTGTTGGGGCCCGATCGATTTGGTTTCGGTCGCCACAGGACAGATGCGTAAGCGCTACGGGTTTATCTATGTCGATCGAGACGATAGCGGTGCGGGCTCGTTTGAGAGACGTAAAAAGAAAAGCTTCGAATGGTACCGACGCGTAATAGCAAGCAATGGCGAAGACCTTGCGTAATAACGTTAAGATGGACAAATGCGCCCGTTGGGGGAATAGTCGTGCCACTTCGCTTGACAACAGGCTAAACTAGCTATTAAACATTTACTATTCTGTTTAGATTGAATTTGCGGTCGTTTAGTTGCCGAGCCACGGGGCGGTCAAGCCACGATGCTCGGCCGCGACCGATGCTAGGGGGAACGATGGCTAAAGCAAGCGTCCGCGAGATCAGCCGCATTACCGGCTTTTCGCCCGCAACCGTGTCCAACGCGCTCAACCGCAAGCGCAGCGTGAGCGAGGAGACCGCCAAGGTCATCCTGGAGTGCGCGCAGTCGCTTGGCTATCAGCAGTCGACGCAGCTCGAGAGCATCCAGTTTGTGCTTGCGCGCAAGACGGGCGCCATCCTGGACGAGAGCACCTTCCATCCCGCGGTCATCGAGGGCGTGGAGCGCCAGGCGCGTCGCCACGGCATGAGCACGAGCTTTGTCTCGCTCGACTTTAGCGACCTGGACGCCGTGCGCCCGCAGGTCGAGGGCCTGATCGCCGACCCGTCGGCCGCCATCGTGCTGATGGGTACCGAGCTGGGCGAGGAGGACTACGCCCTGTTCGCCGACGCTGCCGCCCACCTGATTGTGCTCGACGGCTGGAGCGATCGCCAGTACTTCGATGCCGTAGTCATCGCCAACACCGATTCGGTGCTGCGTGCCGTGGATTACCTTATCGAGAAAGGCCACAGGCAAATCGGCTATCTGGCGGGCGACCTTCGGATCCGCAACTTTAAGGACCGCGAGCGCGGCTATCGCCAAGCGCTTGAGGACGCGGGCCTCGAGGCCAATCCGGCATGGCGTGTCACGTTGGGCACCACGCTCGAGGGTGCCTATCGCGACATGGGCGTGTGGCTCGACAACGTCTCGCGCGACGATCTGCCGACGGCTTTCTTTGCCGAGAACGACGTGCTCGCCGTGGGCGCCATGCGCGCGTTCAACGAGCACGGTATTCGCGTGCCCGAGGATGTCTCGATCATCGGCTTTGACGACCTGTCTTTGGGCGCCTTCTCCAACCCGCCGCTCACCACGGTGCATGTTCCCAAGCACGAGGTGGGCGAGATCGCGGTGCGTCGCCTGGTGGGCAACATCCGCAACCCCAAGAGCTATACCTGCAAGACGGCCGTGTCGACCTACTTTGTCGAGCGCCAGAGCGTGTGCGAGATCTAGGCGAAGAAAACGCCGGGGCGCAGGGCGGCAAAGCTCGCTAAGGCAGCCATATCTAACGCTACTAAGAGAGGGTCCTTCGGGGCCCTCTTTTTGTTTCCCTTGTATGTTCAGTTTGTTTATATACCGTTTAGGCTGATTTCTCTACCGTTTATGGGACTTTCGCGCTAGACTATTAAACAAAAGAGTAAAACATTTAGTAAACAGAACAAAACGAAACATGCGTCTGTTTACTGAACATGTGATTAGGGGAGGACGTACATGGACAAGATCAAGCTCGGCTTTGTGCCCACGCGCCGCAGCATTTTTAGCGCGCCGGACGCAATCAAGTATCGCGGCCTGACGGCTGATCGCCTGCGCGAGATCGGCGTCGACATCGTGGATATCGACGACATCAATGACGAGGGCCTGCTGTTCGACGACAGCCACATTGAGCCTATCGTCAAGAAATTCCGCGCCGAGGGCGTCGATGGCATTATGCTGTGCCACGCCAACTTTGGCACCGAGTACGTTTGCGCTCGCCTTGCCCGCGAGCTCGGCCTGCCCGTGCTGCTGTGGGGCCCGCGCGACGAGCGCCCCGAGCCCGACGGCACGCGCCTGCGCGATAGCCAGTGCGGTCTGTTCGCCACCGGCAAGGTCCTGCGCCGCTTCCAGGTTCCCTTCACCTACATGACCAACTGCCGCCTGACCGACCCCGAGTTCGAGCGCGGCGTTTGGGACTTTTTGGCCGTTTGCAACGTGGTCAAGACCTTCAAGCACACCCGCATCCTGCAGATGGCCACCCGTCCGTTCGACTTCTGGTCGACCATGTGCAACGAGGGCGAGCTGCTCGAGAAGTTCAACATCCAGCTTTCGCCTATCCCCATGACCGAGCTTGTCCAGGCCGTGCGCGACGCCCAGGCCGACGAGCAGGCCATGGCCGCCATGCTTGCCCACATCAACGACAGCTTTGAGATCTGCATCCCCGAGGACAAGGTTCCCGCGGTCGCCGGTCTTGCCATTGCCATGAAGCGCCTGGTCGAGAAGTACGGCTGCAACGCCGGTGCCATTCAGTGCTGGAACGCTCTGCAGGACGAGCTGGGCATTATGCCCTGCGCCGCCAACGCCATCCTCAACGAGATGGGCATCCCTATCGTATGCGAGACCGATATCCATGGCGCCATCACCGCACTGATGGTCGAGGCCGCCGACCTGGGCCGTCACCGTGGCATGTTCGCCGACTGGACCGTGCGCCATCCCGATAACGAGAACGGCGAGCTGCTGCAGCATTGCGGCCCCTGGCCCTGCAGCTGCGCGGCCGTCAAGCCCAAGCTCACCTACCCGCTGGCTTTCGATCACCCCGGCGCGCTGACGGCCGAGGCTAAACACGGCGACCTCACCCTTGCCCGCTTTGACGGCGACAACGGCGAGTACTCGCTGCTGCTGGGCAACGCCCGCGGCATCGACGGCCCGGCCGGCATGGGCACCTACCTGTGGGTCGAGGTCGACAACCTCAAGCGCCTCGAGGCCAAGATTGTCGAGGGTCCCTACATCCACCACTGCGTCGCTATTCACGCCAACGTGGTGCCGGTGCTCTACGAGGCGTGCAAGTACCTCGGCATCCAACCCGACCTGTACGACCCGATTGAGCAGGACGTTAAAGCTTACCTGCGCGGCGAGTAGGGTCGTGCCTACTTTGTAGCAACGAGCCGGCGCGCTACCACAGCACCCAACCTTGCGGTTCAAGCCGTCGCTTGCGTACCAAAGTACCCGGCGCTCCTCTTTCACCGCAATCTTGGGCACTGTGGAAACGCGGTGGCTTTGACTTTGGAAATTCCCTGAAAGGAGTTTTTCGTGGCAACTATCGAAGAGCTTGAGTCGCTGCGTTGGGACCTTCGCCGCGATTGCGTCGATATCATCATGGCTGGCGCCGGCGGCCACATCGGCGGCGACATGTCGGTGATTGACGCCCTCATGACCCTCTATGCCAACCACCTCAACATTTCGCCCGAGACCGTCGACGATCCCAACCGCGACCGCTTCGTGCTCTCTAAGGGCCACGCCATGGAGGCTTACTACGCGGTGCTCTGCCACGAGGGCTATCTTGACCTCGACGACGTCAAGGCCCGCTTCTCCAAGTTCGGCAGCCCCTACATCGGCCACCCCAACAACAAGCTCAAGGGCATCGAGATGAACTCGGGCTCGCTGGGTCACGGCCTGCCCGTGGCCGTGGGCATGGCGCTCGCCGGTAAGATGGACGGCCGCGACTACCGCGTCTACACCATCATGGGCGACGGCGAGCTTGCCGAGGGCTCGGTCTGGGAGGGCGCCATGAGCGGTGGCAACTACCAGCTCGATAACCTGTGCGCGCTCGTAGACCGCAACCGCCTGCAGATCAGCGGCAGCACCGAGGACGTTATGAAACAGGACTCGCAGGAGGAGCGCTGGGCCGCCTTCGGCTGGAACGTGCTTTCCATTCCGGGCAACGATGTCCGGGCCATCGACGCCGCGCTGACGCTTGCGGCCGAGACCTGCGGCAAGCCCACGGTCATCATCCTCAACACGGTGAAGGGCTATGGCTCGCCTGTTATGGAGGACAAGGCCGCCTGGCATCATCACCTGCCCAATGATGAGGAATATGCCCAGATCATCGCCGATTTCGCTGCCCATAAGGAGGCCATCAATGGCTAACAAGATCGCCAATCGCAAGGTTATCTGCGACACGCTGCTCGAGGCCGCGAAGACCGATAAGGATATCGTCGTCCTGTGCTCCGACTCCCGCGGCTCCGCATCGCTCACGCCGTTCTTTGATCAGTATCCCCAGCAGTCCGTCGAGGTCGGCATTGCCGAGCAGGACCTGGTGAGCATCGCTGCCGGCATGGCTTCGTGCGGCAAGAAGGCCTGGGCCGCCTCGCCGGCGTCCTTTGTGACCACGCGCTCGTATGAGCAGTGCAAGGTCGACGTTTCGTACTCCAACACCAACGTCAAGCTCATCGGCATCTCGGGCGGCGTGTCCTACGGCGCTTTGGGCATGAGCCATCACTCCGCGCAGGATATCGCCGCCATGAGCGCGATTCCCAACATGCGCGTGTATCTGCCGAGCGATCGCTTCCAGACCGCCGAGCTCGTGCGCGCCCTGGTCGCCGACAACAAGCCGGCCTACATCCGCGTGGGCCGCAACCCGGTCGAGGACGTGTACACCGAGGGCGAGTGCCCGTTCCAGATGGATCGCGCCACCTGGGTGCGCCGCGGCACCGATGTGACGCTCGTCGCCACCGGCGAGATGGTCCGTCATGCCGTGGACGCTGCCGACCTGCTGGCCGAGCAGGGCATCTCGGCAACGGTGCTCGACATGTATTGCGTCAAGCCGCTCGACGCCGAGGCTGTGATTGAGGCCGCCGGTGCCACGCGCGCCGTCGTGACCGTCGAGGAGCACAGCCCCTTCGGCGGCCTGGGCTCTATGGTCGCGCAGGTGGTGGGCGAGCATTGCCCGCGTCCGGTCAAGTGCCTCTCCCTGCCCGACGCACCGGTCATCACCGGCACGAGCCCCGAGGTCTTCGCGCACTACGGTCTCACCGGCGAAGGCATTGCCAAGACGGTCGCCGAGTTCCTCGGCAACTAGTAGACACAGACGCTGCGCGGCCGCCAAGCACCGCACCTTGCCGTTCAAACCGTCGCTTGCGTACGCAAAGTACGCGGCGCTCCTCTTTCACGGCAATCTGCGGCACTTGACGGCCGCTCGCTCCTTGTCCGCCAGGCTGTCTTCGATTTGGCGGAAGGAATGGGAGAGTACATGAGCAAATACATCATCGGAATCGATCAATCCACGCAGGGCACCAAGGCGCTGCTGGTAGACGAGGGCGGCCATTTGATTCATCGTGCCGATCGCTCGCATCGCCAGATTGTCAACGAGGCCGGCTGGGTGAGCCATGATCCGGCCGAGATTGCCGCCAATGTGCTGGCCGTAGCACGTGCCGTGGTGGAGGAGACCGGGGTCGACCCTGTCGACATCGCCGGCATCGGCATCTCCAACCAGCGCGAGACCACCGTTGCCTGGAACCGCACGACGGGCGAGCCGCTGTGCGACGCCGTGGTGTGGCAGTGCGCCCGCGCCCGCGAGCTGTGCGACAAGCTGGCCGCGCGCGAGGGTGTGGCCGAGCTGGTGCGTGACACGACGGGCCTGGTGCTCTCGCCCTACTACCCGGCGGGCAAGATGGCTTGGATCCTCGCGAACGTTCCCGCTGCTGCCGAGACTGCCGCGGCGGGCGAGCTGTGCCTGGGCACCATCGATGCCTGGTTGGTCTGGACGCTCACGGGCGGCGCGGAGTTCCGCTGCGACTGGTCCAACGCCAGCCGCACGCAGCTCTTTGACCTGCGCCGTGGCTGCTGGAGCGAGCCGGTGTGCGAGGCCTTTGGCGTTGACGTGGCCTGCCTGCCGCAGGTGACCGATTCCGATGGCCTGTTCGGCATGACGGACCTGGGCGGCTTTTTGCCGGCACCCGTGCCCATTCACGGCGTGCTCGGCGACAGTCATGCCGCCTTGTTTGCGCAGGGCTGCCATAGCCGCGGTATGGCCAAGGCGACCTATGGCACCGGCAGCTCGGTCATGATGAACGTCGGTGACGAGTTCGTTGCCAGCTCGCACGGGCTTTCGAGCTCGCTCGCATGGCGTATGGACGGCGTGACCGAGTACGTGCTCGAGGGCAACGTGAGCTACGCTGGCGCCGTCAAGACGTGGCTGCGCGATGATCTGGAACTCATCAATAACCCCGAGGAGGTTACCGATCTGTGCTATGCCGCCAATCCGGCGAGCCGCGTCTACTTTGTGCCGGCGTTTACCGGTTTGGGCGCGCCGCACTGGGCGAGTGACGCCGAGGGCTGCGTCTTTGGCATGACACGCACCACGGGTCGCGCGGAGTTCGTGAAGGCTGCCGACGAGTCGATCGCCTATCAGATCTTTGACGTGATCGATGCGATGGTCGAGGATTCAGGCGCGGCGCTGGCCGAGCTTCGCGTTGACGGCGGTCCCACGCGCGACGCGTACCTGATGCAGTTTGAGAGCGACTTGGTTGGCTCGCCCATCCGCATCGCGAGCAACGACGAGATGAGCGGTCTGGGTGCGGCCTGGGCCTGCGGCATTGCGCTGGGCATGTACGCGCGCGATGTCGTCGACGTCTACGGCGCCCGCGGCATCGTGGAGCCCGCAATGCCCGCCGACGAGCGCGCCAAAAAGATCGCCGGCTGGCGCCACGCCGTCGAGGCGACCATTTCGTACACTGCCTAGCATGATTTTTCTGGGACGGGGATTAAAAACTCATTGATCCCTGTCTCGGGCAGCTCATTTGGGACGGGCTTTTTGACTGGTATGATTGGTGCGACCATTCGAACCAGCTAAAAGAGCCCCGTCCCAAATTGACTACCGAGAGGATCTGCCATGGAGCGCATCGCGAGTTTTTCCGTTGACCATCTGCTGCTCGAGCCCGGCGTGTATGTGAGCCGCATCGACCGCGATCCGGCGACCGGCGCCGCCGTCACCACGTTTGACCTGCGCCTGACCACGCCCAACAAGGAGCCGGTCATGAACACCGCCGAGTGCCACACCATCGAGCACCTGGGCGCGACGTTCCTCCGCAATCATGCCGAGTGGTCGAGCCGCATTGTCTACTTTGGCCCCATGGGCTGCCGCACGGGCTTTTACCTCGTCGTTTTTGGTGAGCTGACGAGCGAGGAGATCCTGCCGCTCGTGCGCGAGCTGTTCGAGTTTGTCGCCGGCTTTGAGGGTGATGTCCCCGGTGCCGCTCCCGAGGAGTGCGGTAACTACCTGGACCAGAACCTCCCCATGGCAAACTGGCTCGCGCGCCGTTACCTCGACCGCGACCTGGCCGATATCGACGAGAAGCACCTGCACTATCAGCAGGCATAAGGCCCCTCGCAGGAATAGCGTTTGTACTAGAAGCGCTCCCACTCTTGCGGGGGCGCTTTTTCATACCGAGTGCTCAAAACGGAACGAGATAGTTCTAGAATGTTCATACTGTCACATAAACGAACAGGAGCGAGCATGCATATCTACTCTGTATCAGATCCCGAGTTCAAGTCCTATGGCAACGTTTGGGATAACGTTCCGTCCGAGCTTACGTCGCCCGTGCTCGAGGCGCTTGCCTCCACGCCCATCCCCGAGGGTAGCAAGTACGTGGCAAGCGCGCCGGAGCTCGAGGGCGTCAAGGATGCCGATAAGCTGGGCTTTCTCATGTTTGGCGGTCGTCCCTTCCAGCTCGGCTGGTGCAACGGCCACAACACGCAGCTCAACTGCTTGGAGTATCATCGCGCGAGCGAGTTCAACCTGGGTGCACGCGACTTTATCCTGCTCGTGGCGCATCGCTGGGAGATCGAGGGCGGCAAGCTCGACACTGCGTGCGTCAAGGCGTTCCGCGTGCCGGCGGGTACGGTCGTCGAGGTCTTCAACACCACGCTCCACTACACGCCCTGCATGGTCGACGAAGGCGGCTTCCAGGTGATGGTAGCGCTTCCCGCCGGCACCAACGGGCCGCGTCCCGAGACCGCGGCCGACATGCCTGCTGCCGGCGACAGCTACTGCTACTGGAAGGCTGACAAGTGGGTCCTCTGCCACGCCGACAGCCCCAAGGCTGCCGAGGGCGGCTACGTAGGCCTCATTGGCAAAAATCTCGACATCACCGTGGACTAGAATCTTCTGTCTCAATCTGTAACATCTAGCGGGCTAAATCGTCTCTACCTGTTACAGATCAAGACAAACCGCCCCCAATCCACCACAAAGGTGCCTGTCCCCATTGTGGTGGCTGCCTAGAGTTGGCTGCGCAGGTAGTCGGCCATATATGGTACGGCGAAACGCACGTAACCGCGGCGCGCCTGTTCGATTACGCCGGCGTCGATGAGGCGCCGGCGATACTTTTGCGCATAGTCGGGTGTGACTGACATGCGCTCGGCCACATCGGAAATGCGCGACACGCCGTCTTCGTCATCGGTCATTGCAGCGAGAAACGCAACATCTTGGTCCGATAGCGCGGCGAGCGTCGTTTCGCACACATCGTTTTCGAAATCGGCCTTTGACGCTTCGATTGCTCCATCGACTTGCTCTGGCGTTACGTGTTCTCCTGCCTGGCAACGATTGGCGATGTTGTAGCCGATGAGCTGCAGCATATAGGGCGAGCCCTGAGTTGCGCGAGCAGCGTCCAGCCGAAGATTGCCTGGAATATCAAGGTCGAGCTCTTCGAAAGCTCGCTGATAGTAGGCATCCACATCTCCAACTGAAAGCGGTTCGAGCGTGACCTTGCGTGCGCGGTTGAGAAATGTCAGTACGCGGTCGTTGAGTGTCGCGGAGACTGCTCCCGGGAGGCCCGCCATGACGAGCGCGACGTTGAGCCCTTCGCCGACCAGCTCTTGATAGGCGGTGACGAGCTGTCTGATCTCGGGCGAATTGGCCTGGAGCTCATCGATGAGGATGAGGATGCCGTGTCCCTGCTCGGTCAGCTTGCGCGCCAGCTGCGTGAGCTTGAACTGGAAGCTTTTGGTTTCCTGCACATCGCGCGTGAACTCAAGGCCGGCTGAGAAGCCGAAGACGCTCAGGCTGCCGCCCGCAAGTTTGGGGAGCCGATGCTTGTTGGCGTAGGGCTCGCCCGCTTCCTGGATCTTCTCAACAATGCGCTCGAGCATATCCTCGGAGGCTACGGTGGGCGTGGCGACAACAAAGCCGAGCTTGCGTGCGCGATCGGCAAGTTCCCACAGCAGAACCGTTTTGCCGCTGCCTCGCTGGCCGAGCATGAGCATAGCCCGGTCTCGATTGCCCGGCTCCTGCTCAAGGCCGGAGATGAATGTCGAAATCACGCTCCCGCGCCCCACCAGATAGGACGGGCGATTTCCAAATGAGGGGGAGAAGATGGTTTCAGTCATGACTCTCCTTTCCTTTTTTTCCTATTTTTTCCTTTTTTCCCTATTCAGTCAAATATCCCGCCGGCGAAGGCGGCTACGTAGGCCTCATCGGCAAAACCTCGACATCGCCGTGGACTAGAATCTTCCGTCTCAATCTGTAACATCTAGCGGGCTAAATCGTCTCTACCTGTTACAGATCGAGACAAAACGGGCCCAAACCACCACAAAGGTGCCTGTCCCCTTTGTGGTGGTTGGGCAGGCAGGTATCAAAAAGTGTCAGACGGGGGCGGCTGCCGAGCGCCCGCGTGCGAAAAGAAGTGTCGACCTGCGCCGCTGTCGTCGAGCGAGGCCCTATTTGCGGGGATACTGAAACCACGACAAGCAGCGTATGAAAGGATCGATGCATGGCTTTCCGTAAAGACTTCCTGTGGGGCGGCGCGACGGCTGCCAACCAGTGCGAGGGCGCCTACAACGTGGACGGCCGCGGTCTGGCCAACGTGGACGTGGCTCCGCACGGCCCCGAGCGCTATGCGGTGGTCTCCGGTCAGCGCAAGATGCTCGACTTCGAGGACGGCTATTACTATCCCGCGCAGACCGGCATCGATTTCTACCACCACTACAAGGAGGACATCGCCCTCTTTGCCGAGATGGGCTTTAAGACCTTCCGCATGAGCCTGGCGTGGACCCGCATCTTCCCCAACGGCGACGAGACCGAGCCCAACGAGGCTGGCCTGGCCTTCTACGAGGACGTATTCCGCGAGTGTCAGGCGCACGGCATCGAGCCGCTCGTGACCATCACGCACTTCGATTGCCCGATTCATCTCATCAAGGAGTATGGCGGCTGGCGCAACCGCAAGCTCATCGACTTCTACAAGAATCTCGCGACCACGATCTTCACCCGCTACAAGGGTCTGGTGAAGTACTGGCTCACCTTCAACGAGATCAATATGATTCTGCACCTGCCGTTTATGGGTGCCGGTCTGGTCTTTGAGGAGGGCGAGAACAAGGAGGCCGTCGAGTACCTGGCCGCCCACAACGAGCTCGTCGCCAGCGCTTGGGCAACCAAGATCGCTCACGAGATCGACCCCGAGGTCAAAATCGGTTGCATGCTCGCCGCAGGTAGCTACTACCCCTACAGCTGCCGTCCGGGCGATGTGCGCCAGGCGCAGCTTGACAACCAGAGCAACTATTTCTTCGTCGACGTCCAGAGCCGTGGCTACTATCCGGCCTATGCCGTCAAGAAGCTCGAGCGTCTGGGCATCGATGTGGGCATGACGGACGAGGACCGCGAGATCCTGGCCGCCAACACCGTCGACTTCATCAGCTTTAGCTACTACAGCACCCGCTGCTCTGCCGGTGCCGATAACCCCGATGTCGAGCGCACCCAGGGCAACGCCTTCGCCGGCGCCAAGAACCCCTACCTGCAGGAGAGCCAGTGGGGCTGGGCCATCGATCCGCTGGGCTTCCGCATCACCCTTAACGACCTGTACGACCGTTATCAGAAGCCGCTGTTTGTGGTCGAGAACGGTCTGGGCGCCAAGGATGTTGTCGAGGAGGATGGCTCCATCAACGACGACTACCGTATCGACTATCTGCGCCAGCATATTGCCGCGATGCGCGACGCGGTGACCGAGGACGGCGTTGACCTGCTGGGCTACACCACCTGGGGCCCGATCGACCTGGTGTCTGCCGGCACGGGCGAGATGTCCAAGCGCTATGGCTTTATCTATGTGGACCGCGACGACGCCGGCAACGGCACCCTCAAGCGTTCCAAGAAGAAGAGCTTTGACTGGTACAAGCATGTCATCGAAACGAACGGTGAGGACCTGTCCTAAGGGCACTGAGGCGCTCAACCTTGGGGCTCCAACCCTCCTCGCGTACCTAAGTACGCTTCGTCGGGCTTGTCGCTCCCAATCTTGAGCACCTCAGGCCCTTAGGGGACGGGCCTGACCGCTGTGAATTTCGCGGGCTCATCCTCATAGTTTCCTGACCAAGGCGCCCGGCGAGTATGTGCTCGCTGGGCGCCTTGCCGTCTGCGGATTTTGGGACATGTGGCCCGCTTTTTGAGCCTGCCTGTCGGTACACTAAAAGCACTATGGGTACCCGCGAGCGACATACTGGCCATGCGGCCGCCCGATCCGCACCCGTGGCGGATCCCAGGGGTGGCAGGCTCTTCGCCATGCCGCGATTCCTTGTTGGCATAACACATCAGGTGTACCGTCACCGCGTCTTCGCTATCGCCGGCGCCATCACCGCGCTGTTCCTCATGCTTTTGGCAGTCTTGCCGGCGCTGTTCGCCTTCGAACCCAAACTTTCTAACGCCGTGCCTGCCTATAGCGAGGTGTCCGAAGAGGTCGTGGATGCGCTCGTCCATTCGAGCTCTCTCCCGTTGCTTGTCGCCGCAATTGTATTTTCGATTTGGGGCGTATCGGTCTATCTGCGCTGTTTGGACTACGTGTTGCGCCGCCGCCTTGTTGCCATCGCCACCATCTGCGCCCTGTGGATGATCGAAGTCATTCTCAAGTACAAGTCGTTCACGCCGTTCTATGCCACCGTGCTGTGGTACCTGTACTACGTGCCCATGACGCTCATTCCGCTGCTCTACCAGTTGTGTGGTCTGCGCCTTGCAGGCCTGGAACAACACCGCCTGGGTCGCCGCTACTGCGCTGCGCTGTGGATTGTGGCCATCCTGCTTATCGGATTTGTGCTCACCAACGATTTTCACCAGCAGGTCTTCCACTTTGACCGCACAAGCGACACCTGGAGCAACGACTACACCTACGGCTGGGGCTATTTCGCCGTCCTCGTGTGGGCGGCCTTTGACTTCGTGGCCTTTTTTATCCTGGTTGGTCGGTCCTCGTCCTTCCGCATCCAGCGTTTTTCGGGCACGGCGGAGCTCGTACTGCTGGGTGGCGCATTCTTTGCCATCTCGTATGCGCTGCGCGTGCCCTGGGCATGGAGGCTCAACTTTTCGCTCGTCTATTGCGTCCTGTGCGTGGTGGCGATGGAAATCTGTCTCGATTGCGGTGTCATTCCGTCGTATCACGACATCGCCGGCATCTTCGACACCTTGCCGCTCGACCTCAAAGTTCTAACGCGCGATCTGCAGGAAGTCTATGCCACGCCGGTGTCAAAGCCAATGCTGGTAGGCGTGCGCGAGGAGTTGCGGACCCAGGAGCACGGCCGCGCCCATGCCTTTGCCGTGGCATCCGATCCCGATGTAATGTATCGCACCTTTCCGCTGCTGGGTGGATCGGCGCTGCTTGCCCAAGACGTGTCGGAGCTCAACGAGCTTAACCGTGAACTGGCACATCGTCGCATGGAGCTGCAGCGTCAAAACGAGCTGCTCGCCGCCGACTACGACCTTAAGACGCATTTGGCAGATCAAGAGGCCGAGACCTTGCTGGTCCAAGACGTGGACCAAGCGCTTGCCCGCGCGCTCGAAGGGATGTACGACCTGCTGAGCTCGCTGCCGCCGTTGACCGACGAAGCGTCTTCGCACGAGCGTTACCGCATGCTGCAGCGCGCCAAGATGCTCGTCGCCTATTGCAAGCGCAAGGGGTCGCTCACGTTGGCACAGCACGGGGAGAGCGGTTTTGATCGCGACCGCATTCAGCTCATTGCCAACGAGCTCGCAAGCGACCTGCGCACCATCGATATCGATTGCGCCTCGATTATCGCCATACGGCGCCCGTTGCACGCCAGTACGGTAAGCGCCCTGTACGACTGCGTGTATGACTTTGCGTTTTTTGCCTACACCACCGACCATCCGGCGCTTATGTATCACTTGGGCGACCATGACCGATGCAGTGTCGAGCTGCGTGCCACGCTTTTTTCCAACGATGATGAAGATCTTTCGCAGACGCCCGCTGCGCAAGAGCTCGAAAGCGCTCTGCAAGGGCGCAACGTGGCATACCGCTTTGAGGGCGAGCCCGGCCAGCTGCGCATGATCGTCTTGATGCCGAGGGTGGGTGAGTGACGATGCAGATTTCGCTCATCCTTCCCCAAATTGTTGCGCTCGATGTTGTCTTTGCCCTGGCTGCGTGTCTGCAGACGATCCACGTCCCGCTCATCGCATCGCGCCGCTCGTCCTATAACCGTAAGGTGATTTGCGCCTACGAGGCGAGCCTTGTGCTTCACCTGATGATTTCGGCGCTCATCTTATTCGCGTCGTCTGGCTCGTATCTGGTGGCGCCGCTTGACGTTTGCGCCAGGGCAATGGGCGGAGCGTTGTGGCTCAATGCCGCGATCTTTGCCTATGGCGTGGTGCTTATGGTGCACTATCGTCGCCCCGTCATGCTGGTCGAGCTGCTGCTTGTTGTCGCCGTTACACCGCCGGTGGTTTTTGCCATGGGCTCGGCGTGGACCATTGTCCTTATCGCAGAGGGAGCGTTCTTCCTGTTCCGTTCCATCGCGGCGCTCTTGATGGACGTCCGTAACCGCCAGGAAGATATCACCGCATTCTCGACGATTGAAACCATCAATGTGATTCCCGTGGGCATCCTGTATCTAGACCCGAGGGGCCGTCCGCTGCTCATGAACCGCTGCATGCGCAAAAACCTGGTGGAACTTCATATGCCCACCGACCTAGGCGACATGAGCAGCACATGGAACGACCTGCGCAAACTGAGCATGCAAATGCCCGAAAGCAGCAGGAACCGTGTGCGGATTAATCTGGACCGCTTTGGTGAGGCGCGTGCGGTGGTCGAGGTCTCTCCCGCCGAGATTCGCCTATTTGTGTGCGATCGTGTTATGGTTTCGGGCCGTTCGTTCGAGCGCATTATCGGTCTTGATGTGACAGAGTACGCGCATGCTCATGACCGCTTGGCGCAAGCCAACCACCTGCTTGAGCTTGCGGGCCAAGAGCTCCAAGCCCAGATCGAAGAAGTCAAAAAAGTTGCTGACAATGCGGCCTACCTACGTATGCGCGCTCGCGTGCACGACGTGATCGGGCAGCGCCTGTCCATTCTTCATCGCTATTTGGAGGAGGGGCGCCTGGATGACGAGTCGCTCGAGCAGATTGACCCGTTGCTGCGCTCAATCGCCGCCGATTTGCGCAGTGGCGGTGCCAGCGAGCCTGCAGAGCAGCTGGGTGACATCGTCCATGCTTTTGGCCTGGTGAGTGTGCAGATCGATGTTGAGGGCGCGCTGCCTGAGGATGCACGTGTCGCCGCCGCATTTTTGCAGATTATCCGCGAAGCCTCGACCAATGCCACCAAGCATGCGCAGGCGCATCGGGTCCACGTGCGTCTGTGGCAGGAGGGGGCGGATGCTGACGCCGTCGCGCGCATGACGATTTCTAACGACGGGTCCCCGGCCCCCGTATCGTATCGCGAGGGAACGGGTATCCCAGGTATGAGGCATGTCGCGCAAGGTCTGGGCGGCAGCCTAGAGGTCCACGCCGCCCCACCCTTTACGCTTACGGTATCCATTCCGCTTACGCCCAACGCCGCTGTTCGGAGGAGAAGCTCATGATTCGCGTCCTTATAGTCGAAGACCAGGCCATCCTGCGCGAGAGCCTGGCGCGCTCCGTTGGCGACCAGCCCGATATGACCGTTGTTTCCGCCATCGCCGATGCCTCCGAGGCCTTGGGTGTCGCGCTCAAGGGGCGTCCGGATATGATACTGATGGACGTATGCACCGAGCATGATTCTAACGGCATCGTGGCGGCGGCGCGCATCAAGGAGCAGCTGCCCGAGTGTCGCATCATTATCATGACCGGCATGCCCGAGATCACCTTTGTCGATCAGGCTCGCGAGGCGGGCGTCGATAGCTTTGTGTACAAGAATGTCGGTATCGACGAGCTGTTCGCCGTGATGCGCTCCACGTTGGCGGGCTATTGCACGTTTCCCAAGCCGCCCGAGAGCATTTTTTCGGGCACGGCAGCTCTCGATGATGTCGAGCTATCGATTTTGCGCCTTGCCTGCGAGGGCAAAAGCCGTCGCGAGATCGCGGCCGAGCTGTTTATGAGCGAGGGCACCATCAAGCGTCGCATCTCGGAGATTCTAAGCAAGACCGGCTACGACAACATCATGCGCCTGGCCGTGCATGCGGTGACCGAGGGCAGCATCGTTCCCAACATGGAGCGCCCGTAGTCGGCGCGCTCACCCGTGTTCCGGCGCCGTAAAGATAGACCACCCGCCGTTTTGCATCAGAAAACGGCGGGCGGCCTGCTTGTGCGAGCGGTGCTGTCGGCGCAAGGCGGCGGGGCCGCAGGATTAACTCCTGCGGCCCCGTCTGGTGTGCGCGGATGTGTCCGCCAATCCGCGGCTGTCGATGTCTGCCGTTACGCGATGGTTGCGGTGTAAGAGGCGACGTCCTCGTAGGAATCGGTCAGGTAGGCGTCGATGCCGATGGTCGTGTTGACCAGGTCGTCAAGGCTGTCAAGCTCGCCGTTCGAGAACGTGAATTCCTCGGTGGCGTTGGTGCCGGGCATCAGGTGAGCCGAGAACCAGGGGTCCTTCATGGTGCCGTTGACGTTGGTCTTGCCGGAAGGAGCGTAGAAGGTCAGGTCCTTGTCGCTCTTGTTGGTGATGTTAACGACAAAGCCGATGTCGCCCCAGTCGTCCTTGAACTTCTCGGTGATGGTGATGGTGCACAGATCGTCATCGGCGACGGTGACGGCGGGGGAGATTTCGACACTCTGGACATCGTCGTCTTCGACGGCCTCATCGATCTCCTCTTCCTTCTCGGCCGCCTCGCGATCCTTCTTCACCGTACCGGACAGGTCCTTGTCGGACTTGGTAAAGATAAGCTTGTCGCCATCCACCTCGAGGACGAGCTTGTCGTCCTTGAGCTTCAGGTCGTGCGACTCATCTTCGGCGGTAATCGTTACGGTGGTGGCGTCCTTGGCCTCCCATTTCAGGTCGGCGACCTCAAGGAACATGTCGAGGACGCCCGTGCCGTCTTCGTCGAGGATCAGGATACAGTTGAGGCCCCACTCCTTGAGCATATCCATGTACTCATCGGTGAGCTCTTCGCCCTCCAAGGTTCCACCCGAGTACTGCCAGCTGCCGACGAAGTTGGCCTTGGGGTCCTTGCCGCCGCCGCTGCAGCCCGTCAGGGCAAAGGCGAGCGCCAGAACGCATGTCAGAAATGCGAGTACGGACTTTTTGAACGTTGTCTTCATGGTGTCCTCCTTCATCGAACGAAACCCATAGAAGCAAATGCGGGGGTGGCGGATCCCCCCGCCAATTACCAGATAGAGGGGCTAAGGCCGGGGCGTTCCGCAGTTGCTGCAGAACTTGCCGCCGTTTTCGCTGCCGCAGTTGGGGCAGAACCACTTTGCCGGTGCCGGGGCGGGTGCGGGACTGCCGCACTCGGAGCAGAACTTGCCGGTGTTGGTGGCGCCGCAGCTGCAAGTCCACGTGCCGGCCGCAGGTGCGGCGGCGGGAGCCGGAGCCGGCTGCGGGGCGGCCTGCTGCTGTGCCTGGCCGGCGGCGAACAGCTGGCTGGCGTTCATGCCGCCCATGCCACCTGCCATGCCCATGCCCATAAAGCCTGCCATCGCGCCGTTGGGGTTGGCGGCTGCCGCGCGCATCGCATCGCTCTGGGCGCTGGCGATGTTGGCTGCCGCCATGGTGGGATCGCGCATGACCGCGGCTTTCTGCAGGTCCTTGATCATCTGCTCGTCTTCTTGCGAGGCGGCGATGGAGTTGACGCCAAAGCTTACGATCTCGACGCCGCGCAGGTCACGCCAGTCGGCAGAGAGGACCTCGTTGAGCGCGCGGGCGAGCTCGGTGGTGTGGCCGGGGATGGCGCTGTAGCGGATGCCCATCTCCGAGATCTTGGCAAAGGCGGGCTGCAGGGCGGTGAGCAGCTCGGACTTAAGCTGGCTGTCGATCTTGTCGCGCGTGTAGCTATCGGTCACGTTGCCGCATACGTTGGTGTAGAACAGCAGCGGGTTGGTGATGCGGTACGAATACTCACCGTTGCAGCGCACGGAGATGTCGACGTCCAGGCCAATGTTGTTATCGACCACGCGGAAGGGCACGGGCGAGGCGGTGCCGTACTTGTTGCCGATGATCTCCTTGGTGTTGATGAAGTAGACGCGCTGGTCCTTGCCCGCGTCGCCGCCAAAGGTAAAGCGGCTGCCGATATTGGCGAAGGTCTCCTTGATGGAATCGCCCAGGTTGCCGCTAAAGACGCTCGGCTCGCTGCCGGTATCGAAGACGAACTCACCGGGCTCCAGCGCGACTTCGATGATCTTGCCGTTTTGCACCACGAGCATGCCTTGTCCGTCGTTGACGGCGATGACCGAGCCGTTGGAGATGACGTTGTCCTCGCCGCGCGTGTTGGAACTGCGGCCACCGGTACGTTTGCTGCCCTTGCAGGCCAAGACGTCAGCAGGCATCGATTCGCAGTAGATAAATTCCTTCCACTGGTCGGCCATGACGCCGCCGGCAGCTCCCAATCCAGCTTTCAAGAGTCCCATGGTGATCTTCCTTTCTCGTCAAAGGCCGGGTGGTATTGGTTGGATTGCTTAGTCGTCCTTGTCGTCTTTCATGACAACGGTGGTCTCGGTGTGGCTGAAGGTGTCGTGCTTCTCGGTCAAGTCGAGCTCGCCACAATACTCATCGGCATGGGTTGCTTCGTTGGCCGTCTTGAGCTGGCCTACCAGTAGCACGTCTCCGATAATCACGATGATCAGCGGCGCGATGACGTTGATGAGGATGCCCTCGATATCAAAGGTGAGGTAATCCGGATCGAAGGCGTATTCCCCCATAAAGAGAATCTGGGAGAGGACAAATCCGATTACAAAGAACAGTACCGAGGCGATGGCGAGCTTGGGCTTGGAGCAGGGGAGCTCGCCGACCATGCGGCCGGTCTGGCCGTTCATGGCAAACAGATAACTCTTGCTGTTCCACGAGGTGGAAAGCATCCACACGGGGAGCAGGGCGTAGTCGCTGTCTTCCCAGGTGTAGTCGAGCTGCTTGCTTTCGACCGTGGCGTCGTCATACTCGTCGACGACGGTCTCGCGCAGGGCCGAGATCGTGCTCTCCTCCATGCGGCGCTCGGCGCGCGCCTTGCAGGTTTCGCGGTCCTCGTCGTAGCGGTTGGCGATGTAGCCGGGCATATAGGCAACCGAGAACGGGCGCAGCGCGTCGTAGTCAAACGGCTCGATGGCGTCCATATGGCCGTCGGGCATCTTGGACGATCCGTCGACGGGCACGCGCTTAAACGAGATGTTTCCCTTGCGGTAGGCATCGTAGTGGTCGGTGGTCGTGACGGTGCGGTCGGATTCCTCGGTTACGGTCTCGTTGGTCGCGTCAAAGTACACTTCGCCGTCAACGCGGGCGCCGTAGAGCCAAAACGGCACGTAGACACCTTGGACCTCGTCGATATGGTTGCCGGTGACAAAGCTCTTGGGCAGCAAGATCTTGCCCTTGTAGTGTTCCTTGAGTGCGGCCATAACGTTATCGCGCCCGAGCTTAAACGGAATCACCAGGTCGGGCGAGAAGTCGCCAGAGAGCTGGCCGGGCGCCACGGTGGAGTTGCCGCAGTACGGGCAGGTGGTGACGGCGACGGTGCCGTCGGACACGAGCTCGGCGCCGCACGACGAGCAGATGTAGCCGGCGTTTTGGGCCAGCTCCTGCACGGCATCGTCGACAGCAGGCTTGGGCGTTGCGGCTGCCGCATCGGCTTTGGCATCTGCCTTGTCCTGGCGCTCGCGATAGAGGGCCTCGACTTCTTCGACTTCAAAACGAGAATCGCAGTAGTCGCAGACGAGCTTTTGCTCGGCACTGGCAAAGTGAAGGGGGCCGCCACATGCGGGGCATTGATAGTTGACGCTCTCGAAGGCCATGATCGGTCCTTTCGCTGCCGGAGGCTATGCGCCGATGGCGCCGCCGCAGTATTCGCAGCGCCCACTGGCATCGGGAATGGTGGTGGCTCCGCAGAAGGGGCAGGTCACCGCGGTCTTGGGGGCCTTGGCGGCCACGACGCTGTCGCGCGTCTCCTGGCGCAGCTGCACCAGCGCATCGCGGACTTCGGTTGCCTGGCGCTTGGCCTCGCGATATTCGATGGAGCCGCGCTGATCGATGGTGGAGTCGTTCACGCGCAGGTTGATCTCGGTAAAGTACGGCGTGTTGACGTGGATGGTCAGATTAAAGTCGTAATCCAGGTCGTAGCGCGGCGGGTTGTAGCTCTCGCGCTCGCCGTCCTTGGTCTCGCGGTAGATCTCGGTGCGCTGCTCGTCGATATCCATATCGCAGCCGAGTACCTGCGAGAACTCGATGATGTCGGGATTGGTGTCGCGCCAGCGGCTCTGCGAAGTGATGATCAGCAGGCCCGCGTCCTCATCGAGCATAATATTGGTGCGCCCGGCAGAAAGCGTGCGCGTGGGGTTGAACGAAGACAGGCGTTCGGCGTTGGCCTCGCGGTAGGCGAGTTGCTCACGGATGTCGTCCGCGGTGCTGGAGCGATAGCCGTGAAAGTAGGGGGAGAGCTTGCCGGCGCACTCTTTGCACAGGTAGCCTTCATTGATTTTTGTCTTACCTAGAAGTCCCAGCTCGGTACCGCAAATCGCGCACTCTTTCTTCTCGAACATCTTGTCAAAGAAGCCCATGGCTGCCTCCCATCAACTGGT
The DNA here is from genome assembly GCA_905210085.1 of uncultured Collinsella sp. GTDB lineage: Bacteria > Actinomycetota > Coriobacteriia > Coriobacteriales > Coriobacteriaceae > Collinsella. The sequence continues at coordinate 74,401 of CAJLVJ010000001.1, read as the reverse complement.
AGCGTGTGTCACTTTTGATGATGGGGGAGTGCGCGATCCTTCGCGATACCCAGACGGCTCAAGGAGTCTCCACAACTGGGACACATGGCCCATTTTTCATCCGACACATAGGGACACTCCTTGCTGCGGGTAGTCATTGGGCACTCATTGGGGACGTACTTAAATGAGTGGCAGTTGGAGACACTCCTTGCCGAGCTAGAGGCCGCGCGTGTCCCTTCTGGTCCATGAGGCTCAAAACCGCGGTGTGACGTGAACGGCTGGGGTCAAATTTGCAGCATTTCGAGCTCGGCTTCGATATTGAGACTGGTTCTTTATTAAAATAGTTTTCCAGACAATTGAGCGGCTGGGGGTTAACCATGAGGGACATGGGAGACACAACCGCATATCTGCGTCGGGGCATTCGGGAGATTATATGCCTGGCGCTGTTCTTCTTCACGTTTTTGGCGTGCGAGTATCTTTTTGATGCGCGCATGGCCGAGTTCGTGTCTCCGGACGAGGTTGTTATTTATGAGAGCCTTGTTATCGGCGCGAGCGTGATTGGCTTTTTTGTGCGTCCTATTCTGTACTATCGCCGTCCCCATGCCATTGAAGCAACGAGTGACGTTACGGGCGTTTTGCTGGTGGCGGCATTGCTGCTGTTGATTATGGCGGTTCAGGTTGAGGTGGTAATTGCCGGCGGTTTGGTGGCGTGCTGCGCGCTGGGCTACTGCGGATCGACTGCCCATGCAAACTTTGCGCGGCGCTTTGCACGGACGCCCTGCTTGGCGCGTGCGGCTGCACTTTCCTACGCCATGGGCGTTCTGGTGCAGGTGCTCAACCACATGGTGATGCCTGCCGGCATTCCTCAGCAGGCTGTTCTGGTCGTCTGCGCGATCGCGCAGGTGGCGTTGCTCCACGGTGCCCGACGCGCCAAGCTGCGCGACGAGTCCAATCCCAACTTTGAACCCAGTGCTGCCGGGCTTTCGGTAGATGCTCTGGAATATGGCGCCAAGTGGCATGACGATCCCGAGGCAAAGGCGGCATTCCGTCGCGCCGTAGTTCGCCTGACCGTGGCGACGGCGTATCTTTCCGGCGTATTCGCCGCTCTCAACGCGGGCTTCACGACCCTGCATGCTGTCGGAGCCGTCGATTTGGGCGATTGGCCGCGCCTGCTGCTTGTCGTGAGCTCGTTGGTCGCTGGCGCACTATTTGACCTGCACGGCCGCTCGTATATGAATATCGGCATGACATGTGCCGCCATACTGTCCACGCTTTCGTTCTTTGTGCTCATCGTCGATGGCAATGGCGGCAATGAGCTTGCTGCCACGATCATCTTTTATCTGGGCTCGGGCTTTTTCGTGGTGTTCTTTACCACAAAATATGCCGCCGTCTCGCTCTATGCGCGCTGGTCATATTTTTGGCCGTGCATGGGTCGCGTCGTCAACAACGTGTGCTCGATGTTCGTGACGGCGCCGGCAGTGGCGATTATCTCGAGTCAAAATGTGCTGGCTGCGGTCGGTGCGGCGCTCGTGATGTTTGTGGGCATTGCGATTACGCTGCTGGGGCAGTTGGGGCAACGAGCCGATGATGCCGCGATGCGGGACGGACCGCCGCTTGCCACCGACGATCTTGGTGGGGATCTTGCGCCCACATGCTCCGACCCCGAGCCCGTGGAGGCAGCGGAGCTCACGTCCGATGAACGCCTCGATGCTTTCGTCGCCACCTTTGGGCTTACAGAGCGCGAGCGCGATATTCTTGAGGTCTTGGTCGTTTCGGACCAGAGCGTTCAGGACATCGCCACAACGCTCTTCCTTTCGCGTTCCACGCTCTATCGCCACATTTCCTCGATCAACAAAAAGGCCGGTACCGCCTCGCGTGTGGCCCTTATCAACTTCTTCTGGTCCTGGACACCCAAGGACTAGCTAATCTCCCAATAAGTTGCGGTGGAATAGTCCCTAAATTAAAGTCACTGGGCTTTAAACAGGAACTATTTCACCGCAACTGCTGGGGGGATAGACTGCGGCGGCGGCAGAGGCAGCGGCAGCGGCGTTGGCAGCTGTGGTAGTGGCAACGGCAGGTGGCAGGGTGTTTTCCGTCTACTTGCTACAGCAGCTCGCCGTGGCGGGCAATGTAGCGGCGCTTTGCCAGCTGGGTGAGCGCGATATAGGCGGTAACGATGCCAATGAGCAGCCCAAAAAAGCTCGTGGGCAGCGGCATGAGGCCGAGCGCATCGGCGATGGGGCTTGCCGGCAGCCAGGTGACGAGCGCCAGGCCCAGCACGGTAAGAACGCACAATGCGGGCGCGGCGTGGTCGCGCGGGCTCGGCAGATGCGGGGAGCGCAACATGTGGACCACGAGTGTCTGCGACCACATGGACTCGACAAACCAGCCGCTCTGGAAGAGCGCAGCAAAGGTCGCCATACCCGCGACGTCGCCCGCAGCGGCAAGCTCGGACCAGCTTGCGTCCACGGCGGCGGGGCACACGACAAAGAAGAGCGCGGCGAAGGTCACGATGTCAAACAGCGAGCTCACGGGGCCCAGCTCGAGCATAAAGCCCTTGATGGACGCGGCGTCCCAGGCACGCGGGCGGGCAGTCCAGGCGTCATCGACGGTGTCCCACGGCAGTGCGATGCACACGATCTCGTAGACCAGCGACAGCAGAACCAGCTGCAGGGCGCTCATGGGCAAAAACGGCAAGAACAGGCTCGCGACGGTCACGGACAGCACATTGCCAAAGTTGGAGCTCACCGTGGTCTTGAGGTACTTGAGCAGGTTGCCGTAAGTGCGGCGGCCTTCGATGATGCCGCGCTCGAGCACGCCCAGGTCCTTCTGAAGCAAGATGATATCGGCGGATTCCTTGGCAATGTCGACGGCCGAATCGACCGAGATGCCGCAATCGCTCGCACGCATGGCGGCGTCGTTGATGCCGTCGCCCATAAAGCCCACGGTGTAGCCGAGCATCTCGCGCATGACACGTACTAGGCGCGCCTTCTGCAGCGGCGAGAGCTTGGCGAAGAGGTGGGTTTTCTCGGCGCGCTCGGCAAGTTCGGCGTCATCGAGCGCATCGATCTCGGAGCCGAGCAAGACGTTGCTCGCATCGATACCAATCTGCTCGCAGACGGTGGCGGCGACGCGGTCGTTGTCGCCGGTTAGGACCTTGACCGCCACGCCCTTGGCCTCGAGGGTGGCGACGGCGCCCGCGGCACTTGCTTTGGGCGGATCGAGGAAGGCCAAAAAGCCCATCAGCACCATGTCGCACTCGTCGGCGATGCCAAACTCGCCCACGCAGCGCGGATTGGTCTTCTGCGCCACGGCAATTACGCGTAGGCCCTCGGCGTTAAGTCCGGCGATCTGCTTGCGAATCTGGGCGAGCTTCTCGTCGGTGAGCGGCTGAGCGATGCCATCGATCTCGACAAAGGAGCAGATCTCGAGCATTTCCTCGGCGGCGCCCTTGGTAACCATCTGGGTTTTGCCTTGGGCGTCGGCGACAACTACGCTCAGGCGACGGCGCGAGAAATCGAAGGGAACCTCGTCGACCTTGGTGTAGCGGTCGCGCAGGCTCTGGCCCAGCATGGAATCGGGTGCGACGGTCGAGGGTGTCACATCGGCACGGTCGATTACGGCCAGGTCGATAAGATTTTTGAGGCCGGTCTGGAAGAAGCTGTTCAAAAACGCATGGCGCAGCACGCGCGCGTCCTCGTTGCCATCGGTGTTGAGGTAGCGCTCGAGCACGATGCGGTCTTCGGTGAGGGTGCCGGTCTTGTCGCAGCACAGGACGTCCATCGCTCCGAGGTTTTGAATCGCCGGCAGCTCCTTGACGATAACCTGGCGACGGGCGAGGTCCTTGGCGCCCTGCGACAGGCTCGTGGTCACGATGACGGGAAGCATCTGCGGCGTGATGCCCACGGCCACGCTCGTGGCGAACAGCAGCGCGTCGATGACGTTGCCCTTGGTGGCGGCGTTGATGGCAAAGACGGCCGGCGCCATAACGAGCATCAGGCGCACCAGCAGCATGGAGACGCTCGAGACGCCGCGGTCAAACGCGCTTTTTTCGCCGCGCCCGTTGAGCATCTTGGCGATGCCGCCCAGGTAGGTGTCCGAGCCGGTGGCAACGACAAGCGCCATGGCGGCGCCGTTTTGCACGGAGGTGCCGGTAAAGACGATGTTCTTGCAGGCAGAGAGTGGCAGTGCGGAGCCGTCGGCGCCCTCGACGACGGTGACGGCGGTGGTCTTCTCGACGGCCTCGCTCTCGCCGGTGAGTGCGGACTCGATCACAAACAGGTCGCGCGCGGTGATGATGCGGGCGTCTGCCGGCACCATATCGCCGGCAGAGAGGCGGATTACATCGCCGGGGACGAGCTCGTCGAAGGGGATCTCGATGCGCCCGCCGTCGCGCAGGGCGGTGCAAGTGTTGGAGACCAGGTCCTTAAGGGCCTCGGCCGCATTGCCGCTGCGGGCTTCCTGGATAAACTTCATGCCGCCCGATACCAGCAGCATGATGCCGATGACGATGACCGTGGAGGGGTCGCGCTGCGGCTCGGGTACGGCGAGCACGTCGATGTAGAGCGAGACCAGCGCGAGCGCGGCGAGGATGCCGGCGAAGGGATCGATGAAGGCGTCGGCGATGCGGCGGGCGAGCGTTTTGGTCGTTGCCTCGATGGTGTTGGGGCCGACGGCGTTCAGGCGCTCAGTTGCCTGCTCGACGGTGAGGCCGTTTGCCGTGGCGTCAAGCAGTACGAGGGCGTCCTCGGCACTATGGGTGGTGGCGAATATGGTGTTCTTGGACAGGCCGGTATGAGCGGCAGGGCGCGCCGTGCGGCGGCGCTTGGAGATGGCTTCGAGTACCGTGACGGTTTTGAGCATCAGCATAGGGTCCTCCTTGTTGAGGGGAGTTAGCGTACGTGTCGTATTTGCTTCAAAAAACCTAGATGTCGCTCACGTCAAGCTCTTGAGCCCACAAAGGGTGCAGCGCGCCTTTGCGGTGGTTTTGGCGATCTGCCGGTGGCGTTTATGCGTGTGCGGAGCCCTCGCGGCGTGCCGAGGGCGACATGCAGGTTTTTCGACTAGGACTGCCTTCCATGGCACACCTCCTAAAGGCTGAGCGCAGCGCGCTTTGGGTATCTCGTACCCCTTTTTAATCCGCCCGTATTCTTGATGAGGGAGTTTGACATGTCAACCCCATTGTTCGTAAAACCATTCCCCCTGACAAAGCCTTTACAGAATGCCGTGGCCCCAAAGCGCGCCCGCATCTACGCTTCGCCTGCGCTAAACTGGAAGGCACGTACGCGATTACGAGAGGAGCCCGCATGGAGGCTTACAAGCAAGAGTTCATCAAGTTTATGGTCGAGTCCGACGTCCTTAAGTTCGGCAGCTTTACGCTCAAGAGCGGCCGTCAGTCCCCGTTCTTTATGAACGCCGGCGCTTACGTGACGGGCTATCAGCTCAAGAAGCTGGGCGAGTATTACGCCCAGGCCATCCACGATAACTTTGGCGACGACTTTGATGTGCTGTTTGGACCGGCCTACAAGGGTATTCCGCTGGCCGTCGTGACCGCAATTGCCTACCACGAGCTGTACGGCAAGGAGGTCAAGTACTGCTGCGACCGCAAGGAGGCCAAGGACCACGGCGCCGACAAGGGTAACCTGCTGGGCTATGAGCCCCAGGACGGCGACCGCGTGGTCATGGTCGAGGACGTCACCACCAGCGGTAAGTCCATCGACGAGACCTATCCCAAGGTCAAGGCTGCTGCCGATGTCGAGATTAAGGGCCTGATCGTGTCCCTCAACCGCATGGAGGTCGGCAAGGGTGGCGTGACCACCGCCCAGAAGGAGATCGAGGCCAAGTACGGTTTCCCCGTCGCGAGCATCGTCTCCATGGCCGAGGTCGTCGAGACCCTCTATAACCACGAGATCGACGGCAAGGTTGTCATCGACGACGAGCTCAAGGCCGCCATCGATGCCTACTACGAGCAGTACGGAGCACGTTAGTTACGGCGTTTTACCAAACGCCGTAACTGCTCGACGCTGCGCGGGCCGCATTTGGACAATCTGACGTTCAACTTCAAGGGCGCGACCAGAAGGTCAGCGCCCTTTCGTTTCACGTCACCTTGTCTCAAATGCGACCCGCTCGCTGTCCGTTCTCTACCTGCGGCGTCGTCTTGCTCCGAATGCGGTTCGCTCGCTGTCGTTGCCGAAACATCGGCGTTGCCGGACTAGTCATTGGGGACGTTCATAAATGACTAGTCAGAAATGAGCGTGGATAATCTCCCGTTTTTGGCCTGTGTGCGGGCTCAAAGTGGGAGATTATCCGCGCTCGCTTTAATTTGCTTGGGCTGCGATGCCTATCTAATCGGCTCGGCGTCTTCCCTGAGAATCGAAAGATACTCTTCATACCCGTACTGCCGGTATCTCTGTCTTGACTCGTCGAGCGGACGGAGGATACCCAATTCTTCAAATGATTTGACGAGCGAGCTCGCGGTACTCCTGCCGATATCGAGTTGGGCAGCGATGAATGCGGTGTCGACGATGGGGTGCTCTTCAAGAATGCCCAACAGCCTTTGCCCGTTTGCAGCGGTCCTTCCGAGATTTTCGGTAATGGTTGCTGTGGAACGGTTATGGAGGTCAACAAGGTTTTTTAAAGACCCTACCGAGTCCTTCGCACTCTCGAGAAGACTGTTGCAGAAAAACTCTATCCATTCCTCGTAAGTGCCTCTCTCCCTTACGGATGTGAGTTGCCGGTAGTACTCGCTTCGATTTTTCTTGAACTGGAACGATGGATAGAACAAGCAAGAATGAAGAACGCCATCATTGATGAGCATAAGTGTAATGAGAAGCCTGCCCAGGCGACCGTTTCCGTCTAGGAATGGATGGGCAGTTTCAAATTGGTAATGGACGAGCGCCGCCCGCACAATCGGATCCATTTCGACTTGAGGCTCATTGATAAAGCGTTCGAGGTCCTGGAGCGTGTTACTCAAATCTTCAATGTTTGGAGGGACAAACGATGCGGTTGCAATGGTGCAGCCTGAGGGGCCAATCCAGTTTTGTGAGGAGCGCAGCTCGCCTGGATTCTTCTCCGTTCCGCGCACTCCGTCCAGCAGGACCGCATGAACTTGCCTAAGAAGTCTCGTGCACAAGGGCATCTTTTTGAGCAGTTCTACGCCGCGGTCGACAGCACGGACGTAATTCACGACGTCTGCGACATCTTTATGATGGAGTTGTGTTTGCGATGGACTAAGTAGGTCGTCAAACGTGCACTGGGTTCCCTCAATTTGCGAAGAAAGGAGTGCTTCTTTGCGCACGTACATTGTCAGATACATATCGGCGTTGGGAACAAAGTAGAGCATGCCTTCAAGCTCTCCAAGCTTTCGTGAGCATGCGGAAAGCGTGCGATAGGTTTCCTCGGTGAGGTTTAGCTGCCTCAATGATTGCAAGGGCGTTGGAAAAAACGAATAGTAAGCCAATTTCCCCGATAGATTATTGCGGAGCGTTCCCTGGCCGTTCTCCTCGATTTGCATCGCGCCCTCCATATCTTTAGTGCCGGAAACTCGTTATTAGGCTAATCATATCAATTCTAATAACGAGTTTAAGGATTAAATAGTTATTAGAATTGATGTAAACAATCTAATGATGAGAAGTCGTTATTACTTGACCATGGAGCTCGGCTTGGTACAAGGGGGTCATCCAAAATGAACGTGGATAATCTCCCGTTTTTGGCTCGGTGACGGCCTCAAAGTCAAAGTGGGAGATTATCCACGCTCGTTAGTTAAGCGTCCGAAAATCCACACTCGCCAAACCTACCAAAAAGGGACGGGTTTATTTTGGCACGTTTCGGTCGGTATCAGGAAGTGTCAGGGACGGGGCGGCGGCAGGACTCGAGAGCGAAAAGAAGTATCGGGTTTGGCGTGCCCGCTTCTGCCCGTCCCGCGCGTGGGCGATACTCGGCTTATCGAACCGCGATGCAAAGGAGATGCTCATCCCACGAGCACTACCGAGAAGGGCTCGCGATTCGAGTCCCCACCTTAGCATTTGAACCATTTGGCACTATAATTATCGTAGGCATGCGCACAACGTTGCGCTTAATCAAGAGGAGAAAACGTATGGGTCTGTTTGATATGTTCAAGAAGAAGGCTGAGCCCGCGGCTGCCGCTGCTCCGGCCTCCATCTCTGCTTCTGCCGGCGCCGACGTGCTGTGCTCGCCCGTCAAGGGCAAGGTCATCAAGATGGCCGACGTGCCCGATCCCGTCTTTGGTGGCGAGGTTCTGGGCAAGGGCTGTGCCGTGTGGCCCGAGGATGATCTGGTCTACGCTCCCTGCGACGGTAAGGTGACCGTCACCATGGGTCACGCCGTGGGCCTGCAGTCCGATAGCGGCATCGAGGTTCTGGTGCACGTTGGTGTCGATACCGTCAACATGAACGGTGACGGCTTCGAGGGCTTCGTCAAGGCTGACGACGTTGTGAAGGCCGGCCAGCCCATACTCAAGATCGACCGCGCCAAGATCGCTGCCGCCGGTTACAAGGACTGCGTCGTCGTGGCCGTGTCCAACACCGCCGAGTTTGCCGACGTCGAGCTCACCGTTGAGGCAGAGTCCGCCGTCGCCGCCGGTGACGCCATCGTCAAGGTCGTCCGCAAGTAAACTGCGGCGTCCAAAGGATGTGCAAGGGTGGTCGGGTTTTCCGGCCACCTTTTTTATTGCACCGTGGGGAAGTGTTTTATTGCACGTTGGGCGGGCTTGCAAACCGTTCGGACGCTAAAACGAACCGACCACGCCTTCGCGTTGCCGAGGGTGTTCATAAGTGGATAGTATGGGCTTACTTATTACAACGTGTGCCGCGTCCGGGAAGCGCGGTGCCGCTCATTGGGAGGAACAACATGAAAAAGAAGCTGCTGCTTGCGCCCCTCATGGCCGTCTTGGTTGCATGCGTGGTCGTGCTTTCCGGCTGTGGAGGTCCTTCGGTTGAGGAGCTCATCACCGAGGATCTTACGACGTAGTTTGACGAGGTCAAGAACGGTGGCGACGACTTCCTCTCTGGTCTGGAGGAGGCTTCGGGCGACGAGTTCGAGCAGCTGGGTATCGATCCCAAGGAGTACGCCAAGACCTATCTTGAGGGCTTTGACTACAAGATCGGCGACGTGACGGTCGACGAGGACAAGGGTGTCGCGACCGCCGAGGTCTCTATCACCTGCAAGTCTATGAACAAGATCGTCGAGGACTTCTCCACTCAGTATCAGGAGAAGGTCGCTGCGCTTGACACGGTTCCTTCCGATGACGAGCTGTACAAGATGGCCGGTCAGGTTATGGTCGATGTGACCAAGGCCACCGAGCCCAGGAAGACCACGGTTATCTTCAAGTACACCTGCAACGACGACGGCGAGTGGTCTGCCGACGACTCTGTCAACTCCGAGATGATGGATGCAATGCTGAGCTAGTTCGTTGCGGCGTTTTACCAAACGCCGCAACTGCTCGACGTTGCAAGCCCGCCAGAGCGGCAATCTGCCTTTCAACTTCGGCGGCATGACCAGAAGGTCAATGCCGCCTCGTTTCAAGGCACCTTGCTCGCTCTGGCGGGCTTTCGCTGTCGTTGCCAAAACAACGGTGTTCCCTTGGCTGGCTTAAAGTGGCGCTTGTACCTGTGGCGTTGCCATCGCTGCCGAAGGCGGCACTTGGGGACGTTCCTTTTCTGCCGGCAGTTGGGGACATTCCTTGTGCCAGCGTTGCATCGAGTGCTTGGGAAACCGCGACCCGGTTTTTGGCCGAATAGTGGGTCGCGGTTTCCGGATGGGGTGGGTTGCGGAAAGTGCGACCCGGAATATTGCTCTGAAACGGGATGCGGTTTCCCTGATGCGCCTCAAACGGAAAGCGCATCCCATTCCGGAGCTCCAAAACGGGATGCGCTTTCCGCGCGGAAGAATTGTCGCAGCTGCGTTAAGCAGTGTCGCTCGTTACTCGCCCAGGATCAGCGCCGCGAGCTCGTCCTGGGTGTCCACCACGTAGTCGGCGCCGGCGGCTTCCAGCTCTGCGCGGCCGCGGAAGCCCCAGCTGACGCCCGCGCTCTTAAGGCCGGCGTTGTGACCGGTCAGGATATCGACATTGGAATCGCCTACGTAGAGCGTGGTCGACGGATCGGCGCCCAGCTCCTCCATCACATGCAGCGTGACGGGTGCTTCGGGCTTGGGGGGAAACGCATCGACGCGGCCCTGCACCAGCGCAAAGCGCTCGGAACCAAAATACTTCTCGATAAGCGGAGCCGCCGAGACGTGGTCCTTGTTGGTGAGCACGGCAAGCTGCACGCCCGCCGCGTGCAGGCGGTCGAGCATCTCGGTCGTGCCGGCATAGGGAGCGGTGTGGTCCTCCTTGTGCTCGCCGTAATAAGCCCTAAACTCGGCAAGCGTCTGCTCAAACATGCGACCGTCGCCCGCATACTCGGCAGGCATAAAGCGTTCGACCAGCTTGAGCATGCCGTTTCCCACCTTGTAGCGGTACTCGTCAACGGCAAACGTGGGCCAGCCGTGCATCTCGCAGGTATGGTTGCCGGCGGCTGTCAGGTCCTCGAGCGTGTTGAGGATGGTGCCGTCCAGATCAAAAATCACATGGGAATAATCCGCTGCCATGGGTGCTCCTGCCGCTTGAGTTGTAAAACGCACCCCATAATACTGGGCATGCGTGCCGGGCATGTTTGGAATCTGAATATCTTTAATAGCCCTGAGCTTTTGTCGTTAGCAAATTCTCGGCAGCTGCTCTCCCACGAGCATGTCGAGGATGCGGGTCGAGCCCCAGCCGGTACGTACGCGCACGGCGGGTCGAGCGTCCGATCCAAGTGGCAGCACGCGACCGATGATGGCGGCGTTCTCGCCGTAGTGGGCGGCGCGCATGGCGCTCAGTGCGGCATCGGCTTGCTCGGCCGGTACGACGGCGACCATCTTGCCCTCGTTTGCCACCTGCAACACATCGTAGCCGAGCATCTCGCAGGCGGCCTGCACGTCGGGACGCACGGGCACGGCATCCTCGTCGACCTCCATGGCGACATTGCTGGCCTGGGCAAACTCGTTGAGTGTGGACGCTAGGCCACCGCGCGTGGGGTCGCGAAAGCAACGCGTGCCGGGCGCTGCGGCCAAAACGTCGGCAATCAGGTGGTTGAGCGGCGCGGCATCGCTTTCGATCGTGCTCGAAAACGCCAGGCCCTCGCGTTGGCTCATGATGGCGATGCCGTGGTCGCCCAGCGTACCCGAGACCAGGATGACATCGCCGGGGCGGCAGTTGGCGCCGCTGAGCGCCACGCCCGTGGGAACCTCGCCCACGCCGGCGGTATTGATGTAGACGCCGTCGGCCCCGCCGCGCTCGACCACCTTGGTGTCGCCCGTGATTATGGACACGCCCGCCTCATGCGCCGTTTCGGCCATCGTCTGCACAATCTGGCGGAGCCTATCCATGGGATAGCCCTCTTCGAGGATAAAGCCGCACGATAGGTAGCGCACGTTGGCGCCCGAGGTCGCGACGTCGTTGACGGTTCCGCACACGGCGAGACGGCCGATGTTGCCACCGGGGAAGAACTGCGGCGAGACTACAAAGCTGTCGGTCGACATGGCGATGCGCCCGCTCGCGGGCAGCGCGGCGACGCCGGCGTCGTTGCCTTCGAGCAGTTCGGGCGACCCAAAGGCATCCAAAAAGACCTCATCGATGATGCGCTTCATCATCTGTCCGCCGGAGCCGTGGCCCAGCAGGACGGTGCTATCGGTAACGCTATGGGACATATCGAAAACTCCAATCGTGGGTGGAATTATATGGGTGAGGCGCAGCGTCGACTGGTCCGCCGTTCGTTAGAACGGCGGAACCTATTAGCCTCGGTAGCGGAAATATGCTGCGCAGCTGCCCTCGGAGCTCACCATGCAGGGGCCGACGGGATGCTCGGGCGTACAAGCGTGGCCGAACAGGGGGCAGTCGCTCGGCGTAATGGCCCCGCGCAGCACGTCGCCGCAGCGGCACCCGCGTGGCTCGACCGTCGGCTCGATGGACACGTCAAAGCGCATGCTGGCATCAAAGTGCGAAAACTCGGGACGAATGGCGAGTCCCGAAGCCGCAATCGATCCCAGCCCGCGCCACGTGGTATCGCACGGCTCAAATACCTGCTCGACCAGCTGGCGCGCCACAGGATTGCCGTCGGCATTGACGCCGCGACGGTAGGCGTTGTCGATCGCGGGTTGCCCCTCAACAACCATCTGGACCAGCATGCAGATACCCTGCAAGATGTCGACCGGCTCAAATCCCGTTACCACGCCTGGAGTCTTAAACTCGTCGACCAAAAAGCCAAAGGGGGCTAAGCCCGTGATGGTGGCGACGTGGCCCGGCAGGATAAAGCCGTCGATAGTGGTCTCGGGATCGTTGACGATGGCGCGCAGCGCCGGCGGCGTGGTCTTGTGGGCGCAGTAGACCGAGAAGTTCTGGAGTCCGCGTGCATCGGCCTCCAAAATGGCGGCGGCGATGGTGGGCGTTGTGGTCTCAAAGCCCACGCCCATAAAAATGACCGGGCGATCGGGGTTTTGCTCGGCAATGTCGAGCGCGTCGAGCGGGGAGTAGACGATGCGAATGTCACGCCCTGCCGCCTTTTGCGCAGCGAGCGAGGTGGATGACCCGGGCACGCGCATCATGTCGCCAAAGGTGGTGATGATGGCGCCGTCTATGTTGGCGAGCGCGATTGCGTGGTCGATGTCGCGGTTGGCGGTAACGCAGACGGGGCAACCCGGACCGCTTAGCAGTTTGAGCCCGGCCGGCATAATGGAGCGAAAGCCATAGCGGCCGATGCTCACGGTGTGCGTGCCGCAGACTTCCATAAGGTTGATGGTACGGTCGCCGACGAGTTCATGGATGCGTTCGATGAGCTCGCGGGCCAGCTTGGAATCGCGAAATGCCGAAAAGTCGATACCGGAGCGAGCCGGCTGTCCGGCCGCCACTAGTATGCCTCGGCCGGGTTGCTGGCCAGTTGGTCTTCTTCGGCCAGTTCGGTCATGGCATTAACGAGCTCGAGCGTTTCTTGCGCTTCCTGCTCGTCGACGATCTGGATGCCAAAGCCGGCGTGTACGAGAATATAGTCGCCAACCTGTGCCGTCGGCACGAGTCGTAGCGACACGGGGCGCTCGATGCCCATCATGTCGACGGTGGCCTTGAGGTCGTCGTCGCGTTTGACTACTTTACCGGGAACGGCAAGGCACATATTGTTCCCCTTTTATACGCTTTGCGCTGGACGGGCGCTCAATAATCCATCAGTTGATGGTAGCGCTCGCGGGCGCTGCGGGCAAACGCGCTACACCTGTGAGACGGCGGCTTGCGGGCTGGCCGAACAGCCTACTGCGATGCAACCTGCGCAAGACGAGCGCTTGCGACTGCCGCCTGACCGTAGGCGATGCAGCCGTCATTGACGGGTACGGTGCGGGGGACAAGGACAGTAAGGCCTGCGTCTTTAAGCTCGCGGGTGAGGAGCTGGAGCAAAAGTCGGTTCATGAACACGCCGCCCGAGAGCGCGACGGTATCGATGCCTTCGCGCGCGCAGATTTCGCGTGCGATTCGTGCCGAAGAGCGCGCGATGGCGATATGGAAGTCGAGCGCGAGCCTGCAGGCCGCAGTGCCGGCCCTGGTTCCCTCCAAAAGCGCCCCAATAAGCGATCTGGAGTTTAGAACATGGCAGGCGTCCGGACGGGATGATTCGGTTACGGAAAAGCCGGCTATATTGCCGGCGGGGCAGGCACTTTCACTGCTGAGCGCGCGCCAGGCGGCAGCCTCAAGCTCGATGGCGGGTTCGCCCTCGTAGGTTGCCTTGTCGCAGATGCCCAGAATTGCTGCCGCGGCATCAAAGAGACGCCCCATGCTGCTGGTACGCGGGCTGTTGATGCCGCGCTCGATCATGGTGGCTGTCACGCTGCGCGTTTGCTCGTCGAGGCTGTCCAAAAGCCGAGCGGCGCCTGGGTGCTCGAGCAGGCCGAGCTCACTGAGCAGGGCAAAGGCGTTGCGGCGGGCGTCGCGCACGGAGGCCGCCCCGCCGGGGAGCGCCCAGGTGCGCAAATGCGCGGCGCGCTCAAAGCCGCCAAGGCTGGCAACAAGAAACTCGCCGCCCCAAATGGTCCCATCGGTGCCGGCGCCGGTGCCGTCAAAGGCGATGCCAAGGACGTGCGCGTCGGTTGTAAGCTGGCCCGCGGCGATGGCCTCGGCCATTACGCTCGCGATATGCGCATGATGGTGCTGCACCTCGACGAGCGGCAGATTGCATTTTCGCGCCTGCTCGCGCGCCCACTGGCCCGATAGATAACTGGGGTGTACATCGCAGGCCAAGGCGGCGGGCGCCAAATCAAAGAGATCTTCCAAGCGCGTGCGCGCGGCGTTCCAGGCATCGAAGGTCCCGCCGTTTTCAACATCGCCGATATGTTGCGACACAAAACAGGTTGCCTTGCCGTTCGTCCCTTCACGCGTGAGCGCAATCGTGGCCTTTTGTTGTGGCCCGCAGGCAAGCACGCAGGACGGAGCGCGGTCGAGCGCCGGCAACGGCAGCGGCTGGGGTGCATATCCGCGAGCGCGGCGCACGGGCATAACGGTGCCGTCAACCACGCGCACCACGGAATCGTCATAGCGCGAGAGGATCGCGCGGTCGTTACCGAGCAACGCGTCGGCGATGCCGGCAGCAACGAGGTGTTCCCAGGCAAGGTCGTCGTCGGTCTCGATGGGTTCTTCGCTCAGGTTTCCGCTGGTCATGACGAGCGCGTGCATACCGCAGGCTTCTGCCGCGGCGAGCAACAGATGCTGAAGCGGCGTATAGGGGAGCATGACGCCGAGCTCGGGCAAGTCGTGTGCGACAGATGGCGCGAGGGCGAGGATGTCGGGGGAGCCGCCGTTGCCCTCGCCAACAGTGCGCCGGCGCAGCAGCACGATGGGGCGGATACTGCCAGCGAGCAGATCGCGTTCAGCATCGTCGATATGACACAGGCGCTCGGTATCAGCAAGACTGCGCACCATGACGGCAAGTGGTTTGTTGCTGCGGCGTTTGCGACGGCGCAACTCGGCCACCGCTTGCTCGTTGGCAGCGTCACAGGCTAGATGGAATCCGCCCAGGCCCTTGATAGCGACGATGCCACCGCTGGCCAGCAGCTCAACGCAGCGCTCGATGATAGCGTCGCTGGCCTCGCGTGTGGTGCCGACGGCCGGTGTCGCGGACGAATTCCCGCACGCATCGCCGTTTACAGCCTCGCGCCACGTAATATGCGGCCCGCAATCAAAGCAGGCATCGGGTTGCGCGTGAAAACGCCGGTCGAGTGGGTCGGCATACTCCGCGGCACACTTGGGACACATGGGGAAACGGTCCATCGATGTGGCCGCTCGGTCATAAGGCAGCGATCGGATGATGGTAAAGCGTGGCCCGCAGTTAGTGCAGTTGATAAAGGGGTAGTGATAGCGTCGGTCGGCGGGATCGAACAACTCGCGCAGGCAATCGTCACAGGTAGCGATATCGGGCGAGACGAGCGTCGTGTGCGCGGTCTGGTCCTGCGATGCTACGATGCGAAAGCCCTGTTCGTTGGCGGCATCCCAACCGTTGGCTGCCAGGTCCACAACCTCGACATGCTCTACGCGGGCTGCCGCAGGCGCATGCTCAGAAAGCGCGGCAACAAAAGCATCGAGCGCATCGGCCGGAGCGTGCGCCTCGATATGCACGCCGTCGCCCGCATTGAGCACCCATCCGCAAATGCCATGCGCCATGGCCTCGCGATACACAAACGGTCGCATGCCAACGCCCTGCACAATGCCCGTCACATGAATATGCACATGCCGCATGCGACCCCCCTCATCAAAACCGACCAAATAGGGACAGGTTTATTTTGGTAGGTAAAACTTCTAAACCTGCCAAAACAAACCTGTCCCTATTTGGCAGGTGCGCTGCGGGAAATCCCGCTACAGCCCCAGGCTCTGCTTGGTGGCGGCGCACGTGAGCTCGCCGTGCTTAACGCCGCGCAGGCCCAGCAGGCGGTCGGCTAGTTCGTAGACGCGCTCGCCGCGACCCTTGAGCGCCAGAATCTCCAAGCAGTTGTGGTGATCCAGATGCACGTGCATGGTCGATACGATCTCGTCGGTGTAGTCGTGCTGCACTTCGTCCAGACGGCGCGTCAGGTCGCCGGTATGGTGGTCGTAAATCATGGTGAGCGACCCGATAACATGCTCATCGGGCGTGCGCATCTGCTCCTTGGCGATCGAGGCGCGAATCAGGTCGCGCACTGCTTCGGAGCGGTTGGCCACGTCACCGCGGCGCGCGATCTGCTCGTCAAAACGGCGCAGCAGGTCGTCGGGTGCGGTAACCGAAAAACGGACCAGCTCGGAGCCGGAGCCACTACAGTGGCAGCCCGCGTCACCGTCCGCCCCGTGCGGATGCTCGTGCTCGTACCCGCAGCCGTGCTCGTGTTCGGCCACCTTACACCAGCTTCACGGAGCCGACGGAGTTGTGGTCGGCCTCGATGGCTTCCTCGTAGCCCTCGAGTGCGTCGTGGGCCTCGTGCAGCGCGGCCATGGCGGCCTCGAGCTTGGCGCCGATGCGCTCCATGTCAAAATTCTCGGTCGCATGCAGCAGCTGATGGCTCCACTCGTGAGCGAGCTCGATGGTGTCGTCGACCTGCTTGACGCTCATGGCAAGCTGGCTCATGTTCATTCCAACATCATGCATGGGAAATCTCCTTTTGTATGGGGCAGTTCAGTGGTTCAGATTTTACTACGCCCGCTCTGCGCGCAGTTACATAAGAAAACGGGTACGAGTCTGTGCGACCCGCACCCGTTCACTGGGGGCTGTTTGTGACTACCATACTATCCGTGGTTGCACTCGGTGCATTCAGAAGTCCGGCGAGCGGCGTAAAAGCGCTCATGGACGGCAGGCAGACGGCAACATGTAACAAGCGTATTACAGATGCTTTTCCAGCAGCGCCTGCAGCCTCGCCTTGGGCAGAGCGCCAACCGAGCGGTCAATCTCCTCGCCGTTCTTAAACACAATCAGCGTGGGGATGCTCATGACGCCATACTTCATGGCCAGGTCCTGGTTGTCGTCGACGTTGCACTTGGCAACGGCTAGCTTGCCCGCCAGCTCATCGGCAACCTCGTCAACGATGGGCGAGAGGGATCGACAGGGCCCGCACCACGGTGCCCAAAAATCGACCAGCACGGGCAGGCTGTCGTTAACGATGGAATCGAAGTTCTCGGGGGTAATCTGATTAATGTCAGCCATGGTGACCTCCATAATGCGACGCGGCTCGGCCGCGTAAAACTCAGTACGACCGTGCTTATACCCAGCCGCCCGCAAAGCAACCACTCGCGGGCAGCTCTTTTATATAATGGTGGGCACGCAAACGATTGGAGAGCGCATGTCCACGTCACAAAGCCAGAAAAAAGAAGCCATCGCCCAGGCGGCCGAGCAGGAGCTCACATCGCTTGCGGTCCGTGGCGTGCGTATCGCGGGCAACGCGTGCTCGCCGATCGTGCTGGTCAAAGGCGATTTGGACGAGGCCGAGCGTTCGGGTGGCGAGCTTGCCGCCGGCCCGGATGGCGCGGCGTTGCGCAAGGCGCTTGGGGCCATCGGCTACGCGCCCGAGGATTTTTGCGTGCTGGCAAGCGTCGCCGGCGTGGGTGACGGAGCGGTCGCGGTGGGCGAGACTCTGCCGTGTGAGCTGTTCCGCGAGGCGCTCGAGGCCTTGGACCCCGAGGCGGTCCTGCTGCTGGACGATCGCGCGGCCGATACCATGCGCGAGACCTATGCCGACATGCTTGTGGCAATCGACGACTTCGACACCGCCATGCTCAAGCCCGGTTTGGTCGCCCATGTGCAGGGTCGCCGCGTGCTTGCGCTCGACGGTTTTGAGGCGGCGCTCACTGACAAAGCCGCCAAGCAGCGCATGTGGGCATACATCAAGCAGCTGACCCCGGCGGCCGCTCCGCTGTAGCGGATTGGCGCCGGCGAGCGATTGTCTGGCGGGCAAGGCACGCCTCGAGATCGGCGCCGCACTTCTACATCACAGCGCGCAGCTCAAACCGATCGCCGTTAATGCGGAACTGACAGTTGCCGTTCATGCGCTCCACGGCAAGTTTGATGCTCCTGGTGCCAAAGCCGTGGCCCGCATGCCGGGTCACGGGCATGCCGTCGACCATGCGCGGCGCGCGGTCAAACGTGTTGGAAACTAACAGCAGCAGCTGGCTGTCCTCTAATCGCAGGTCAAAGTCGACGAATCGCTTTCCTTGGGGTGCGGCGCTTGCGGCGGTGATAGCGTTTTCCAAGGCATTTGAGAGCACGCTAAACAGGTCGGCGTCACCTACATGGATGGTTTCGGGCACGGCGGCGCGCAGGTTGGCGGTAATGCCGTTTCTATTGATTTCCGAGTTAAATGACGAAAGCGCAATGTTTACGGTCTCGTTGGCGCAGAAGCGGCGTACGGCGGTGCGGTCGCCGGCTTCGCAGAGTTCGTCGATGCGTTTGAGCGCCTCGTCGGTGTGGCCCTCCTCAATTAAAGCGGCCAGGCCGCGTAGGAAGTGACGCATGTCGTGGCGAAGAATCGACAGCTCGCGACCAGATTGACGCCAGGCCTCAAGCTCTTTAATGGCGGCGCTGTCGCGGGTTTCGAGCATCCAGCGCTCTCGCTCGGCGGTTTCCTTTTCTTCGTATTCGCGCAGGTAGACGGCGAGGAACATAAGGTAGAACGCGCAGAGCGCAAAGGCCAAAAACTCAACCGTCACCACCGAGCCCGAGTGGAACAGCGTGGTGTAGACGTTGGTGGCGTAGTCAAAGATGTAATAGACGAGCGGTAGGATTAAAAGGATGCCCAGCTCGGTGGTGCTTTTAATCGCCAAGCGCGGACCGATGTCGCCGGCCCAATGCAACAGGACGGCAAAGACGGCGAGCGTGGTCGCGATGCGCGCCAGATAGTATGCGATCTGAGAATCGGTTGCGGCAAATGCGGCGATGCCCATCCAATTGCTGAACTGGCAGCTCAGATAGGCACTCGTAATGCCGAGCACGGCAAGCAGCGGGCTCAGGCGGTAGCGCGCGCACAAATAGATGACGAGCGGCAGATGCACGACGATCGGATATACCTGGCGGGCGAAAAGCTCGCCGCCGACGGCATTGGCGAGGCCAAATGCGCATCCGGTTACGGCACCGACCAGCACCAGTTCAAGCGCATGACGCCGGTTGATCTCGACACCGCACAGCGCCGCCGAGGCAAAGACGCCAAAGAGCAGCGTCGTGGCGTGGTGGATTGCCCAAAGGACCATTTCGACCGAGGAGACCATCAGTGTCTCCCACCCTCAAAGCGCGCCGCAAAGTAGGCGTCTTGGAATCCCTGCTTGCAGCTGCGCGAAAGCGGGATGCACGCGCCCGAGCGCATGACGATGTCCGTGCGGTCAAAGTGATCGATATTGCGCAGGTTGACCTGGTAGCTGCGGTGGCATTTAAAGAAGGTGGCATTTTGCACCAAACGGTCCTCGACGCTGCGGAATGACTCGAGTGCCTCGATATCGCGTCCGTCGCGCAGGTGGAAGACCACGTGCTTGTTGCGCGCTTCGGCATATTCGATGTCGGACAGGCGCAGGGCGTGGTAGCCAAAGGAAGTTTTGATCACGAGCTCGTCGGTTGCCGCCGGGCGCATGCTCGAAAGCTCGTCGAGTAACTGCGCCAGGCGTTCGTAAGTCACGGGCTTGAGCAGGTAGTCGAAGGCGCGGACTTCGTAGGATTCCAGCGCGAACTCGGGCGACGAGGTGAGGAACACCAGGCGCACGGCGGTGTCGGCCTGGCGCAGTTCGCGTGCGGTGTCCATGCCGTTGACGAGCGGCATGATCATATCGAGCAGAATGATGTCGGCGCGCGATGCGGCATGGCGGGCCAGCAGGTCCTCGCCGCGCGTGACGAGCGCAACATCGACCGCCGTGCCCGTCTCGGTCGACCAACGGTCGATCATCCGGTGCAGTCTATCTAGAAAAGCGACATCATCGTCGCAGGCAATAATCTTGAGCATTCGGCCCCCTTAAGTAGTTCGATTTTGCCACATCGGGCACGCGCCGCTTGCGGGGGTGCGGACCGTTTGCGCCCCACGGCGTGCAGCTCGCGCCAAGCGGTGTTGCGGTGGCGAAAGATGCCTCCTGCGCTATCGAAAGCCCGGCTATCCTCAGCTTGCCAGTTCGAAAATGGACTTGCCACATGATTGAATCTTTATTTCAACTTTACACCTAGGTTTACAGCTGTCTTGTCAGCTGTAAACCTAGGTGTCATACTAAAGCCCCAAGATTCGCCAAAAGAGAGGGGCCTTGATGGCACAGAGCGCGAACATGGATGCGTCGGAGCTTGCACGCGATATCGCGGCCGGCCTGGCATCGGCAACGACGGCAACGGAGCGTGCGGCACTGGTGCCCGCAGAGCTCGTCGAGGCCATTCATCAACTAAAAACCCAACGTGACGCGGTAATCCTGGCGCACTATTACGTGGCGCCCGAGGTCCAAGCCGTTGCCGATTACGTCGGCGACAGCTTCTACCTGGCAAAGCTCGCCAAAAGCCTGCCGCAGCAGACTATCGTGCTGTGCGGCGTGGAGTTTATGGGCGAGAGCGCCAAGCTGCTCAATCCCACTAAGACCGTGCTGCTGCCCGAGCCGGGCGCGGACTGTCCCATGGCGCACATGGTCAAGCGCGAGACGGTCGACGCGGCGCGCGCCGAGTACGGCGACGACCTGGCCGTGGTGTGCTACGTCAACTCCACGGTCGAGATCAAGAGCTGGAGCGACGTGTGCGTCACCAGCTCCAACGCCGTTAAGATCGTGTCCGAGCTGCCGCAGCAGCATATCCTGTTCATTCCCGACCAAAACCTGGGACGCTTCGTAGCCGAGCAGGTGCCGCAAAAGCACGTCATCCTCAACAACGGCTACTGCCCGCGCCATCACATCATCACCGTCGAGCAGATCGTCGACGCGACGGAGGCCCACCCCGACGCGCTCGTGCTGGCGCACCCCGAGTGCAAGACCGACGTCCTGGCCGAGGCCGACTACATCGGCTCCACCGCCGGCATCATCAAGTATGCCGAGGAGTCCGACGCGAGCGAGTTCATTATCGTGACGGTCCGCGGCGTGCTCTACGAGCTCGAGCGCCGCTGCCAGGGCACCGGCAAGAAGTTCTACTTCCCCGCGGTGCAGCCCACCTGCGTCAACATGGATCTCATCACGCTCGAGAAGCTCGTGCGCTGCCTGGAGACGGGTGAGGGCGAGGTGCAGATCGGCGTCTCGGACGAGGCTGCCGACCAGGCCAAACTCACGCTCGACCGCATGCTCGAGTACGCGGCGCGTTAGAACGATGTGACATGAGGGGCAGTCCCTTATGCCACATTACAAGGGAGAGGATTCCTGTGGAAACCAAACAATACCCCGACATGGAGTGCGACGTCGTTATTGCCGGCTGCGGCGTAGCGGGCTTGTACGCGGCTCTCAACCTGCCGACGAGCACGCGCGTGATCATGCTCTCCAAGGGCGCTGTCGACGAGTGCGATTCGATGCTCGCGCAGGGCGGCATCTGCGTGCTGCCCGAAGGCTCGGACTACGATGCCTTCTTTGAGGACACCATGCACGCCGGCCACTACGAGAACCGCCGCGAGAGCGTCGACATCATGATTCGCTCGAGCCGCTCGGTCATCAACGACCTGCTGGCGATGGGCGTGGACTTTGAGCGCAAGGCCGACGGCAGCCTCAATTTTACCCGCGAGGGCGCACACAGCCGTCCGCGCATTGCCTTCCATGCCGATATCACCGGCAAGGAGATTACGACCAAGCTGCTTCAGGCTGTCCGCAAGCTGGACAACGTGCAGATTTTGGAGCACGTGGCCATGACCGACATCCTGACGGGCGAGCGTGACGGCGCCACGGTGTGCACCGGTATCGTCGCCGTTCCCGTGGACGAGAACAACTCGGTTCGTCCCGCCGACGAGCTGGTAAATGCCGCCGAGGGCGCGCATGCCGGCGAGCCGTTTAAGATCCATGCCCGCCACACGCTGTGGGCAACGGGCGGCATCGGCGGCGTATACGACCATTCGACCAACTACCCGCAGCTCACGGGCGACGCCTGCTACATCGCTCAGGAGCATGGCATTAAGATGGAGCACCTGGACTACGTGCAGATCCATCCCACGGGTCTGTTCTCGCCGCAGCCGGGTCGCACGTTCCTGATCAGCGAGAGCTGCCGCGGCGAGGGCGCGATTTTGCTCAACGCCGCCGGCGAGCGTTTTACCGACGAGTTGCAGCCGCGCGACGTTGTCGCCGCCGCCATCCGCGAGCAGATGAAGCAGGACGGCACCGAGCACGAGTGGCTGAGCTTTGCCCCCGTCGAGCGCGACGTGGTGACCGGGCACTTTGCCAACATTCGCGCGCGCTGCCTGGAGGACGGCCGCGACATCTTGGACGAGCCCATTCCCGTTACGCCGACGCAGCACTACTTTATGGGCGGCGTGTGGGTCGACAAGGACGGCCGCACCTCGATGCCCGAGCTCTACGCCGCGGGCGAGACGGCCTGCAACGGCGTTCACGGCAAGAACCGCCTTGCATCAAACAGTCTGCTCGAAGCACTGGTCTGGGGTCGTCGCGCCGCGTGGTACATGCGTACCGGCGAGTCGCTGGCCGTGGAGCAGGCGGGCGATCCCGCGCTCGATGGCCGTCATCGCGCCCTGAGCGCCGACGCCCTGGCAATCGATGATTTGGCCCGTGCCGCCGGCACGCAGGCCGTGGAGGAGTAGACCATGAATCCCATTACCATGAAGCTCGTCGTCGATGATCTGATTCTGCAGGCTCTGCGCGAGGACATTACGTTTGAGGACGTGAGCACGGCGAGCGTGTGCCCCACGGCGCGTCCCGCCACGGTGGAGCTTATCGCCAAAGCCGATGGCATCATCGCCGGCCTGGATGTGTTCGCTCGTACCTTTGAGCTGCTGGATTCGCAGAGCTCGGTGCTGCTCGACGTTGCCGATGGCGACGAGGTGCACGCCGGCGACCATGTGGGTCAGGTGCGCGGCGATGCGCGCGTGCTGCTTTCGGGTGAGCGCGTGGCGCTCAACTACCTGCAACGCATGAGCGGTATCGCTACCTACACGCACAGCATGGCCGCGGCGCTCGAGGGCACCAAGACCGTGCTCGTCGACACGCGCAAGACCACGCCGGGCATGCGCGTGTTTGAGAAGGCGGCGGTTGAAATCGGAGGCGGCAGCAACCACCGCTACAACCTGTCGACGGCCGTCATGCTCAAGGACAACCACATCGATGCCGCCGGTGGCGTGACGCGCGCGATCGAGATGGCGCGCGCCCATGCGTCGTTTACCACGACGGTCGAGATTGAGTGCGAGAATCTGGACATGGTGCGCGAGGCCGTGGAGGCCGGCGCCGACATCATCATGTTCGACAACATGACCCATGACGACATGGCCGCCGCCATTGAGCTTATCGCCGGCCGCGCCAAGACCGAGTGCTCGGGCAACGTGGACGCCGACAATATTCGCGCCCTGGCTGATCTGGGCGTCGACTACATTAGCTCGGGCGCCCTGACGCACTCCGCGCCGATCCTCGACCTCTCGCTTAAGCACCTGCGTCTGCTGGACGGTAAATAATGGACGCCCGCGAGCGTCGCCGTGCCATCATGGCCGTGCTCGAGGGGGCCAAGGGGCCCGTATCGGGCAGCGCGCTTGCCCGCGAGGTGGGTGTGAGCCGCCAGATTGTCGTACAAGACATCGCTCTGCTGCGCGCCGACGGGCACGATATCGTGGCGACCAACCGTGGTTATGTGCT
The DNA here is from genome assembly GCA_905210085.1 of uncultured Collinsella sp. GTDB lineage: Bacteria > Actinomycetota > Coriobacteriia > Coriobacteriales > Coriobacteriaceae > Collinsella. The sequence continues at coordinate 50,613 of CAJLVJ010000001.1, read as the reverse complement.
GCAGGAGGCCCCCAGCAGCCCCGCCGTGCCCACGCGCTTGGTCAAGGTTCGCCACAGCGTGGAGCAGGCGGGCGATGAGCTCACGAGTATCGTCGACGCCGGCGGCTCCGTGCTCAATGTGATCGTCAATCACCGCGTATACGGTAAGATCACGGCTGATCTGGACATCCGCAATCGCCGCGATGTCGAGCGCTATCTGCGCGATATCGAGAGCGGCAAGAGCTTTCCGCTGCTAACGGTGACGAGCGGCTATCACTTCCATCGCATTGCGGCGGAGGACGAACAGACCCTCGACGAGATCGAGGCCATGCTCAAGGAAAAAGGCTACCTAGCAGACCTGATGCCCTACGAAGACGATTTGTCCTAGTCGACGCCGCATCTATAAGTTGCGGTGAAATAGTTCCTAAAATCGGCATCCAAGACATAAAACAGGAACTATTCCACCGCAACTGCCAAGGGTCCCGCTCCAAATTAGCTGCCCACACATGCAAAAGGAGGCCTCCGCGGCGATGCGGAGGCCTCCTTTTTTGTGCACGGTGTACTTTTGAGTGTGCAGGTGGGGGAGTTGTTACTCCTCGACGATCTCGGTGATCGCGCCAGCGGGGCAAGCGTCCTGACAAGCGCCACAGGCGACGCAGGAGTCCTCGTCAGCGACGGTAGCGACGTCCTGGAGCTCCAGAACGCCAGCGGGGCAGGAGTCGACGCAAACGCCACAAGCGATGCACTCGTCGGCATCAATTACGGGATGAGCCATGGTAGTTTCCTCTCTGTTGACCGACGCTACAGGCGATGCGCGCCGGTTTGATTCGGGCAAAAACATACCACGGGAGCGACCGTTTGCAATACCCTCTGACCGGCATCTTCATACCGTTCGCCGAGTATGCCAAGGTTTACTAAAAAACACGCAGGTGGGGCCGTTGAGCTGCGTAAATGTTAGCTAAAGGTGACTTGAAATATAGGGCGATTGAGCGTGCTTGCGGAAACCGCATCCCATTATTTTGTCGAAAAACGGGTTGCAGTTTCCGGTTAGGCCCGCTAGCGGAAAATGCGAGCCGGTATCAGCTCTCAAAACGGGATACGGTTTCCGGTTGAGCCTTCAGACGGAAACTGCGACCCGGAATCCACGCTCAAACCGGGATGAGCTTTCCGCAAGACGGCCCCCAGGCACCCCCGGACGCAAACCTCAGCCATCTCTACATAGATCTCGATAGATTTGCCGAGAACTCAAACAGTGCGTCTACCTGCGCATTTAAGAACCTAAACTCTCAGCAATAAGAAATCTTATATGAATTGACTTAGATTTTGTATATTCCGGCCCATAAGGGGATACACTACATCCTGAAAGACAAGCCGAAGCGCCGCGCGACAGATCGTCGAGGCGGCGCGAACGCAAAAGAGAGAGGGAATTTCTAATGAGTAAGATTCTTGGTATCGACCTTGGTACTACTAACTCCGCTATGGCCGTCCTCGAGGGCGGTTCTCCGACCATTATCGTGAACGCCGAGGGCGACCGCACCACCCCGTCCGTCGTGGGCTTCCGTGCCGACGGCGACCGCGTCGTGGGTAAGGCCGCTAAGAACCAGGCTGTCACCAACCCCAAGAACACCGTGTTCTCCATCAAGCGCTTCATGGGCCGCAAGTACTCCGAGTGCACCTCCGAGATCAAGACCGTGCCGTATGAGGTCAAGGAGGGCCAGGGTGGCCGTGCCGTCGTCGACATCGAGGGCAAGGATTACACCGCTGAGCAGGTGAGTGCCATGACGCTCGCCAAGATGAAGGCCGACGCCGAGAAGTATCTGGGCGAGACCGTCACCGACGCCGTCATCACCGTCCCGGCCTATTTCAACGACGCCCAGCGTCAGGCCACCAAGGACGCCGGTAAGATCGCCGGCCTCAACGTCAAGCGTATCGTCAACGAGCCGACCGCTGCTGCTCTTGCCTATGGCCTGGACAAGCAGGGCACCGACCAGCGCATCCTGGTCTTCGACCTGGGCGGCGGCACCTTCGACGTCTCCATCCTCGACCTCGCCGACGGCGTGTTTGAGGTTCTGTCCACCTCGGGCGACAACCACCTGGGCGGCGACGACTGGGATCAGCGCGTCATCGATTGGATGGCCGATAAGTTCCAGCAGGAGAACGGTGTCGACCTGCGTCAGGACCCCATGGCCCTGCAGCGTCTGAAGGAGGCCGCCGAGAACGCCAAGAAGGAGCTCTCCGCCGCCCAGCAGACCACCATCAACCTGCCGTTCATTACCATGAACCAGTCCGGCCCGCTGCACCTCAACTACACGCTGACCCGCGCCGAGTTCGAGAAGATCACCCGCGACCTGCTCGAGCGCTGCAAGCAGCCTGTCACCAACGCCCTGCGCGACGCCAAGCTTAAGCTCTCCGATCTGACCGAGGTCATCCTCGTCGGCGGCTCCACCCGTATGCCCGCCGTCCAGGAGCTCGTCAAGACTATGACCGGCAAGCAGCCCAACATGTCCGTGAACCCCGACGAGGTCGTTGCCGACGGCGCTGCCGTCCAGGGCGGCGTGCTTACCGGCGACGTCGAGGGCATCCTGCTGCTCGACGTTACCCCGCTGTCGCTGGGCGTCGAGACCATGGGCGGCATCATGACCAAGATGATCGACCGCAACACCACGATCCCGACCTCCAAGACCGAGGTCTACTCCACCGCTGCCGACAACCAGACCAGCGTCGAGATCAACGTGCTCCAGGGCGAGCGCGAGCTTGCCCGCGACAACAAGTCGCTCGGTAAGTTCCAGCTGACCGGTATCCCGGCTGCCCGCCGCGGCGTGCCGCAGATCGAGGTCACCTTCGACATCGACGCCAACGGTATCGTCAAGGTCTCCGCTAAGGACAAGGGCACCGGCAAGGAGCAGCAGATCACCATCTCCGGCTCCACCGCGCTTTCCGACGACGAAGTCGATCGTATGGTCAAGGACGCCGAGGCTCATGCCGAGGAGGACAAGAAGCAGAAGGAAGAGGTCGAGGTCCGCAACCAGACCGACAGCCTGTGCTACTCCACCGAGCAGACCCTCAACGAGCTGGGCGACAAGGTTTCCGCTGACGTGAAGTCCAAGGCCGAGGCCGCTATCGCCGACGCCAAGAAGGCGCTCGAGGGCTCTGACGTCGAGGCCATCAAGGCCGCCGGCGAGTCCCTGCAGTCTGTGGCCTACGAGCTGGCCCAGGTTGTCTACGCCGACGCTCAGCAGCAGACCGACGGTGCCGCCGGTGCCCAGCCTGCCGACGATGACGTTGTCGACGCCGACTACGAGGTTGTGGACGACGAGGACAAGTAATCATGTCCGCCCGTAAAGCTCGCACGGAGGCGGCTGCCGCTGGCGCCGCCCCCGTTGACTCTGAGGAGAAGGACGTGAACATTCCCGTAGAGGCCGTCGACGATACCGAGGCCAACGAGGCCGAGGCCGCCGAGGCTGCCGAGAACCAGGTAGAGGATTCCAACCAGGAGGCGACGATGACCGAGGACGAGATGGTGGAAGCCGCTATCCGCGCCGGTGAGGAAGCCGCCGACAACGACTTTAAGCTCAAGTTCGAGCAGGCCCAAAAGGAGCTTGCCGACGTGCGCAACGAGCTCGATGCTGCGGCAGAGGCTCAGAAGGCCGCCGAGGACAAGGCGAAGGACGCCACCGAGCGCACCGCCCGTTTGCAGGCCGACTGGGAGAACTTCCGTCGCCGCACCGCCAACGAGCGCATTGCCGAGCGCGAGCGCGCGACTGAGAAGCTTGTCACCGCGCTGTTGCCGGTGATTGACGATATCGAGCGCGCGATCGACCATGCCCGCAGCCAAGAGCTTTCCGACGACTTTAAGCAGTTCGTCGACGGCGTCGATGCGGTTCATGCCAAGCTGCTCGATGTGTTTGCGCACGAGGGCGTTGAGCCCATCGACCCCAAGGGCGAGGCGTTCGATCCGCTCGAGCACCAGGCTGTGGGCCGCGTCGAGGACGCATCGCAGTACGACGAGACCGTCAATGACGTGTACCAGAAGGGCTACCGCATGGCGGATCGCATCCTGCGTTCTGCGATGGTGACGGTGACCTACGGTGGCGAGAAGCGCCCCGCACCGGAGCCCGAAGCGGCGCCCGAGGATGCTGCGGCCGATACGGCCGAGAGCACCGAGGAGTAATTGAGAAGGGCCCCGGGGCAACACCCGGGGCCCTTTCTGGCCTAGTGCCATATGAAAGCATGAGCCGCCGCCCGCTGGGCGGCGGATGAAACAGGAGAGGAGCTACGATGGCTGCAGGCAAAACCTTCTATGACATCCTGGGCGTATCCAAGAGCGCCTCCGATAAAGAGATCAAGAGCGCGTTTCGCAAGCTCGCGCAAAAATATCACCCCGATGCCGGCGGCGACGAGGCCAAGTTTAAGGAGATCAGCGAGGCCTACGAAACGCTTTCGGACGAGAAGAAGCGCAAAGAGTACGACCAGATGCTCATGTTTGGCGGCATGCCGGGCGCAGGCGGCGCGTATGGCGGCGGCTACGGTGCCGGCGCGGGCGCCAGCGGCTGGGGCGACATCTTCGACAGCATCTTTAGCGGCAACGGCGCCTGGGGCAGCGATTGGGGCTCGGGCTTTGCCGGGGCTGCGGGCGCTGCCGGTGCCGGCGCGGGTCGCAGCCGCGCTCGCAAGGGCGGCGACCTGTCGCTGACCGTCGATGTGACGGCTGAGGACGCGTTCCGCGGCGTGACGCACAAGGTCACCTATCGCATTCCCTCGACAGGCGAGCAGCAGACCATTACGGTCTCGGTGCCCGCGGGCGCGGTCGACGGCGGCAAGCTACGCTACAAGCGTCGCGGCGAGTACGGCGTTGCGGGTGGCGAGCGCGGCGACCTGGTCGTGACCACGCATGTGGAGGAGCACCCGCTGTTTAAGCGCAAAGGTGCCGACGTGACCATGGAGGTACCGGTCTCGGTCTACGAGGCGGCGCTCGGCTGCACGGTGGACGTGCCGACGCCCGGTGGTGCGACGGTTCGTCTGAAGGTGCCCGCTGGCACCCAGACGGGCAAAAAGTTCCGCTTTAAGGAGATGGGCGCGCCCGATGTTAAGCACCGTGGCCGCACAGGCGCGCTGCTTGTCGAGATCAAGGTACAGGTCCCCACGAACCTGTCCGACGACGAGCGCGATGCCATGACCAAGCTGCGCGAGGCCGACACGCGCGACTACCGCGAGAAAGTCAACCGTTACAAGGCGACGTACTAGGGCGGTCGTGGCGCACGCCCGCGCCCGCGGGCTTATGATGGACGATAACGAGACGGAAAGGGGTCAGGTAGCATGGCCGAGGACAATAGGAACAAACCGCTGTACATGATCAGCGTGGCGGCCGAGCTGACCGGCATGCATCCGCAGACTCTGCGCGTCTACGAGTCCAAGGGCCTGGTGAACCCCCAACGCTCGGGCGGCAACACGCGTCTGTATTCGCGCGCCGATATCGAGCGCCTGGAGCTCATCAACCAACTGACCGACGAGGGCATCAACCTTGCCGGTGTGGTGCGCATCCTCGATATGAAGGAGCGTGCCGAGGAGCGCGACCGCGAGAACGAGAAGCTCCGCGCCCGCGTGCGCCAGCTCGAGGACGAGCTGCACGAGTACAAGATGCAGAAGAAGATCACCGCCCTGGCCCCGCGCGACGGCTCAGTCAACCCCGAGCAAGTCATGCGCAAGCTTTTGGGCGCCGGCGGGGATCTGTAGGTTACGCCGTTCTGCCGAACGGCGTAACGGCTCGACGCTGCGCGACGTCCAGAGCGACAATTTGTCATTCAAAAGGCAAGGCATGACCAGAAGGTCTATGCCTTGCCTTTTTCATGCCAACTTGTTCGCTCTGGACGTCGCTCGCTGTCCGTCCTCAACCTGCGACGTCGCTTTGGCTGGCACTTGGGGACGTTCCTTTTGTGCCGGCACTTTGGGACACTCCTTGTCAGGAGAGTGATGCAAGGTGCTCGTCCTTTGCTTTACCGAGATAAAGTGAACGCGCAGATTCGTAACCCACTCGCAACCGTTCTATGGCACGATATTGAACGAAAGTATGCTATGCGCCCAAATCTTTTGGGCAGAGTGGGAGACAGTATGGTCAAGCTGTACGAGGACGGCATCTACCTGCGCGGCGGCAGCGAGGTTGTGCCTGCGGCCGAGGCTACCGAGCGCGGTATTAAGCAGACGCCCGAGGATGCCAAGCGCGGCACCATCGCGTATTCGATCCTTCAGGCACACAATACGTCCGGCGACCCCGAGGCGCTCAAGATTCGCTTCGACGCCATGGCGAGCCACGACATCACCTTTGTCGGCATCATCCAGACGGCGCGCGCCTCGGGCATGGAGCAGTTCCCGCTGCCTTACGTGCTCACCAACTGCCATAACTCGCTGTGTGCCGTGGGCGGCACTATCAACGAGGACGACCACGTCTTTGGCCTCTCGGCTGCCAAGAAGTACGGCGGCATTTTCGTCCCGCCGCATATCGCCGTCATCCACTCCTTTATGCGTGAGAACTTCGCGGGCTGCGGCAAGATGATCCTGGGCTCCGACTCGCACACCCGCTACGGCGCTCTGGGCACCATGGCCGTGGGCGAGGGCGGTGGCGAGCTGGCAAAGCAGCTGCTGCGCGACACCTACGATGTCGCCTATCCCGGCGTCGTCGCCATCTACCTCACGGGCGCCCCGCGCCCCGGCGTCGGTCCGCACGACGTGGCGCTCGCCATCATCAAGGCGGTCTTTGCCAAGGGCTACGTCAAGAACAAGGTCATGGAGTTTGTGGGCCCCGGCATCGCGAGCATGACGACCGACTACCGCAACGGCGTCGATGTCATGACCACCGAGACCACCTGCCTGTCGAGCATCTGGGCCACCGACGAGGACACGCACGCGTTTTTGACCATGCACGGCCGCGGCGAGGACTACCGCGAGCTCAAGCCCGCTGATGTTGCCTACTACGACGGCTGCGTCGAAGTCGATCTGTCGAGCATCAAGCCCATGATCGCGCTGCCGTTCCATCCTTCTAACGGCTTTGAGATTGACGAGCTTAACGAGAACCTCGAGGACATCCTGCACGAGGTGGAGCTCGAGGCTGCCAAGATCGGCGAGGGCAAGACGCACTTTAGCCTGCTCGACAAGATCGTCGACGGCAAGCTACACGTGCAGCAGGGCGTTATCGCCGGCTGCTCGGGCGGCAACTACGACTCCGTGGTCCAGGCTGCCCGCGTGCTCAAGGGCGCCAACACCGGCTGCGGCGAGTTCTCGCTGTCGGTCTATCCCACGAGCCAGCCCGTGGCGCTCGAGCTTACACGCCGCGGCTATATCTACGACCTTATGGAGGCCGGCGCGATCGTGCGCACGGCATTCTGCGGCCCGTGCTTCGGCGCCGGCGACACGCCTGCCAACAACGGCCTTTCGATCCGCCACACCACGCGCAACTTCCCCAATCGCGAGGGTTCCAAGCCGGGCAACGGTCAGCTGAGCGCCGTGGCCCTGATGGACGCCCGCTCCATTGCGGCGACGGCTGCCAACGGCGGCGTCCTGACGCCGGCGACCGACCTGCCCGAGGAGACTTGGGACGAGGCCTGCGAGTACACCTTTGACGACGCGCCGTACAAGAAGCGCGTGTACTGGGGCTTTGGCAAGGCTGAGCCGGCCGACGAGCTGGTCGAGGGCCCCAACATCAAGCCGTGGCCCGCGATGGAGCCTCTCGGCGACGATATCCTGCTCAAGGTGTGCTCCAAGATCATGGACCCGGTCACCACGACTGACGAGCTCATTCCTTCGGGCGAGACGAGCTCCTTCCGCTCCAATCCGCTGGGCCTGGCAGAGTTTACGCTGAGCCGCCGCGACCCGGCCTACGTGGGCCGTTCGAAGGAGGTCGACGCCGTAGAGAAGCGCCGCGTTGCCGGCGAGGCAGCAGGCGACCTGGTGGCACTCGATGCCGAGCTTGCCAGCGTGTTTGAGGCGCTGGCCGGCGCGGGTGTCGCGGCCGATGCCAAGGCGACTGAGTACGGCTCCATGCTCTATGCCAAGAAGCCCGGTGACGGTTCTGCCCGCGAGCAGGCCGCGAGCTGCCAGCGCGTAATTGGCGGCCTGGCCAACATCGTCCACGAGTACGCCACCAAGCGCTATCGCTCCAACGTGATGAACTGGGGCATGGTGCCCTTCCAGATGGAGGCCGAGCCCAGCTTTGAGGTGGGCGACTACGTCTTTGTGCCGGGTATCCGCGCCGCGCTCGATGGCGACCTAAAGGGCATCGCCGCGTACGTAGTGCGTGCCGATGGTGCGGTCGAGCAGATTGAGCTCTACATTGCCGATATGACGGCAGAGGAGCGTGCCATCGTCAAGGCCGGCTGCCTGATCAACTACAACAAGTTCAAGGCCGCTGCCGAGTAACTCTGCTGTACGCCCCGGCCACACCTTTCCCTCGTGCTCACGCGCTTCGCGAGGGTCGCCCGAGGGAAAGGTGTGGCCGGGGCTACCGCGACGTTCTCGTTGGGTCTTGAGGGACGCTGATAAATAGACTTGCTTGATGCCGCCTCTGTTATCGGGGCGGCTTCTTTTTGTCGAAAACCACCACGAAGGGGACAGACACCTTTGTGGTGGTGGGGGTGAGCTCAATGTCGGTGTGCGCGTTGAGCGACATTCCAATGAGCGCCTCTACAGGATTTCATCCGGGTTGGCGGGTTTGGTTGTTTTGGGGATGCCGAGTTTGGATGACGCGAAATCGTCAACATCGTCCTTGATTCCATCTTTGGTGTAGACGGTGACCGTATAGGTGCTGTGCCCGAATTCGCTCTTGTCGCGTGTCGCCCAGGCCTGCCAGTAGGCAGCCCCGCTTCGCCCTTGGATTTTTCCGATACGGCGGAGTTCTGTTCGCTTTAATTTCCGGTCGCTATAGATGGTTCGACCGGCCTCCTCGGTGAGCCCGCACTGCCCAAGCAGCTTGTCGAGGACTTGGTTCATATGGCGCTCGTCGGTGTTTGGAGCATAGTCGTAAGCGAGGGTGATGGAGTCAAGAGGCTGGTCGTCGATCAGATAATTCATCGCCTGAGGGTCAAGGCAGAAATAAGGAGAGCATCCGTCGACCTGGCCGAGCAACGGTAACTTGGACTGCCAAAGTCCGGTGGGAATTCTATCTTCGTAAAACACGCCGCGGCAGATAAAGGAGAGCGAGGTGGCACGCGAGCCGGCGTCGACCATTCCGCATAAATCGAAGGGCGAGGCGATGCCAAGGGAAAAGGGCGTGATGACGATAAGGAAGAGCATCACGATGGGTGCGGCGAGAATGGCGATGACGTTGCGACCGGTGGAATGAGACGGCTTCATATGCGCTCCTCGAGACAAAGATCTGTTGAGGATAGGCAGAAATGGATATGTTCAGAGAACAATTCAAGTTTAATCTCATGGCGCGAGATGGTCGACCGTTAGCGTCGAAAACCACCACAAAGGTGCCTGTCCCCTTTGTGGTGGTGAGGAGCGCGCGGCTTCTTTTGGTAATAGTGTTAGCTGGCGGTATCATTAGTGCAGGTGGCGAAGGTTTGCATTGTGGGGTGTTTTGCCGTGAGCCGTTCTGCCCGTATTGGATTGATTGTCTTGGCGCTTGCGATCGCTGTGGTTGGCGCGGGCGCTGTCGGTATGGCATTTCTACCTGCTGCGGTGACGGAGCCGGTGGTCAAGCCTGTGACTCAATCTGTCGAACTTCTGACCGGCGACGACAAGCCCGAGGCCATTACCGTTGATTTTGATGAGCAGCCGGCTGTGCTGGGTATTAGCAATTATCCGCGTATTCAGCTTGGGGCCATGCGCTATACCACGGATACAAGCCTGATCGATAGGGCGTCCGAGCTACTCAAGGGCAAAACATTTAAGCGTTGGTACGGATATGCGTCCTATCGGGCAAAAGCGAACGACATGGTTGGCGGATGCCACTCTTCCATCGAGCTGGACACTGCAAACGGCGCCAAGTTATGTGATGTCTCGTACGATCCGGGCTACGAGGGCAATGAGGGTCCGGGCATCTACATCATGGACGGCGATGTCGCCTATGTCATGGAGGGCGACCAGACCGAGCTCAACGATTTTATGGGTCAGTGTATCCAAGATGCCTATAAACAGACCTGCTTGCCTGACCCGCAGACTGCACGCGATAGTGGGTCTGCCCGTACATGGCTGTTCGAGGATGAGATGCCCTGGACCGTCGAATCGGGAAGTACGGGTTCGGCGAAGGAGTAGAGACCTCGACCACCACAAAGGTGCCTGCCCTCTTTGTGGTGGTTTTCGGTCTGTCTCGATCTGTAACATCTAGAGCCATAAACAGCCGCTAGATGTTACAGATTGAGACGGTAGCGCACCTGTGCGGCGGCGGGCCGACATCTTTACCCCTATCTCTCAATCACTCAGAAAATCTTATATATAGAGACTTAGATTTGTGTATAAGATCGTACAAAGCTGGCAACAATACTTCTCGAACAACGTGAAGCCGCCCCGTAGGGCGGCCGCCCCAAGAGAGGTGATTCCATGAGAATCGATAAGCTGGCAATGACGTCGCGCGAGGCGTTGCAGACCGCCATGAGCACGGCTGCCGACGCGCAGGCCGGCGCGGTGGAGCCGATTCACCTGCTGTCCGCCTTACTCGGTGCCGGCGAGCGCAATATCTCCGTGATCATCGAGCGCATCGGTGCCGACCCGGCCCAGCTCGCGCGTTCCACGCAGGATGCCATCGACCACGCGCCCAAGGTTTCGGGCGAGGGTCAGCAGATGGGCCTGTCCAACGAGCTCGTCCGCGTCATCGAAAAGGCCGAGAAGAAGGCCACCAAGATGGGCGATAGCTTTGTGGTGACCGAGCATCTGCTGATGGCACTTGCCGAGGACAAGGGCGAGGCGGGCCGCGTGCTGCGCGACGCCGGCGTCACAAAGGAGCGCATCGAGCAGGTCTACGAGGAGCTGCGTGGCGATGACCGCGTGACGTCTGCCGAGGACAAGACCCAGTTTGAGGCGCTGGAGCAGTACGGACGCAACATCTGCGACCTTGCCCGCGCCGGCAAGCTCGACCCTGTCATCGGCCGTACCGACGAGATTCGTCGTACCATTCAGGTCCTGTCCCGCCGCACCAAGAACAACCCCGTGCTCATTGGCGAGCCGGGCGTCGGCAAGACGGCCATCGTCGAGGGCATCGCCCAGCGTATCGTGGCCGGCGACGTGCCGAGCACCCTGCGCGACCGCGACCTCATCGAGCTCGACATGAGCGCGCTGGTCGCCGGCGCCAAGTACCGCGGCGAGTTCGAGGACCGATTGAAGGCCGTGCTCAAAGAAGTGCAAAAGTCCGAAGGCAAGGTCATCCTGTTCATCGATGAGCTCCACACCATCGTGGGCGCGGGTGCCACCGAGGGCTCCATGGACGCCGGCAACATTCTCAAGCCGGCGCTTGCCCGTGGCGACTTGCACGCGATCGGCGCGACCACGCTCGACGAATACCGCAAGTACATCGAAAAGGATGCGGCGCTCGCGCGTCGTTTCCAGACCGTGATGGTGAGCGAGCCTACCGTCGAGGACACCATCTCGATCCTGCGTGGCCTCAAGGAGAAATACGAGATCTTCCACGGCGTGCACATCACCGATAGCGCGCTCGTGGCCGCTGCCGACCTCTCCGATCGCTATATCGCCGACCGCTTCCTGCCCGACAAGGCCATCGACCTGGTCGATGAGGCGGCAAGCCGCCTGCGCATGGAGCTCGACAGCATGCCGGTCGAGATTGACGCCACCACGCGTCAGCTCACCCAGCTGCAGATCGAGGAACAGGCGCTCATGAAGGAGACCGACGACGCCTCCAAGGAGCGTCTGGAGGCCCTGCGCCAGGAGATTGCCGAGGTCCAGGAAAAGCTCAACGTGCAAAAGGCCGGTTGGCTCAACCAAAAGAACGCCATTGACCACGTGCAGGAGCTTAAGAGCCAGCTTGACGAGGCCAAGAGCGAGGAGGAGCGTGCGACGCGCAACGGCGATTTGGGTCGTGCGTCCGAGCTGCGCTACTCCGTGATTCCGGGCCTGCAGCAGCAGATTCAGGATTCCGAGGCCGCGCTCGAGGCGCAAAAGCAGCAGAACGGCGAGGGCCTCAACGAGCAGGTGACCTCCGATGAGATCGCCGAGGTCGTGAGCGCCTGGACCGGCGTGCCCGTGTCCAAGATGATGCAGGGCGAGCTCGACAAGCTCAAGGGCCTGGAGGGCGAGCTGCATAAGCGCGTCATCGGTCAGGATGAGGCCGTCTCCGCCGTTGCCGCGGCCGTGCGCCGCAGCCGTGCGGGTCTCTCCGATCCGGACAAGCCCATCGGCAGCTTCTTCTTCCTGGGCCCCACCGGCGTGGGCAAGACCGAGCTCGCCAAGGCGCTGGCCGAGTGCCTGTTCGATGACGAGCGCGCGCTCGTGCGTATCGACATGTCCGAGTATATGGAGAAGTTCAGCGTCCAGCGTCTGATTGGTGCGCCCCCGGGATACGTGGGCTACGACGAGGGCGGTCAGCTCACCGAGGCCGTGCGCCGTCGTCCGTACTCTGTGATCTTGCTCGACGAGATGGAGAAGGCTCATCCGGATGTCTTTAACGTGCTGTTGCAGGTGCTTGATGACGGTCGTCTGACCGATGGCCAGGGTCGCCAGGTGTCCTTCAAGAACACGATTATCATCATGACGTCCAACGTGGGCTCCAAGGCCATCGCCGATCTGTCCGGTAAGGACGAGGAGGAGATGCGCCATCAGGTCGACGCTGCCATGGCTCAGACCTTCCGCCCCGAGTTCCTCAACCGTATCGACGATATCGTGGTGTTCCATCCGCTCGGTATGGCGCAGATCGAGAAGATCGTCGACATCCAGCTCGCCGACGTCCGCGCGCGTCTGGCCAAGGAGCGCATGACGCTTGCCATCACCCCGGCGGCCAAGCAGATGCTCGCCGTGGGCGGCCTGGACCCGGTCTTTGGCGCCCGTCCGCTCAAGCGTCTGGTTCAGCGCGAGGTCGTGGATGCCATCGCCGCCGCTATCATCGACGGCACGGTGCGCGAGGGCGATCAGGTGACGGTCGATGCCGACAAGGACGGCGGCTTTACCGTCGTGTGCGACAACACGCCGGCGGCCACCTACGAGGTCCCCGACGCCGAGTAGATTTATGGGACATGCCTTAAAATCTGCCAGCCGTCTCTAAACGCCAAGGGCGGCGGATCCAATTGGGTCCGCCGCCCTTTTTCGTGCGACAATCGATAATGTTGAACGGATGCGATGCAAGGAGCTATGCAGATGAAAGACGAGATCAAGACAAGTGCGCCGGCGGCTGAGATAGCGTCCGCCGCACCAAGGCCCGCGCCGAAACCGGCGCCCAAGCCGTGCGACCCCTGCATCCGTGCCGAGAACGAGGACGATGACGGCTACGATCCCTACAGCGATCGCCGCCCCGAGCGCGAGCCAATGTTCGAAGCCGATCCGTGGCGCTGAGTGCCACCCAAAAGGCCACCAATAAGTTGCGGTGAAATAGGGACTGTTTTGCGGTTTGACCAGCAAAAACAGTCCCTATTTCACCGCAACTGCGTTAGGGATGGGGTGTTGGGCGGCTGTCTTCGGGCCAGCTAGTCCTGGGCTTTGATGCTCGGCAGGAGAATCTGGGCGAGGTAGTCGGTCTCGAGTTTGGTCGCGGCGTCGGCCTTGCCGTCTTTACCAACCAGGTCGTTTTTGATCTGGCTGTATGTGTAGCGGTTGCCGGTCGTGAGCTCGACAAGCTCAATCGCCGTATCCATGGGGTAGGTCGACACGGGGTTCTGCGTGTGCCCATTAACGGTTTGCGGAATCACGTACGGATAGACAGGGCCGCTGGCGTAGACGGTGTAGCCGTTGCCTAGGCTGACCGTGCCCAAAACCGTATCGCCGTCGTCGGGCGTAAAGGTCTCGCCATCGCGCACCGCGACGAGCGTCACGAGCGGTGTGTTGGTGTCGCCATCCAGATAAATGCACAGCGTGTTGCCGTTCTGCCAGGTTGCGACCTTGCCATACCACTCAACCGGAATATCGAGCTGATACAGGTTCGTCGCCTTGTGCCGAGCGTCGGCATCGCGGGCGGACTGAGCCTCGCTTGCGCTTACGGCGTTGGCGGCGGCATCGCGGCGCGTAATTGCCGCCTGCTGGAGTATCTTTGCCGCGGCGGCAGAGCTCGCGCCGCCTTCTTCGGCGTACTTGGCGGTGGCATCGATCTGGTCGTCGGTCACCGTGTCGGCTGAGGGCACCTTAAGCTTAAAGGTGGCTTGAGCGCGCAGATCCTGCCCGTCATTCTTGACCGTAACCTGGGCCTTGGTGGTCGGGACGGTGTAGATGGTGCCGTCGGCCGCGATGGGGGAGGCGGCGATGGAGAACGTGTAATCGCCGGGCAGCAGCTTAATGCCGCGACCGTGCTCGTCAACGTAGAGCGTTTCGCTCACGGAAGAACCGTCGGAATCCTGACCGCTCACCTGCACGGGAATCTTGGAGCCAGTTGAGCAGTCGAGCCCCGCGGCATGTACGCCAATTTGCACCGACATCATGGTATGGGCGTTTGCGGCAACCACGGCGGCCTGCTCTTGCCGGTATCCATTCCAAGCGGCATAGCCTGCGCCGCCGGCGACAAGCGCGACGGCTACGACGCCTGCCACCATCAGGTTGCGGCGCTTGGGCGACATCTTACGGTGACGAACCTCGGCTTCGCGTGCCGAAGGAACGGACGGTAGGGGAATATCGCCCATGGCGATGGTCTCGTCCACGGCAGGCGCAGAGCCTAAGCCAGGGAGCTCGCGGGTCAGCGAATCTTCGGCCGGCAAGTTGTCGAGCAAGATGGTTTCCTCGCTCGTGTCGGATCCGGGCTGGTCGTCGGCCTCGCTTTCGGTGTCTTCGTGATCTGCCTCATCCTCGGCAGGCTCAACGTCGCCTGTATCCTGATCATCGGGCTGCGCCTCGATTTCCGGCTCATCCTGCACATCAACGCTCGAATCGTCAAACGCAACATCGTCAAGCGAAATCCGGTCTAGGCTCTCCAGGGCCTCGGCACACGCTTCTGCATCTTGGGCCGCATCCTCTTGGCCCATCGTCTCATCATTCATACATCCCCCAAGCTCAATATCGGGACAACACTGTACCCAAAAACGGGACCCCATAGAGCCGCCTCATGATTTGAAATCCGATTTTATATATGCGCATGTTTTTGAATAGATGAATAGAGACGCAACGACAAAAGCCCCCGAAAAGCGAGCGAAACGCTTTCCGGGGGCTCTGCGAGGCATTGGATGAAAAACCTGGCGGGCGGGCCTATGCCCAGGCGCCAACAGCGACCAACATGTTACTCGGCGTGAGCGTAATCGACCTTGGCGCGACGAGCGGTGGCCTTCTCCCAATCGCTGGTGCCCTCAAAGACATCCTGCTTGTAGGGATTGCGGCCGAGCTTCTTGGCGCGGTAGGCGATGTAGATGATCGCGGCGACGTTGGCGACCAGCGCGGCAATCGAGACCGCGGTGGCGGCGCCGGGGTCGAGCGTGGAGTGGGTTACAAAGATGGACTCCTCCTGGAAGTAGGGGAACACCTGGGCAAACATGCACCAAATGGCCAGCGTAAAGGCGCGGTTCTGGATCCAGCCGCCCTTGTTCCAGATAAAGGCGGCGACGGTGGGCGCCAGCAGCAGCGCAAAGCCGCAGAACCAGGAGTGGGTGGGCAGGCAGTTGTAGGTGTAGCAGAAGTTCCAGATATCGTAGGCGATGATGTAGACCCAGGTCATATCGGGCCACAGCATGTCGGTCTGATCCTCGGAGGCGTAGACGCTCCACCAACCGGTCATGCAGAAGATGTTGATGATACCGGCGATGCCGTTGAACACGTTGTTCCAGCCGGCCAGCTGCGTGGCACCTTCGGAGGTGACCCAGGTGGACTCGCCCAGGACAAAGAAGTGATAGGCGCTCTCGAAGTCGGACACGACGGCGATCATGATGTTGATGGCGACGATCACAAACGGCCATGCGCGGAACCAATGCGCCTTGCCGATCTTTCCCCACTGGTACTTAATGGCAATGAAGCCCCAGCAACCGGCGAGCGCCGCGTATACCTTGGCGTAGTGGAACCAGCTGTTCTGGTACACATGGGTGGGGTTGGTGAGCGCCCACTCGGCACCCTGCGAAACGCCCACGGCGATGGCGACGCAGTAGATGGTCATGGCCAGCGGAGCCACGCCAAAGATGATTGCCGCGCCGAGCTTGGTGCGGCGGCCGACCTCGTTGAGCACGATCAGGCCGATAAAGACCATGGCCCAGCCGGCCCAGTGGATAAGGGTATCGCTACCCCAAACATCGAACAGCATGCTGCTCTCCTTTCACACGCCCGCGGCCCCTCTTCTGATCGCGGGCAGTTTGGCCAAATGTCGTCAGTTCTGGGGCTTGCGCTCCGGATACTTGGCGGTGTAGCCCTCGATGTGGAGCGTCGAGGCGATGATTTCCTTGACCGTCTCGTCGGGCACATCGGGGTGCGTGCGGATATACATCAAAAGACCCATGATGAGGGTGTAGAACGTCTCGTAGACATGGTCGATGCGTAGCTCATGATGGGCGACAAAATCCACTACGGTGGTGTCGCAGATATACTGCGCCACGCGCTGGACCACGTTGTGCAAAAAGCCGCCGTAGAGCGCGCCGCTGCTCGAGGTAAGCGTGCTCGGCAGCTCGTGGCCGCTGGCGACCAGGCGCTTAAAGAGCGGGGCGACGGTGTCGAGCGCGCCCTCGATATCACCGACGGTGCGGTCGGCGTTCCACCGCTCGAGTTCGGAGATAAAGCCGTCGATCGCCTCGTCCATAACGGCGGTGACGGCGGCGTCCATGTCGGCGAAGTAATGGTAGAACAATGAACGCGTGCAGCCGGCTCGCTTGGTCACGGCCGATACCGATAGGTGGGACACGCCCAGCTCGGAGCTTACGGTGCGCACGGCATCGAGGATCTCGCGACGGCGTTCGTCGCCCGTCAGGCGCTTTGCCGCGCTATCGGATGCGGGGACGGCATCGACCACAGAGGTACCTGCTGTGTTGTTGCCCATGTTTTGCCGCCTTTCATCCTCTTTTGCCTGACCGTTCGCCTAACAGTCTTGAATATTGTTGACGGTTCGTCAATACTATTTTTGACACAATGTCAACAATGGCGGGTGAACGGCATGGGGCATGCCCGGCCTGCAAAAAAAGAGGGGCGCTGCGGCCTCGTCGGGCTGTGGCAAGAGAAGGGACAACCATGATTCTCAACGGACCGGGGATTAGCTACACCGAGCCCGACATCGGTTCGGAGTTCGTGCCGCCGCTGCCGGAGCATCCGCGCGAGGCCATCGTCAAGCTGTGCGAGCACTGCACCAACCGTCTGCTGCATCGCGACGAGCTGTTGGGCTACGAGTACTGGTCGTTTGCCGAGGCCGCGACCGACGAGCAGGCCGAAGTGCTCTGCAAGATGAAGATGCGCCGTCCCTATACGCTGCCCGAGATGGCCAAGCTCACCGGCATGCCCGAGGCCGATATCGAGAAGATGCTCGACGACATGAGCTACACGGGTCTGCTCGAGTACAACTGGGAAAACCCCGAGCGCGCCAAGCAGTGGGTGCTGCCCATGCTGGTGCCGGGTTCCGCTGAGTTCCTCAACATGCGCGTGAGCCAGCTCGAGGAGCACCCGGTCTATGCCAAGTTCTTTGAGCAGGCGTCCAAGGGACCGCTGTCCAAGGCCACGCCGATGGTGCCGCCCGGAGGCGCCGGTATCGGCATGCATGTCATTCCGGTCGAGAAGGCTATCGATGCTTCGAGCACCTCGGTGCCGATCGAGCATATCGAGCATTGGCTCGACAAATACGATGGCAAATATGCCGCTAGCACCTGCAGCTGCCGCGCGAGCCGTCGCGTGATGGATGAGGGCTGCGCCGACGACCCGGCCGATTGGTGTATCGCCGTGGGTGATATGGCCGACTACGTGGTCGAAACCGATCGTGGCCATTACGTGACCCGCGACGAGGTTTACGACATCCTGCGCCAGGCCGAGGACAACGGCTTTGTGCACCAGATCACCAATATCGACGGCGAGAACAAGATCTTCGCCATCTGCAACTGCAACGTCAACGTGTGCTACGCCCTGCGCACCTCGCAGCTGTTCAACACGCCCAACCTGTCGCGCTCGGCCTATGTCGCCAAGGTCGAGAAGGACAAGTGCGTGGCCTGCGGTCGCTGCGTTGAGGTGTGTCCGGCCGGCGCCGCCAAGCTGGGCCAGAAGCTCTGCAGCAAAAAGGCCGGCGGACAGGTGCCCGAGTATCCGCGCCAGGAGCTGCCCGATGCCACCAAGTGGGACCACACCAAGTGGTCGCCCAACTACCGCAACGACAACCGCATCGAGACGCATGAGTCCGGCACCGCTCCCTGCAAGACGGCCTGCCCCGCGCACGTTGCCGTTCAGGGCTATTTGAAGCTCGCGGCTCAGGGTCGCTACGACGAGGCCCTAGCACTCATTAAGCGCGAGAATCCGCTGCCCGCTATCTGCGGCCGTGTGTGCAACCGCCGCTGTGAGGATGCCTGCACTCGCGGCCGTGTGGACGCCGCCGTGGCTATCGACGAGGTCAAGAAGTTCATCGCTCAGCGCGATCTGGATGCCGCGACCCGCTATGTCCCGCACGTGGTGACGCCGACGCGCGCTGGCGGTTTCGATCAGAAGATCGCCATCATCGGTGCCGGTCCGGCCGGCCTGTCCTGCGCTTTCTACCTGGCCGAGAAGGGCTACAAACCTGTCGTGTTCGAGAAGAACGAGCGCCCGGGCGGCATGCTCACCTACGGCATTCCCAGCTTTAAGCTGCAGAAGGACGTCATTGAGGCCGAGGCCGAGGTCATTCGCCTGATGGGTGCCGAGTTTCGCTATGGCGTGGAAGTCGGTCGCGACGTGACGCTCGACGAGCTGCGCGCGCAGGGCTTTAAGGCCTTCTACGTTGCCATTGGCTGCCAGGGCGGCCGCCTTGCCGGCATTCCGGGCGAGGATGCCGAGGACGTGACCGTGGCCGTCGACTTCCTTCGCGAGGTTAACAGCGGCAAGATCGATACCCTGTCCGGCCGCACCATTGTAGTGGGCGGCGGCAACGTGGCCATCGACGTGGCCCGCAACGCCTGCCGTCTGGGCTCTGAGCATGTTGAGATGTTCTGCCTGGAGAGCGAGGCCCAGATGCCCGCCAGCGAGGAGGAGCGTCGCGAGGCCGTTGAGGACGGCGCTCACATCAGCTGCGGCTGGGGCCCCAAGGAGATTCACCTGGACGAGGCCGGTCGTGTGTGCGGTATCACCTTCAAGCGCTGCACGCGCGTCTTTGACGACGAGGGCCGTTTTGCGCCCGAGTACGACGAGAACGATCTGCGCCGTGTCGATGCCGACCGTGTCGTCATGTCGATTGGCCAGTCCATTGTGTGGGGCGACCTGCTGGCTGGCTCCAAGGTGGAGCTCGGCCGCGGCCAGGGTGCCCTTGCCGATCCCCAGACTTACCAGACCGCCGAACCCGACATCTTTGTGGGCGGCGACGTCTACACCGGCCCCAGCTTTGCCATCGACGCTATCGCCGCCGGCCACGAGGCCGCGGTGTCCATCCATCGCTTTGTGCAGCCGGGCTCCACGCTCACCATCGGCCGCAATCAGCGCCGCTACACCGCGCTCGACCGCGACGACGTTGTGCTCGAGAGCTACGACAACGCGAGCCGCGAGGTTGCGCATGTGGACCGCGAACGCGAGAAGGCTGCGCCGTTTAGCGAGTATGTTGAGACCTTTACCGAGGAGCAGGTGCGCGCCGAGACCGCCCGCTGCCTGGGCTGCGGCGCCTCGATCGTCGACCCTAACAAGTGCATCGGCTGCGGCCTGTGCACCACCAAGTGCGCGTTTGACGCTATCCATCTGTATCGCGACCGCCCCGAGTGCTCCACGATGGTCAAATACGAGCAAAAGCTCCCAAGCCTGGGCAAGTACGCGCTCAAGCGCGCCATCAAGATTAAGTTCGGTCGCAAGTAAGTAGCCATAACGGGAACGGCGGAAGAAAAAGTGCATGAATTGGGGATCGTCTATCACATCATTCGCGATGTCGAGAACGTGGCGCGCGCCAATGGCGTGCGTC
This sequence comes from uncultured Collinsella sp., assembly GCA_905210085.1. Taxonomy (GTDB): domain Bacteria; phylum Actinomycetota; class Coriobacteriia; order Coriobacteriales; family Coriobacteriaceae; genus Collinsella. The sequence continues at coordinate 30,479 of CAJLVJ010000001.1, read as the reverse complement.
GCGTTTCGAGCGTCACGCTGCTGCTGGGCGAGGTCTCGGGCGTCGTTCCCGACTTGCTACTCGACGCTTGGCGCTGGGCAGCAGATAAAAAGCCTATCGCGCAGGGCGCGGAGCTTATCGTGGAGCCCGTCGAGGCCGTGACACATTGCGAGGCGTGCGGCCGCGACTACGCGACGGTCGAGCACGGCAAGACCTGTCCCCATTGCGGTAGCGGCGAGACATACCTGCTGCAGGGCCAAGAGGTCATGATCAAACAGATCGAGACCCCCGACGAGGACCCGGCAGACGCTGCTCCTGACGGCCTCTCCGACGTCCCCGACGCCGTCGACGCCGCCAACCCCCTCCACATCGCCTAGGATTCCCTATAAGTTGCGGTGAAATAGTTCCTAAATTCAGCCTTCTGGCTCTTAAACAAGAACTATTCCACCGCAACTATTTTGAGTGGTTTCATAGACCATAAGTCACGAAAATAGTCAAGCCATGTCTGTTTAAACAAAATAGCGGCAGTACAAGCGCATTCGCGCTTGCCTAAAATCGATATTAATGAACAGCCTGCTTGTATCTGTAAAATGCATGGCTTGATGAGCGACGCCTTGTCGTGTAATGAGTCAAAAAGCAGTAACGTAATCAACTTGTAACAAACCTAGACGTTTAAACAAATAATCCAACCTTTTGCGGATTTAGCTATAATTCCACAAACCAAACAGCTATACTCTTTTCATGTCGTGTAGGAAATACGTAGACAAAAAGGAGGTTATGTGATGGTAAGTATTGTTCTTGCTAGCCACGGGGACTTGGCAGCTGGAATCAAGCAGACGGGCTCGATGGTCTTTGGCGATCAGCCGTCTGTTGCCGTGGTCTCGCTCGAGCCGAGCATGGGCCCCGACGACTTCCGTGCCAAGGTCGAGGAAGCAATCGCTTCCTTCGAAGACCAGGAGCAGGTGCTCTTCCTCGTTGATCTGTGGGGCGGCACGCCGTTCAACCAGATCAGCGGGCTCATCGAGGGCCACGATTCCTGGGCTATCGTCACCGGTGTCAACCTGCCTATGCTCATCGAGGCATATTCGCAGCGCTTTGACGCAAAGAACACTGCGCATGCGATCGCAAAACATCTCGTGACTGAGGCTAAGGCTGGCGTGCGCGTCAAGCCCGAGTCTCTGGAGCCCGAGGAGAAGAAGCCGGCTGCGGCCGCCGCTGCTCCTGCAGGCGCCATCCCTCCGGGAACGGTCATCGGCGACGGGCACATCAAGATTGCCCACGTCCGTATCGACACCCGTCTGCTTCATGGTCAGGTGGCCACCACGTGGACCAAGCAGATCAACCCCAACCGCATCATCGTGGTTTCCGACGGCGTTGCTCACGATGAGCTCCGTAAGACCATGATCGAGCAGGCTGCCCCTCCGGGAGTCCATGCCAACGTCGTGCCCATCAAGAAGATGGCCGAGGTCGTCAAGGACACGCGCTTTGGTGACACCAAGGCCATGCTGCTCTTTGAGAACCCGCAGGATCTGCTCAAGGCCATCGAGGCCGGCGTCGACATCAAGGAAGTCAACATCGGTTCCATGGCTCACTCCAAGGGCAAGGTCGTCGTCACCAACGCCGTCGCTATGGGCGATGACGACGTCAAGACTCTCGAGGCCCTCAAGGCCAAGGGCGTCAAGTTCGAGGTCCGCAAGGTTCCTTCGGATGCTTCCGAGGATCTCGACGCCATGTTGAAGAAAGCTAAGGCCGAACTGGCCGCTCAAGCATAGTAAAGGAGGGTCCGATACATGTCTGCAATCACTATTCTGCTTGTTGCGATTGTCGCGTTGCTTGCCGGTATGGAAGGCATTCTGGATGAGTTCCAGTTCCATCAGCCGCTCGTGGCATGCACGCTTATCGGTCTCGTAACCGGTCACCTTCAGGAGGGCATCCTCCTGGGCGGTTCGCTCCAGATGATGGCCCTTGGCTGGGCTAACGTCGGCGCCGCCGTCGCGCCTGACGCCGCTCTGGCCTCGGTCGCTTCTTCGATCATCATGGTGCTCGCCCTCAACGGCGGCGCCACTGATTCGGCCAAGGCCGTTACCGCGGCCATCGCCGTCGCCGTCCCGCTGTCGGTCGCTGGTCTGTTCCTGACCATGATCTGCCGTACCATTGCTACCGCTATCGCTCACGCCATGGACGGTTGCGCCGAGAAGGGCGACTTCTCCGGCATCGAGCGCTGGCAGTACGCTGCCATCCTCATGCAGGGCCTTCGTATCGCCATCCCGGCAGTACTTCTGTGCATCATCCCGGCCGAGGCCGTTACCAACGCGCTTAACGCTATGCCCGACTGGCTGTCCGGCGGCATGGCTGTCGGCGGCGGCATGGTCGCTTCCGTCGGTTACGCCATGGTCATCAACATGATGGCCACCAAGGAGACCTGGCCGTTCTTCATCCTCGGCTTTGTCCTTGCTGCCATCCCTCAGCTCACGCTGATCGCCCTTGGCCTCATCGGCATCTCCCTTGCCCTCATCTACCTTGGTCTTAAGGATCTGGCCAAGCAGGGTGGCGGCATGGGCGGTGGCTCCGGCGACCCGCTCGGCGACATTCTGAACGATTACGAGTAGGAGGGGAGTGATACATATGGCAGAGAACAAGATTCAGCTCACCAAGGCTGACCGCAAGAAGGTTTGCTTCCGTCATCAGTTCCTTCAGGGCTCGTGGAACTACGAGCGTATGCAGAACGGCGGCTGGTGCTTCGCAATGATCCCTGCGATCAAGAAGCTCTACACCAGCAAGGATGACCAGATTGCCGCTCTTAAGCGCCACCTGGAGTTCTATAACACCCACCCCTATGTTTCCGCCCCCGTCATTGGCGTTACCCTCGCTCTCGAGGAGGAGCGCGCCAACGGTGCCCCGATTGACGACGTCGCCATCCAGGGCGTCAAGGTCGGTATGATGGGCCCGCTCGCCGGTGTCGGCGACCCCGCCTTCTGGTTCACCCTTCGCCCGATTCTGGGTGCTCTGGGCGCTTCCTTGGCCCTGTCCGGCAGCATCGCCGGTCCGCTGCTGTTCTTCTTCGCGTGGAACATCATCCGTTACGCCTTCCTGTGGTACACGCAGGAGTTTGGCTACAAGGTCGGCTCCTCCATCGCCAAGGACCTCTCCGGCGGTCTGATGGGCAAGGTCACCGAGGGTGCTTCCATCCTGGGTATGTTCATCATCGGCGCCCTGGTCGAGCGCTGGGTGTCCATCTCCTTCACCCCGGTCGTCTCCAGGGTCACGCAGTCTGCTGGCGCCTTTATCGACTGGGCTAGCCTGCCCTCCGGTTCCGAGGGTATCAAGGAAGCGCTGACGATGTATAACTCCATCGGTGCTAACGCCCTTGATCAGGTGAAGGTCACCACGCTTCAGGCCAACCTCGATCAGCTCATCCCCGGCCTTGCCGCCGTGTGCCTGACCCTGCTGGTCTGCAAGCTCCTCAAGAAGAAGGTCAGCCCGATCGTCATCATCCTGGCTCTCTTCGCCATCGGCATCATCGGTCGCGTCTGCGGCTTCATGTAAGCGCGTTTCGGCTTAAGACCGAGAATTGCTAGGCAAGGGCTTTTGAGCCATTGAAACGGACCGCACCCGGTGGGTACACTGGATGCGGTCCGATTGTTTTATTTGGAGGGCGAGGCGCGCATGGCGCAATCTCAGAACAGCACGGTCGATCTGGCAACGCCGGCAACCTGCCTGATGGGGCTTACCAGCCACGGCAACGTGATGGTGGGCAATAAGGCGTTCGAGTATTACAACGAGCGCAATCCCGAGGATTATATTCAAATCCCGTGGGATGAGGTCGACTATATTGCCGCCGAGGTTTTACGCGGCACCAAGAAGATCACGCGTTTTGCCATCTTCACCAAGGACAACGGTCACTTTACGTTTTCGACGCGCGACGACAAAGAGACGCTTCGTGCTGTCCGCAAGTACGTCGACGAGGATAAGCTCGTGCGTTCGCCCGACTTTATCGATGTGACGGCCAAGGGCGCCAAGAGCATCCCCTCCGTTATCAAAAACCTCTTCCACAAAGGTAACTAGCTCCTCATAAGTTGCGGTGAAATAGTTCCTAAATACGGCTTTAGATGCTTCAGACAGGAACTATTCCACCGCAACTTCGAAGTCTAGTCATGCGACGTATTGCGATGCAGTAAATCTGCTACACTAGTACAACATGCCTCCGTAGCTCAGGGGATAGAGCACCGCTCTCCTAAAGCGGGTGTCGTGCGTTCGAATCGCACCGGGGGCACCAGAAGATTATGACGGCGTCGCGAGAGCAGCGCCGTTTCTGGTTTGTGGGAGCTGTCGGCGGATTCGGGCCGTCGACACCCGCGTCACCAATTTCCCCGCGGGGGGAGTTTTCGAATCCGCCCGGGGGCACCAGAGGAATATCGAGCCCGGTACCGTTACGGTGCCGGGCTCTTTTGGTTTAAGGCATGCCGTAGTATTCGCTGCTTCAGATAAAGAAAGCGCCCGCTTGCTGGGGAAGCAAGCGGGCGCCTGTGAGCGAATATGTTTGCGGCGAGAGCCGTGATGAGCGGTAGGGTGGCGGCTAGTTGGTCGTACCGGAATCGTCACCCGTGCCCGAGCCAGAGCCCGAACCCGAGCCAGAAAGTGCGACCGTCAGCGTAATCGTGCTGTCGGTGGACTGCTTGCCGGTGGGGGAGACGCCCGTAACGGTGGCATCCTCGTTACCGCTTACGGGATTGCCGTTCTGGTCACAGAAGCCAATGTTATAGAAACCGGCGTTGTTGAGCGCGGTAACAGCGGCGGAAATGCTCTTACCGTACAGGTTGCCCGGGACGGTGGCCTTGCCGGACTTCTTGGCAATGACGACGGTAATCGTGGCGCCGGGCTTCTGCTTGCCGCTGGGGTTCCAGCTGATCACGGTGCCCTCGGTAACCGAGTCGTTCTCCTGGTAGCTAACGTCGACGCCAAAGCCTGCCATATCGAGGGCGTTGCGCGCCTGGGCCTCGGTCATGTCGGTCAGATCGGGGACGGACGTGGTATCCGGGCCGCTCGAGACCTTGTACGAGATGGTCGTGCCCTTCGCGACTTCCTTACCGGCTTCGGTGCTCTGCTCAAAGACCTGGCCCTCATCGGCCTCGTTGGCCTCCTCGGAGGCGTTGCCCTTCAGGCCAACGCTTGCCAGCGCGGCTTCTGCCTGGTCCTTGGTCAGGCCGACAAGCCGGGGAACCTCAACCTTCTCGGAGGGCTTGGGGCCCTTGGAGATTACCAGGTTCACCTTGGTGCCCTTGGCCTTCTTGGTGTTGCCGTTGGGCGTCTGCTCGGCGACCTTGCCCTCGTCGACATCGTCATTGTAGCTTTGGTCGATGGTGCCGACCTCGAGGCCGGCTTCCTTGATCAGCTCGACGGCAGTCTGCTGGTCCTTGCCCAGCACATCGGGCACGGTGACCTGCTCGCCGCCAAAGAGTCCTGTGGCAAAGGCCACCACGATGCCGATGACGGCAACGGCTGCCACCACGGCGGCGATGATCTTGTTCTTGTTGGATTTGGGCTTTTCGACCTCGTAGGAGCCGGTGGAGCCCGAAACCGAGCTACGGGCGGTATTTTGGCCGCTCACGCCCGAGACGGGACGCACCATGGCGCGCGTCTGATCGGAAAGCTCGCGAGTCTTGGTGGCGCCCAGCTCACCGGGGGCACCGATGATGCGCGTGGGCTCCGAGACGTTGACGGCACGGCCCGACAGGTAGCTGTTGAGCACCTGACGCAGCTCGTCGGCGGTCTGGAAGCGGTTTGCCGGGTCCTTCTCCATGCACTTGAGGATGATGCGCTCAAGGTCGGCGTCGACACCGGAGTTGATCTGGCTCGGCGGAATAGGCAGCTCGTTGACCTGCTTGAGTGCGACCGAGATAGCGTCGTCACCGTCAAAGGGGACGCGGCCGGTGGCGCACTCGTACATCACGACGCCCAGCGAGTAGATATCCGAGGTGGGGCCGAGGTCCTGACCACGGGTCTGCTCGGGGCTGACGTAGTGGGCGGTTCCCAGCACGTTGTTGTCTTGCGTGAGGTGGCTGTTCTTGGCGCGCGCGATGCCAAAGTCCATCACCTTGATGTTGCCGTCGGGCAGCACCATGATGTTCTGCGGCTTAATGTCGCGGTGGATGATCTCGTGCTTGTGGGCGACCGAAAGCGCGGAGCTGATCTGCGAGCCGATCTGGGCGACCTTCTTGGGGTCGAGGGCGCCGTGGCTCTTGATGCCGCTCTTAAGGTCGGTGCCGCGCAGGTACTCCATGACGATGTAATAGGTGTCGCCGTCCTTGCCCCAATCGTAGACGCCCACGATATAGGGTGAGGAGAGACCGGCTGCTGCCTGGGCCTCCTGCTTAAAGCGTGCGGCGAAGGTTGCGTCGCCAGCATACTGCGGCAGCATAATCTTGACGGCTACCGTGCGGTCGAGGACCTGGTCCTGTGCACGGTAGACGGTCGCCATGCCGCCTGTTCCCACCTTATCCTTGAGGAGGTATCTTCCCCCGAGGACCCTCTGTTCCATTCCTGCTCCTAACATAACTATTCGCTCAACGATGTGTGTAGTACCTACGATGTGGCCGCTGGGGCCGTTTGGCGCGTTGCCGCTAACTCTTCGGCCGCGGCGCGCCTCGGGTGTCCGATTCGATCATGGGCATCACGCTCCCTGTGCGGCAAGCGCCGCGGTCAGGACGATACCGGCGATCTTGGCGGCCTTGACGTCATGCTTGTCGAAATCCTCCAAGGCCACCGAGATAGCGACCGTGGGTGAATCGTAAGGTGCAAAGCCAACGAACATCGAGTTGACGTTGGTGCCGCCGGTCTCGGCCGAACCGGTTTTGCCGGCGACCTTGACGCCCGGAATCTGGGCATCGGTACCGGTACCGGACTGGACAACCGCGAGCATAGCCTGCTTGACCTGGTCGGCCGTGGCGGAGCTGACGGCCTGCCCCAGCGAGCGGGACTGCGTGGTCTTGACCACGGTTCCGTCCGGAGCGAGTACCTGGGCTACAAAGTACGGGTCCATGACCACGCCACTGTTAGCGATGGCGGCGGCAATCACGGCGTTTTGCATGACGGTGGTCTGCGGGCCGGGCGTATGGTCCATGCCGACAGGCTGGCCGGCGCCGGCCCAGGCGGTCTCCCATTCGGTCATGAGCGACGGGTCGGCCATGATGGAGGCCGCGGAGGTCAGGTCTTGGCCGAGCTTTTGGCCGTAGCCAAAGGCGTTGGCAAACTGTACGAGCGTGTTTGCGCCAACTTCGTTTGCCACCTGGCCAAAGACGACGTTGGAGGACACGGCAAAGGCCTGCTGCAGGCTGATGGTGCCGTAGCTCTCGTTGGCATAGTTGGTGACCGGTGCGTTGCCGATATCCATGGAGCCGGGCGCCTGGTAGGTGCTGGTCAGGCTGGCGGTACCGGTCTCGAGTGCCGCGGAAAGCGTAACGACCTTAAACGTGGAACCCGGCGTGTACAGCGCGTCCATGGCGCGATTGTACATGGAGCCGTCCTCGCCGCCGCCCGTCTGCAGCAGGGCATCGATGTTGGTGTTGTCGTAGGTGGGCGAGCTGGCACATGCGAGCACCGCGCCGGTACGCGGGTCGATGACCACTACAGCGCCCTTAAAGCCCTTGAGTGCCTGCTCGGCCGCCGTCTGGATACGCGAGTCGATGGTGAGCTTGGCGGTGTTGCCCGGCTGGGTCTGGCCCGCGAGCGACGCGATGGCATTGTTCCAGCTGGAGTAGTCCTTAGAACCGGTGAGCGTGTCGTTCATGACGCTCTCGATGGCGGTGGTGCCATACTGCTGGCTCACGTAGCCAACCACGTGCGCTGCCAGGTTACCGTTGGGGTAGGAGCGTACGTAGGTGCCGTCCTCCTGCTGCAGCGACTCGGCCAGCGTCACGCCGTCGGACGTGATGATGGAGCCGCGCTGGATGTACTTGGAGCGGGCGATGGTGTGGTTGTTGGTCGGCATGTCCTGATAGTCCTTGGCCTTAATGACCTGGACATAGGTGAGGTTGCCGATAAGGATGGCGAACAGCGCCGTAAAGGCGAGCACCGCGCGGGTTAGACGGTTGGCGAGCGCAACGCGGCCGAGCACACCGGATTCAGGCGTGTCGAGCAGGCGACGTCGCATGCGCGAGCCGACGGAATGGCTGGGGCAGGCGGACCAGGCCGCGCACGCCGTTGTACAGTACGGGCCAGGAGAAGGCCCCGGCGATGATCAGGAAGATCAGTTCCAGAATCAGATACGGCTGCGTCAGGAGGTAGTAGGGGATGAACGACGGCAGAATGGCGTTGTACTCCGAGAGAAGGCCGAATACGAGCATCAGCAGCAGCGAAAGACCCGTCACACCGGCGCGCAGCAGGAGCGCGACGATGATAAAGCTCGCCAGCAGCGAGGAGCCGCCCTGGCTCATAAAGGGCAGAGTGACGCCGGTCAGCGGGATCAGGCGGGTGACGCCGCCCACGATCAAAAAGGCCTGGAAGCTGATGGCTGCCGTAAGACCGGTGGCGCTAAAGGCGGCGAGGTCGGATTTAGCGCGGGCAGCTGTGGTGAGGCCACGCACGGCAAAGAGCATAAACAGGATGAGCACGGCGCCGCCGCCCAAAAGACCCATCTCCTCGCCGATGGCCGAGAAGATAAAGTCGGACTCGACGACGGGGATGTTGTTGGCCATCCCGTTGCCGATGCCAACGCCGACCAGACCGCCGTCGGCAAGCGAGAAGAGCGACTGGACAATCTGGTAGCCCTGGCCCTGGGCGTCCTTAAACGGATCGACCCAAACCTGGAAACGCACCTGAACGTGCGACAGGAACTTGTAGGCGCCCACGGCTCCAACGGCTAAGAGCGCAAGGCCGATGACGACATACGAAAAGCGCCCCGTGGCAACGTAGAGCATCAGCAAGAAGATGGTGTAGAACAGCACGGCCGAACCCAGGTCGCGTTCGAAGACGACGACGAGCAGGCACACACCCCACACGGCAAACAGCGGCAGCAGCAGTCGCAGACGAGGGATCTTAAAGCCCAGGATCTTGCGGTTGGAGATGGAGAGCAGCTCGCGGTTCTCGGCTAGGTAGCCGGCCAGGAACAGGACGATAAAGACCTTGGCGAACTCGCCAGGCTGGATGGTAAAGCCCGCGATGCGAATCCACAGCTTGGAGCCCGAGATCGTGGTGCCGATAAAGATGGGCAGCATCAGCAGGATGATGCCGATAATGCCAAAGGTGTACTTGTAGCGCATGACCACGTCGAGGTTTTTGACTAGTGCAAGCGTTCCCACCATGAGCGCCACCGAGACAAACAGGATGATGAGCTGTGAGATGGCGAGAGCGGGGGCGAGACGCGTCACGAACGTGATGCCGATGCCCGAAAGTATAAATACGATGGGCAGGATGGCGGGGTCGGCACCGGGCGCCAAGATGCGCACGGCAATGTGGGCCGCGGCAAAGGCGGCAAAGAGGCCGATCGGTACGGCGAGCGTCTCAAAGGAGATGGCAGCGCCCGCGGTGAGGACGTACATCGCATACAGCAGGATTACGGGGAACGCCGAGGCGATGAGCAAGAGCAGCTCGGTGTTGCGGCGACTCATAAGCGGCACTCCCTTTCTAATTCTTATCGGAGGCTTCGGCCTCGGCGGACTGTTCGGCGGTTTTCTCGGAATCTGATTCGGAGACCGATCCCTGATTGGTGTTGTCGCGAATCGTTTGCGCGTCGATCACCTGGCGGGTCTGCTCCTCGTCGATCTGGTGGCGGTACTTGGATATCGTGTCCTGCGCATCGTCGACACTTGTTTGCGGAATGCCCGCCTTGAGGCGGTTTTGCGTGTCTTCGGGCAGGTCGGACAGCTTGATGCTGGTTTCGCTTTCGAGCCAGTGGAGCTTGAGTCCGAGTGGCTTGCCGGGCAGGCCGCGCCAGACGGCGACATTGCCCTGGTAGGTACCCAGGTAGTACGAGCCGGTGACACCCGTGTAGGCCCAGATGCCAGCTGCCAGCACAAAGACGAGGGCCAGGATGGCGGCGATAGTAACGTTGCGGCGACGCACGCGTTGCGCCTCGCGCATGACGCCATCGTCAACCAGGTCAACGACTACTACGGTCACGTTGTCGTGGCCGCCGGCGGCAAGCGCCGCGTCCACTAGGTTGTCGACGCAGATTTGCGCGGTTGAGGACTGCGTGGCGATGTTCTCGATATCGCTATCGGGAATCATGCTCGAGAGGCCGTCGGAGCACAGGATCAGGCGGTCGCCTTCCTCGATATGCAGAGTGAAGTGGTCGGCATACATGGCGGGGTCCGAGCCCAGTGCGCGGGTGATGACCGAACGGTTGGGGTGGACGCGAGCCTCGTCTGCCGTGATCTCGCCAGCGTCCACGAGCTCCTCCACGTAGGAGTGGTCGCGGGTCACGCGGATGAGCGTGCCCTCGTGGAGCAGGTAGGCGCGAGAGTCGCCCACGTGGGCGATGGCGAGCGTGTCGTTTTCGATATAGGCGCAGGTGGCTGTGCAGCCCATGCCGGGCTTGCCCAGGCCGTTCAGGGCCGCCTCGATTACGGCGGCGTTGGCTGCCTCGACGGCTGCGGCCAGGCGCGCTGCGTCGGCGGACTGCGGGGCCGTCTTGGCAATAGTCTCGACGGCGATGGAAGAGGCTACCTCGCCGGCGGCGTGACCGCCCATGCCGTCGCATACGCAAAAGAGCGGCGACTGCACCAGGTAGGAATCCTCATTGTGCGGGCGCACGCAGCCAACGTCGGAGCGGGCGCCCCACATGAGTTGCGTGGTGGTACCGGCATCATAGGTCGAGTCGGTCTCGATGCGCTCCTCGGTCAGGGGCTCAAAGCTCATGGTCGATCCGGGGTCTTTGAGCTTGGCCTCAACGGCAGCAACGTCGATCTCGGCGGTGTCACCGGGAGAGACGGTGTCGGTCTCGGCGTTTGATTCGGAATCACCGGTGTCCGGGGAGTCGGGCTCCTCGGAAACGCGGGCGGTCGACTCGTCGTCTTGCGGGCTGACGTCTATAGGCTCGGGCGCCGGCGTAGACGCGGGCGCAACCTCGGACGCCGGGGCCATGGGAAACGCCGGCGCGGCGGGCTCGGGTGCCGCAAACACCGCAGCGCTCTCGTTGATTGCCGCGGCGACGGGCTCTGCAAAGTGAGCCGGCGCCGGGGTTGCTTCGGGCGCTGTGGGCTGTTCCGCAGCATGTGCGCCGATGGGCGCCGCTACGGCATCCTCTTCGTCCTCGTTATCGGCGAGATCCGAAATATCATGCGTTACATGCGAAAGAGGCAGGGAGAACACGGTGTCCTCGGGCTCCACGGGTGCGGAGCCCGCCGGAGCGGCGTGGGCCGGCGCAGCTGTGGCGGCGGCCGGTGCCTCGGTCATAGTTGCGGACTTGTTCTCCTCGTCGATCATCGACGGTTCACCTTCATGACCACGTCGCCAATCTGGACTTCGTCGCCCTCACGCAGCGTCGCGGGCTCCACGAGTTGGCGGCCGTTGACGAGCGTGCCGTTAAGTGAGTTGAGGTCCTCGATGATGAGCGCCGGGCCCTGCAGCGAAAAGCGCGCGTGCGAGGCTGAAACGAACGGTTCGTTGATGCAGATGTCCGAAGATGGCGAGCGACCGACGATGACGGGGCCGAGCATGTCTACGTGGATGCCGCGGATACCGCGCGGACCCTTGTCCACATCGATCGTCCAGATAGCCGAGTCGCGGCGCTGTCCACGCACAAGTCCCACGCCGGTCTTCATGACGGCGAACAGAAAGATATAGAGCAGGGCGACCAGGACGATGCGGCCTGCAAAAAGGACGATATCGATGTTCATAAGCGACTATCCCCTAAATTCAAAGGTACTCAGGCCAAACGTCAGCAGATCGCCGTTGCGCAGCGGGCAGCGCGTAATGCGGCGGTTGTTGACGAGCGTGCCGTTGGTGGAATTGAGATCCTCGATCGACCAATCCGAGCCCGTAAAGGTGAGCTGGGCGTGGCGGCGCGACACGTTGGGGTCGCGCAGGGCAATGTCGGAAACTGAGCGCTCGCGACCGATGGTCACCTGTGCGGAGGTGATGCTATGGCTCTCGCCGCTCACGACGTCGACGAGCTGGGCGAGCGGGCGCTGCGGGGCGCGAGTGCTCGCCATGTTGGAGGCGATGCCGGCTGCGGCGCCTAGGCCCACGGCGGCACCGGTCGCGGCGGCTCCGCCCATGCCGGCAAGCGCGTCGCGCGAGACGGTCTGAGGCACCGGGATGGGTGCGGCGGCGGGGTCGGGGACGCTAGGCGCGAAGGGGTCTGCCACGGCAAGCGGGTCGGGAGCGGCGGCGCGAGGCGTCGGCTGCTGCTGGGGCATGGCGGCGGGGCGCTGCTGCTGCGGGGCAGCAAACTGCTGCTGGCCGGCGCGCGGGGCGCTGGCGGCACGGCTTGCCGCGGAGTTGTTCTGGCCCAGGCCGTTTTGATAGGCGCGCTCTTCTTCGTACAGGCGGCCGAGCGTGGGGGCATCGACGTTCTCGGCAAAGACCGAGAACTTGCCGGCGCGCAGCTGCGGATCGATCATAAAGCGCACGAGGGGCTCGCCGACAAAGACATAGCGGCGCTTTTCGGCCTGCGCCTTCACAAACTCGCGGACCTCGCGCGAAAGCTCGGGGTAGAACGGGGCGAGCATGGGATCGTCGTCGGCGGCGATCAGGATGGTATAGAGTGCCGGCGCCGTGTTGACGCCGTTGATCACCAGAGTCTGATCCTCCATGTCGCGAGCGGCCTGCTTGGCAAGCTTCTTAAAGGAGAACGGGGCACGGGTGGCACCGAAGATGCCGGCCACGTGGTCCTCGAAGATGTTCAGGAAGTTCACGAAAGATCACTCTCCGTATAGGTTCTTTGGTATCCGAGCAAATATAGGCATATCCCAACGATTATAGAGGATAGGGTTCCCGCAACCGCCGCCTTGGCGACGACCGCGGCTGCAAGGCTGGCAATTTCCATATGGTGTGCAAGACAGGACACCGCTGCACAGCCGATGCCGGTGACAGCGATGGCGGCGATTGCGGCAAGGTTTGAGCTCTGGCCGGCACGCTTGGCATGGACATTGAGCAGCGCGGATGACGCTGCGGCAGTTGCCGCGACCAGCACAAAGGCGACCCAAAGGAGCGGGTCTCCCAGCGCTGCGGCAACGTTACCGAGCCCCAGCACGCCTCCGGCTGAAAGCGCGACCGTGGCCAGACGGGCAAAAAGCGCGCCCATGCCCGTTGCCGCGGCGGCGCTTGCCGGGCCGAGCCAAAATGACGCGACGCCGGCGGTGACCCCAGCTGCCAGGAAGGTATTGCCGGTCAGACAGCCAAGCGCGAGTGCACAGGTGAGCGCGGCGCTCGCGGCAGCCTCGGTGCGACCCCAGGCGATCCACCAACCGGACATGGCGGCGGCAAAGATCACCGCGACGGGCAGCATCGACAGGATGCCCTGCGCCTGCATGGTGGCGTTGGCCATGAGCACCAAAAAGCCCACAGCCGAGATGGCCGAGCCAATCTGGGGGGCCAGGCCAGCCGCCGCTCCGATCGCGATGGCCGCAATGACCAGGCCGGGAAGCGCCGCGACCCCGGCCGTTTGCATCAGCAAAAAGCTAAAGGTGCCGCACGTTAGCGCCGAGATAGTGCGCATGGTGTAGTCGCGCGCATGGCTCCAGCGCGTGCCCGCCCAGCCGAGTGCGGGGTCGACCTCGATGGCGTCGTCCTCGTAGTGCGACGGCTCGATATCGTCGAGCTCCTGCTCGTCATCCGAAAGTTCGCCAACCATTTGCTCCAGGCTGCGACGGCCTTCGCGCACGCTGCCCAGACCGGCAAGGAGCTGGTCGCAAAATGCCTCGATGCTGTTGGGGCGGTCCTGCGGCATGGGGGAGAGCGCGCTCATGAGCGCGGCCTCGGCTCCCGGGGGAAAGTGTGGTATCAGCTCGCTGGGATAGGTGGCGCCGCCGATGATGCGGCCGAGCGAGTCGGCGGGCGTGGCCGCCATAAAGGGAGCGCTGCCGCACAGGCCCTCGTAGATCACACAGGCGAGGGCAAAGACATCGGCGCGCTTGTCGACCGTGCCGGTCTCGATATCGAGCTGCTCGGGCGGCATGTAGCCGATGGTGCCGCCGCGCGAGCCGCCAAAGCCACCGGCGGACGACAGCCGCGCCATGCCAAAGTCGGTGAGCTTTACATTGCCCGAGTGGTCGATGAGCACGTTGGCGGGCTTAATGTCCAGGTGGAGTACGCCATTGCTATGGGCGAAGGTGAGCGCCTGGCCCAGGGCATCGGCAATGGCCGCGGCCTCGTCAAAGGTGAGCGAGTGGCCGTCCACGCGATGCAAAAACTCGGCCAGCGACATACCGTCGACATACTCCATGACCAGGTAGGCATAGGCGGTGTCATGCGTAAAGTCGATGACCTGCACGATGTTGGGATGTTGAAGCATGGCGGCAGTGTGCGCCTCGCGCAGGACATCCATGATGTCGCTGGCGGGCATGCCGGCGCCGTTGATAAGGGGGATGCGCTTAATGGCGACGCGGCGGCGCAGGTGCGTGTCGCGGCAAATCTCGATGGAGCCAAAACCGCCGGTCGCAAGTGTCTCGAGCGGCTGGTACCGCTTGAGCAGCTCGCGAGAGCTGGTGCCCTCCAAAGGAACGTCCGGCGAGAACCGGGCGGTATGTTGCGAGAAAAGCGGCATGGCCAACCCTCGTGCGTTTAAAGTTCGTTTGCGAGCGGCGGGCGTGGGGCCGAGCCATTCGCGGTGGCATAGATGCTGCTAGTGTAGCACGCTCGGGTGCATGGGGAGGATAGCGGGATGCGAGGCTGTCTGTCTGGTTTGGTCTTAGCGCTTCTTCTTGTTCTTCTTCTGCTTGCGCTGCTTGCCTTTGGTCTCCTGGGGCTTGTCGTCCTGCTTGGCCTCGGCGGCGGCCTTCTCGGCCTTCATCTTCTTGCGCTTGGTCTCGATGCGGAGTTTTTTGTTGATGCGGGCCTTGAGGAAGGGGCCGAACTGCTCGGCATCGCCACGGACGAAGGTGTCCTTGGGGATCGTCACGCCCTGGTCGGCGAACATGGCCACAAAGATGCGCTCGCCGTCGAGTACGTGGTCGAGCTTGTCAAACGGGAAGAACTGTGACTTACCGCTCTTGCCCCAAACCATCAGGCCGTCCTCGTTGGCGGCGACGCGGCGATAGCGGCCACCCATGGACTCGTCGGCCTCGACGGCGTCGATAAAGTCGCGGGCGAGGGTGTGGTGCAGGTTTTTGCTCCACCAGGCCAAAAAAGCGCCGAATACGATCAGGACGACGCCAAACTTGATCCAGTTGCCGCCGGCCACCAACATGCCGATGCCGATGAGCGCGGCAATTGCCGCGGCGACATACAGCGAGCCGCGACGCCTGGGCGAGGCGACCAGGCGGGCGAAGTCGGTGACCAGGTCGTTTTCGTACTGGTACTCGTTGAGGTACAGGATGTCGTCGTCGGCTGCGGCCTGCTCCTCGAGCGCGACCTCGACCTGGTCGGCTGCTTCGGAGGGAACGAGGTTGCTCTCTGCGTCTGCCATGCTCTTTGGACTCCTATCGCGGCGGGCTCGCCGTACGGGTTATTATGGAATGCAGTATGCCGTGCGACCGCATGGCCGCCGCGGCAACAAGACTCAGTATACCCGGGGGAGCACCCATGGAATCGTTGTACCGAAAGTATCGCCCGCTCACCTTTGACTCCGTGGTGGGCCAGCAGCATATCGTCTCGACGCTCGAGCACGCCATCACCGAGGGGCGCCTGTCCCACGCCTATCTGTTCTGCGGACCGCGCGGCACGGGCAAGACCACCATGGCGCGCATTCTGGCCAAGGCGCTGCTGTGCCGCAATGCCGAGGCGGCGCGCGCCGAGGGTGCAAGCGGCTGCATGCCCGACGGTACTTGCGAGGAGTGCGAGCTCATCGCCGAGGGCAACCACCCCGATGTCTACGAGCTCGATGCTGCAAGCCGTACCGGCGTGGACAACGTGCGCGAGGAGATCATCAACTCCGTCAACTTTGCCCCGGTGCGCGGCAAGTACAAGATCTATATCATCGACGAGGTTCACATGCTCACGACGGCGGCGTTTAACGCGCTGCTCAAGACGCTCGAGGAGCCGCCGGCGCACGTGATCTTTGTGCTGTGCACCACCGACCCGCAAAAGATTCTGGAGACCATCCTCTCGCGCTGCCAGCGCTTCGATTTCCACCGCATCGGTAACGAGGATATCGAGCGCCGCCTGGCATACGTGTGCGAGCAGGAGGGCTTCGACTACGACGACGAGGCGCTTGCCATCGTGGCGCGCCATGCCAAGGGCGGCATGCGCGATGCGCTCTCCACGCTGGAGCAGCTGAGCGTCTTCGGCAACGGCACCGTGCATGCGGACGATGCCCGCTCACTTTTGGGCGAAGTTTCGGACCAGATTCTGGGCGAGTTTGCGCGCGCCATTGCCGATCGTGATGTCGCCGAGCTCTATGGGCTTATTCGCGCGCAGGTCGAGGAAGGTAACGATCTGCTGGAACTGACGCGCGACCTGGTGGCGCACGTACGCGACGTGTATGTTGCTTGCGTTGCCGGTGCCCGTGCCGAGTTGTTTGAGGGCGGTGCCGAGCAGGCCGAGGCGCTTGCAGCCGAGGCCGCTGCCTTTGGCGAGCATCCTGCCGATCGTTTGGCTCGCGTGCTGACGGTGCTCGACGATGCCGCCTTGGAGATGAGGGGTGCGAGCGACGTGCGCCTGGTACTCGAGATCGCCTGCACCCGCCTGACGCGTCCCGAGGCCGATTTAACGATTGAGGCTTTGGCCGAGCGCGTGGCTCGCTTGGAGGCCATGGTTGCCAACGCCGCCGTTCCGGCGAGCGTGGCTGCTGCTCAAGCGAGTGCGCCTGCTGCATCCGCACCCGCTGTCCAGCAGCCGACGCTGATTTCGGGTGCCCGAGCTGCTACTCCTGCGGCGGCTGCCGCCCCCGCTGCTACGCCCGCGCATCAGGGCGGCATGCCTTGGGACCGCGGTGCTGCTGTTCCGGCTGCCCAGCCTACGCCCAAGTCCGCGGCTCCGGCTCCCGCGCCCAAACCTGTAACGCCTGCACCTCAACCCATTGCGGCTCCGGCTCCCGCGCCTGCTGCATCGACCGCGCCGGTGTCCAAGCCCAACAACGCCGCCCAGGTTGCCGCCGCCGGTGCTGCCGAGACCCCCGCGGTCGAGGACGCCGGCGAGCTCCAGCGCAAATGGGCCGAGGTCGTCGAGCGCGTCAAGGCTCGTCAGGCTTCCTATGCAGGCCTTTTGCTCAACGCCCGCGCCACGGCCGACGACGGCTCCAAGCTCACGGTCTCGTTCCCTGCGGGCTCGACCTTTGCCATCAAGATGCTCGGCCGCGCCGACACGCAGTCGGTAGTCCTGCCGACGGTCTGCGCGGTCTTCGGTCGTCGCACCGTCGACTACGTCCTGGATGGAGGTGGCACGCCGGCTCCTCAACATGAGGAGCATTCTCCATCTGCACGGGCTGCGGTATCTGCGGACCCGCAACCCGTGTCCTCGGCGGCCCCTGTATCCTCGAACGCCAGCGCGCCGCGGCCAATAACAGCGCCAGCGGCGGTACCGACCCCGTCGGCGCCTGAGCCCGCGGCGCCCAAACCGGCTGCTCCGGCGCCCGCGCCCAAGCCCGCCGCTGCACCCGCGCCCAAGTCATCCGACCTGGCTAAGGCCCCCTGGCTGCGCTCCGACAACTCTGCCGGCGCTCCCGCCACGGGTAAGCTCCCGACCGAGCCCGCACCCCGTGCGCCCGAGCGCGCGTCCGCTCCCATGGCTCAGCCTGCCGCGTCGTCTGCGCCGTGGGAATCCGAGCAGGTGCCCTACGACGACGCCATGGTCGGCGGTTTTGCTGCCGATGCTGGCGGGGACGATCTGCCCCCGTTCGACGTGCCGGGTGCGGCGTCCGCGCCCAAGCCCGCTGCAACTGCCCCCAAAGAGGAGGACGCCCCCGCTGCCCCCTGGGAGTCCAACCCCGGTGCCGGCAGCCCCTTCGGCCACCAGGGCGCAGCCCCGAGCATCCCGCAGACCGAGGACGAGGCCAAAGCCCTCATCCGCAGCGTCTTCGGCCAGGCCACCATCTTCAAGCCGGTGGAGTAACTGCGCAGGCGGATATACTGCTCACGAAGAGGTCTCTTTGTCCGGGCGCATCTGTATTTCGGACATGTGTAGTGTGGTGCCGCGTATATCGCATTCGAGTAGACAGGTGCGTGACGGTCGGCCTAGGGTGCTGAGGTCGATACGATACGTCGCGTGGCTGTCCGTGTGCTCGACTTGCTCGGCGTTGACGGTTGCTCCGATTGTCAATAAAGAGCCCGGTTCGGCATCGACAATCTTGAAGTCCTTTATCTTGACCTTGAACTCTTGGTAGAGGGACGGGCTGTTGTAGTAAACAGTTCGGGTTCCATCGGTGCACTCATCGGTCGTCTCCCATTTGACGACGGGCTGGCCCGAGCTGGCTATTAGCAGTTCTGCTCCAAAGGTTATGACATGGGTGATGACAACCAGCAATGTCCAGCCGACAAAGAGATAGAGAACCAAATATGCAACGGGGTGTTTTGAGCGGATGTTTTGGAGCACGTCGGGGGCATTCATGGGGCACCTCCAAATTGCTATCTATGGCAATCAAATTATACCCCGCCGTCACGAGCGCCGCCTCGAGTAGTGGCTCGGCATTTAGCCATTTAGTGGTACGCATTAAATGTCGGATTCCGGCTCTACAAGATTTAGCTTTCAATATTATGCAGATGCGAATTATTTGACCTTGCATAATCTTTAGGCGCGGCCTGCGCTGGAGGACATGTATATCGACTGAGGTAACACGTCTGCCCCGCTCTCTCGCCGCGCGCCGTGGTACGATTTTTGAGTTTGAAAGTCCCGCCGCGCTCCGGCTGCCCTTGCAGCTCGGCGTGCGGCCGCACGTAAAGGAGCCATCATGGCCGGTATGAACATGCAGCAGATGATGAAGCAGGCCCGCAAGATGCAGGAGCAGCTTGCCGCCGCACAGGAGAATCTTAAGTCCCAGACCGTCGACGCCTCTGCCGGCGGCGGCATGGTCAAGGTGACCGTTAACGGCGAGATGGAGCTCGTCAACCTCACCATCGATCCCGATGCGCTCGATCCCGAGGACGTCGATATGCTGCAGGACATGATCATGGCTGCCGTCAACGAGGCCGTCCGCGGTGTCAACGAGCTCGCCAACAAGCAGATGGGCGCCATCACCGGCGGCCTCAACATCCCGGGCATGCCGTTCTAAGACGCGCATATATATGAGTGCCAACCATAGTCTGCAAAAACTGCTCGATGAGCTGGGCCGCCTGCCGGGCATTGGTCCCAAGTCGGCCCAGCGCATCGCCTACTACCTGCTCGAGGCCGACGCCGAGGAGGCGCGCCGCCTGGCCGAGGCCATCCTGGAGGTCAAGCAGGAGGTCCACTTTTGCAGCCGTTGCTTTAACTACGCCACGGCCGACGAGTGCTCCATCTGCCAGGATTCGATGCGTGACACGACCCGCATTTGCGTGGTGGGCGAGCCGCGCGATGTCCAGGCGATCGAGCGCACGGGCAGTTACCATGGTCTCTACCACGTATTGGGCGGCGTGATCAGTCCCATGGACAAGATCGGCCCCGAGCAGCTGCACATTCGTGAGCTGCTGGCGCGCCTGGGGCACGAGGACATCCACGAGGTCATCATCGCCACCAACCCCAATATCGAGGGCGAGACCACGGCGAGCTACCTGGCCCGCACCATCAAGCCACTGGGCGTTGAGGTATCGCGTCTGGCGAGCGGCCTGCCCGTGGGCGGCGACCTAGAGTATGCCGACGAGCTTACGCTTGGGCGCGCCATCGAGGCCCGTCGCACGATTTAGGTGGCGAGCCTGTTCCTGCCGTATGTCTTCATCGCGACGCACGGGGTAGTCATAATTCCCCGTGCGACTGTAAGTTTGTTGTGCAACAAAGATGCTTTGTATCCGCTTATCGCATGGATGCTTCCACTCGCATCCTTAATTTGCCCATTCGTTGCGCAACCTTTTGGGTTCGCTGATACACTCAAATATGGATTCGAATGAATGCGCCGCTCCCGAGCGGCGTGTTTTTGTTGGAGGAGAACGCATGCGGCCCGGTGGCACTCAGACAAAGCGCGGCGCCGCGTTGCGCATGCGACGCCGACTGGGCTTGGCGCCTCGGGCGTACGCACTGCTGTCTTGCTCGCTGGTGCTGGTCATAGCTGGCGTTTCTGCCTATGGCATGACCGTGCCGTCCATGATGCAGGCACATGCCGCACGCGAACCGCGCGTGGGGCATGAGGTCAAAAGTGATCTGGGCACCACGACTGGATATGCTTGGGCAAGTGTGGTCGCGCATATTGTGTTTGGCGCCGACGACGCGGACGGCGCCGAGGCCCCGGACAACGAAGTCACGCTTGCCAATGGCAAAACCATCGTGCTCACCAACACCAAGATTGTCGATCGGTTGTCCAACAATAGCGTGGCGGCAACGGTGAATAAGGTCGAGCGGCAGAAGGAGCAGGACGCCCAGCAGTCCGGAAAGCCCGGTAGCTCGGATACTTCTGGCTCCGGCTCGGATTCGTCGAGTTCGGGCGGCGGCTCTGGGTCGGGTTCCTCTGCCGGAGGGTCTGGAAACGGCGGCTCGACGGTCGGCAACGCTGACAACGATGCAAACTCCGGTGGCCTTTCCGCTGCTGAGGAAGAGAGCATTCACAGTTGGCTTGTGACCAAGTACAACATGCTCGGCGGCTATGTTTCTCGTACCAATGACGTGGTCTCGACCTATAACTCTACGGGAGATCCCAGGCCGTGCGACAGCCTGGTCGGGGAGATGTTTGTCATTCGAGCCGAGTTCGGTCGTCAGACATTCTCGCCCCGGTCAAAGTGGTATCAGCAGTATGCCAATCTGTGGGGCTGCTACACCAACCTATGTCAATGGGTCGGCCATTACGGCGATGATGACGTCGCGCTCGGTAACTTCAACAATAACGTGGCGGCGCTTGCCCTATGATGACCGATCTTGCATCCACCACACCGCAATCGCTCGGTCGCGATCCCATGGTCGGCCTGCGCCTGGCGCGTGTCGACGGGTTTGAGCCGGCCATTGCGCTCGGTCAGGTCGAACTGCCTGCCTATCTGCGTCGTTTTACGATGCTGTTTGCCGACGATGCCACCATGCGCCGTGGCGGTATCGGCCGCGTGACGCGTGCCGTCAACGCCCAAGGCGAGGCCGTAGCACTCAAACAGCTCATCTTGCCGACGCGCGATGGGTTTGACGACGATGCCGCCCATGAGGCGCTGGTCGCCAAGTTCAAGGCGGCGTTTCGCGAGGAATACGAATGCCATCGCGCCCTTTCGGGCCTTAAGGGCTTTCCCCGCCTCTATGGCTGGGGCGAGGTTGACGGTGTGCCTGCAATTGTCATGGAATGGGTCGAGGGCGAGACGCTCGCCCGCTTGCGCTCGCGCTTTGCCGTGGACGATGCCGGCCGCCTGTCGCCGCTTGTGGCGGCGCGCTTGGGGCGCGACCTGTTCGACCTGCTCTGCCGCATGAGCCTGGTGGGGGAGGGCTTTGTCCATCGCGATATCTCGCCCGCTAATATTATGGTGCGTACGGCGCGTCTACCGCTTGACCGGCAGCTTGCCGAGGGCACCTTTGACCTGTGCCTGATCGACTTTGGCTCGTCGCTGGCGCTTGGCCTGCGTCGGCCGTGGCCGGTACCGGCGGCAAGGCATCCTTTACCGAACGCTATGCCACGCTGCGTCGCGCGACGGTTGCCTACGCTCCGCCCGAGATGCTCACCGACGATATTCCCGACCTGCGCGCTTTGCGTATGTCGCCGGCGATCGACGTCTATGCCGCGGCAAGCACGGTTTACGAGCTCATTGCCGGCGTCGCGCCATACGAAGCCGCGCCGAGCACTTCGGGCACCTCGGGTTCGCGCAAAAAGACGCGCGACATCGCCAGCCCCTACCGTCTCAAGATGGACACGCTGCCCGACTATCCCATTGGTGCCCATGCGCCCGGTTGCGATTTGACTCAGCTGCTTCGTCGTGAGCCCGATGTGGCGCTCGCCGCGGCCGAGCAGGCCCAGCAGCTGGGGCTTGAGCCGGATTCCGAGGAACTACGCGATGCGCTGGCGTTTGTCGATGCCCAGCTGTTCGACGTGGTGATGGCCTGTCTGTCCAGCCATCAAAAAGATCGTCCCGAGCCGGCGGCGGTCGAGGCGGCACTCTCGGCGTTTTGTGACCACTATGCGCAAAATGTCGGTCGTTCGCTCCGCGGCGAGCCGCTCACGCCGTGCCCCATGGATGCGTCCGGCCGCGCGGTTCGTCGCGCGCTGATGGTCGGCGCGGCGGTCGTCTGCGGCGTGGTTTGGGCTGCGGTCGTGGTTTCGGCCGCGCTGCTGGCGTCGGGCGCTCGCGTGACGGCGACTTTGGGATCGCTCGTGTGGTCTGGGTCGCTACCGGGTGTTATTGCCGCACTGGCGCTGGCGCTGCCAGGCATGGCCGGCGTTGCCGCGGGGGCACTTGCGCGCGATCGGCGCTCGGGGTTCCTGCAGGGTGTGCTTGCGCTTTCTGCCTGCGAGGTTCCGGTACTGGTTGTGACTGCATGTAGCGTATTCTCTCAACGCGCCGTGATGGGCGGCCTTGTTGCCGCTCTGATTGCAACCTATACGCTTACGTGGTTTTTGCTTGCGATGGGCTTTGCCTTTGAACTTCCCGTTTCGGCACCGCGACGCACAAAAGCCCAGATGGCGACTCCGCTTGCCGGTGGAGCCGCAGCTGCCCGTACTTTTGGCGGACCTGTCGAAGTATCGTCCGATTCTATTTCTACGACCAAGGAGGCCTAGGTCATGGCATCTCAAGTTGAGCTCACCCCATGCGGGGCCATGTTTGACATCTTTAAGCGCGCGGCGCATCTGAGCCATATCGAGCTGTGCGGCTTGGTGCTTTCGTCCCGTCCGCTCGCCGACGGCCGCAGCCCGCAGAGCCGGGCCGCCGATCGCTCTTGGGTTTCCCGCTTTATCGTTCGCGCGCCGGTCGGCACGCTTCAGCAGCGCTACTTTGCCGAATACGGTACCTCGGCTGCGCGTATTATGTCGCAACTGGCCCTGCGCCAGCGCAATCCCATGGACTCCACGGCTGTAATCAATATGGTGTGCGGTCCTGCAGGTGAACCGATGGTGCGCGCGCTCGAAGAGTGCCACCAGGACACGAATCTCTATCGCAACGCGCTCGATCGCCTGTCCCAGGCGGCGGAACTCATGCCCGCCGAGCGCGCCGAGGCCGTGCTGGTGCTGTTTGTCGCCGTCGGTTGTTCGGCGGATGTGCGGACCTCGGTGAACTATGCCATCGACTACGCGCACGCGACCTGTGGCGGAGGCACCTCCACGCCGCGTTCGCTTGGCATGTCGATGACCGCAGGCGAGCGCGAACCCGCCCCGGCGCACCCCTTGGGCTTGCTGCGCGTGCAAAACAGTTTTGTCGTGAGCGCTCCGCGCTGGATTCAGCCGAGTGAGCAGGGTGTTGAGATTGGCGCGCTGGCCACTGGTGAGGGCGATATTACCGACGTCGGCGACGATGTCTCGGCCCGCCATGCCCATATCTGGTGCGATGCTCAAAATATCTGGCACGTCGAGGACTTGTCGTCCACCAACGGAACCGTGGTGGTAAACGGGGCCACGCGCGTCTGCATTCAGGTCGAGCCCGGCCGTTCCGCCCAACTCAATCCCGGCGACGAGCTCAAGCTCGGCGAATCCACTACCTACGCCATCCTCTTCGGTGCCCTTTAGCCAGTCCTGCCAAATGGTCCCTCCGTCCCCAAGGGATCATTTTGCTCCCGGCAGTCACCCGAGGTAAACCTTTACCGCCCGCCTATATTTGCCGAAATTACACTTGACGGCGGGGTACAATAAACCCGCATGCGGATTTCCGTTGCGGGCGCTTCCCATCGCCGGGGCGTGCCCGGGAGCATCCGGCATGCGGCCTTTGCGGCGCTCGGTCATGTGCAAGACGGGCGGTCGGGTCTGTGGGGCGCATCAGCTGCCCCTCGCCTCGGCATGTCTTCTCTCCACGCCACGTACCTGCTGCTGAGCCTGCCTGCCAGATGATTGGAAGCAACAGCGTAAATCCCATCACGCCAACATCCCGGCGATCGCCGGGGCCTGTATACCTATATGAGAGGAGAGGGGTATATGGCGCGTAAGTTTAAGTCTATGGACGGCAACGAGGCAGCCGCATATGTTTCGTATGCGTACACCGAGGTAGCGGGAATCTATCCCATTACGCCGTCCAGCCCGATGGCCGACCATGTCGACCAGTGGGCGGCCCAGGGTCGCAAGAACATCTTCGGCACCCCGGTCAAGGTCGTCGAGATGGAGTCCGAGGCAGGTGCAGCCGGTACCGTTCACGGTTCGCTGGGCGCCGGTGCTCTGACCACCACCTACACGGCTTCTCAGGGTCTGCTCCTGATGATCCCGAACATGTACAAGATCGCGGGCGAGCAGCTCCCGGGCGTCTTCCACGTCTCCGCGCGTTGCGTCGCTTCCCATGCCCTGAACATTTTTGGCGATCACTCTGACGTCATGGCCTGTCGTCAGACCGGCTTCGCCATGCTCGCCGAGGGCAACGTCCAGGAGGTCATGGACCTCTCGCCGGTGGCTCACCTTGCCGCCATCGAGGGTAAGACCCCGTTCCTTAACTTCTTCGACGGCTTCCGCACCAGCCACGAGATCCAGAAGGTCGCCATGTGGGACTACAAGGATCTGGCCGAGATGTGCGACATGGACGCCGTCCAGGCTTTCCGCGATCACGCGCTCAACCCTGAGCACCCGCACACCCGCGGCAGCCACGAGAACGGCGACATCTTCTTCCAGAACCGTGAGGCCTGCAACAAGGTCTACGACGAGCTTCCCGCCGTCGTCGAGGGCTACATGAAGAAGATCAACGAGAAGCTCGGCACCGATTACGGCCTGTTCAACTACTACGGCGCCCCCGATGCCGATCGCGTCGTCGTGTGCATGGGCTCCTTCTGCGACGTGCTCGAGGAAGTCATCGACTACCTCAACGCTCACGGCGAGAAGGTCGGCCTGGTCAAGGTTCGCCTGTTCCGTCCGTTCTCCATCAAGCACTTTGTCGACGTTCTCCCCGAGACCGTCCAGAAGATCGCCGTCATGGACCGTACCAAGGAGCCGGGTTCCATCGGCGAGCCGCTCTACCAGGACGTCGTCTCCGCTCTCTACGAGGCCGGCAAGACGGGCATCAAGGTCGTCGGCGGCCGTTACGGCCTGGGCAGCAAGGACACGCCTCCCGCGTCCGCGTTCGCTGTCTTCGAGGAGCTTAAGAAGGACGAGCCCAAGCGCGAGTTCACCATCGGCATTGTCGATGACGTGACCAACCTGAGCCTGCCCGAGGCCGAGGATGCGCCCAACACCGCAGCCCCCGGCACCATCGAGTGCAAGTTCTGGGGTCTGGGTGGCGACGGTACCGTCGGCGCCAACAAGAACTCGATCAAGATCATCGGCGACCACACTGACAAGTACGTCCAGGCCTACTTCCAGTACGACTCCAAGAAGACTGGTGGCGTCACCGTCTCGCACCTGCGCTTTGGTGATTCCCCGATCCGCTCGCCGTACTACGTGACCAAGGCCGACTTTGTCGCCTGCCATAACCCCAGCTACATCGTTAAGGGCTTCAAGATGGTCCGCGACGTCAAGCCGGGCGGCACCTTCCTGGTCAACTGCCAGTGGAGCGACGAGGAGTTCGCCGAGCACATGCCCGCCGTGGCCAAGCGCTACATCGCGAACAACAACGTCAACGTCTACCTGATCGACGCTATCGACCTAGCTGCCAAGGTCGGCATGGGCAAGCGCACCAACACGGTGCTCCAGTCCGCCTTCTTCGCGCTGGCCAAGGTCCTGCCCGCCGAGGACGCCCTGCAGTACATGAAGGACGCGGCTACCAAGTCCTACATGAAGAAGGGCCAGGCCATCGTCGACGCCAACCACAAGGCCATCGATGCTGGCGCTACCGCCTTCCGTAAGTTCGAGGTTCCGGCCGACTGGGCTACCGCCGAGGATGCCGCTCCCGTCGAGCTCTCCGAGGAGACCAAGTCCGCTATCGCCCAGCAGGTCAAGAACCTGCTCGAGCCCATCGATCGCATGGACGGCGACAGCCTGCCTGTTTCCGCCTTCGTCGATTGCGCTGACGGCCAGTTTGAGCTGGGCGCCTCCGCATACGAGAAGCGCGGCGTCGCCGTGGTCGTTCCCCACTGGGACGAGACCAAGTGCATCCAGTGCAACCAGTGCGCCTATGTGTGCCCGCATGCCACCATCCGTCCGTTCGCGATGACCGAGGACGAGGCTGCTGCCGCGCCCGAGGCTACCCGCACGCTCGACGCCATGGGCCCCAAGGCCAAGGGCATGAAGTTCACCATGGCTGTGTCCCCGCTCGACTGCATGGGTTGCACCAACTGCGTCAAGGTCTGCCCCAAGGGCGCCCTCGAGATGGTTCCCACCGAGCAGGAGATGGACCAGCAGCCCGTTTGGGACTACATGGTCGAGAACGTCTCCGAGAAGAAGGAGCTCATCGCGGCCAACGTCAAGGGCAGCCAGTTTAAGCAGCCCTACCTGGAGTTCTCCGGCTCCTGCGCCGGCTGCGCCGAGACCGCCTATGCACGTCTGGTGACCCAGGTCGCCGGCGACCGCATGTTCATCTCCAACGCCACCGGCTGCTCCTCCATTTGGGGCAACCCCGCTGCCACCGCTCCTTACTGCAAGGACAAGGACGGTCACGGCCCGGCGTGGAACAACTCCCTGTTCGAGGACAATGCCGAGCACGGTCTGGGCATGGCCGTCGGTTACGAGGCCGTCCAGAAGAAGCTGATCGCCGCTACCCAGGACATCATCGCTGCCGATGGTCCGTCCGATGAGCTCAAGGCTGCCGGCCAGGCTTGGATCGACTCCGTCAACGACGCCGAGG
The DNA here is from genome assembly GCA_905210085.1 of uncultured Collinsella sp. Lineage (GTDB taxonomy): Bacteria > Actinomycetota > Coriobacteriia > Coriobacteriales > Coriobacteriaceae > Collinsella. The sequence goes on along the minus strand of CAJLVJ010000001.1, from coordinate 3,468 downwards.
CCTCCAAGACCGCTGCTGCTGCCTACGTTGCCGAGCTCGAGAAGTGCGGCTGCGACGCTTCCAAGGCGATCCTCGCCGACAAGGCTTACCTCACCAAGAAGTCCTTCTGGATCTTTGGCGGCGACGGCTGGGCCTACGACATCGGCTTCGGTGGCCTGGACCACGTCCTGGCTTCCGGCCACAACGTCAACGTCTTCGTCTTCGACACCGAGGTCTACTCCAACACCGGCGGTCAGGCCTCCAAGGCCTCGAACCTGGGCCAGGTCGCTCAGTTCGCCGCTGCCGGTAAGGTGACCAAGAAGAAGTCCCTGGCCGAGATCGCCATGAGCTACGGCTACGTCTACGTGGCGCAGGTCGCCATGGGCGCCAACCCGGCTCAGACCCTCAAGGCCATCCACGAGGCCGAGGCCTACGACGGTCCGTCCCTCATCATCGGCTACAGCCCCTGCGAGATGCACTCCATCAAGAAGGGTGGCATGCAGAACTGCCAGGCCGAGATGAAGAAGGCTGTCGAGTGCGGTTACTGGAACCTCTTCCGCTTCAACCCCGAGGCTGCTGCCGGCAAGAAGTTCTCGCTCGATTCCAAGGAGCCCGCGGGCGGTTATCAGGAGTTCCTGATGAACGAGGCCCGTTACGCTTCGCTGACGCGTTCCTTCCCCGAGCGCGCCGAGGAGCTCTTCAAGGAGAACGAGCAGGCCGCTATGGACCGCTATCAGCACCTGCTGAAGCTCAAGACGGTGTACAACGAGGCCTAAGTCTCCCACCGCAGGACCTGAGGGCTAACCTTCGCGGACGTCCTCGGACATGAAAGAACCCCTGCTGCGCATTACGTGCGGCGGGGGTTCTTTCGTCCTGCGGAGTGTCCGCGAAGGTTAGCCCTCAGATCCTGCTACGGCTACGTCCTCGGATTGTGTGGGCGGATGACGGATGTGGTTGGTCGGGTATTCCGTCTCCTTCGCCGTTTCGTGGTTTTGCCGCGAAACCTCGCGCCACTTTGGGGATGGATGGGGGACTTGGCTGTTGCCGCCTTTTCGGAGCCCTTCTTTATTCCTTATGCTGGATGAAAAGCCCCTTGTTTTTGCAGGGGTGCATACTCGACTTATAAGTGCATAGAATCTCGTATAGTGCGAGTAAGATATTGCGCTGTCTGTTTTGTGTTTAGCAAAGATATAGTTTGCATAATCTGGTCTAATCCCTGCTCTATTAAAATAAAGTTGCACGTAAATGGCGTAGATATGCTTGAGCTGGGGTTCTGTACGCTGAGCGGATAAAAACGACCGTTCACCGTTCCGCTATTTTCAAAATGAATAAAATGAGCGATAAAGAGAATATAAACCTTAATAAACTCGCGTATCGCACGGACGCGGGTTATTAATGGGTTGTAGGCCTTTTACAGAAAGGATTCCAGCAATGTCTAAGCCTCTTGGCAAGCCCGATCGTATTGTCGTCGCCCTTGGCGGCAACGCCCTCGGCAACAACCCCGTCGAGCAGATCGAGGCCGTGAGCAACACCGCCCACGCTCTCCTCGGTCTCATCGAGCAGGGCAACGAGATCATCATCACCCACGGCAACGGCCCGCAGGTCGGCATGATCCAGAACGCCTTCGCCGCTGCCCACGATGCCATCGGTACCCCCGAGATGCCGCTGCCCGAGTGCGGCGCCATGTCCCAGGGCTACATTGGTTATCACCTGCAGCAGGGCATCGGCCGCGAGATGCACAAGCGCTATAAGCGTTGGCACGCCGCCACCGTCGTCACCCAGATCGAGTGCGACCCCGACGATCCCGCGTTCAAGAACCCGACCAAGCCGATCGGCCCCTTCTACACCGAGGAGCAGGCCAAGGAGTTCATGGCCGAGGATCCCTCCAAGGTCTTCGTCGAGGATTCCGGCCGCGGCTGGCGTCGCGTCGTCGCTTCCCCCGATCCCAAGAAGATCGTCGAGGCTGACTCCATCCTCAACCTGCTCGACAACGAGTTCATCGTCATCGCCTGCGGTGGCGGCGGCATCCCCGTCGTCCGCGACTACGAGAACAAGGGCTGCTACAAGGGCGTTCCCGCCGTCATCGACAAGGACCTGGGCGGCGAGCTGCTGGCCGAGGACTGCGACGCCGACGTTCTGTTCCTGCTGACCGCCGTTGAGCATGTCGCCATCAACTTCGGCAAGCCCAACCAGGAGGAGCTCGAGGACCTCACCGCCGACGAGGCCGAGCGCCTGGCCGACGAGGGCCAGTTCGGCAAGGGTTCCATGGAGCCCAAGGTCCGCGCTGCCATCAAGTTCGCCCGTTCCCGCAAGGGCCGCACCTGCATCATCGGCGCTCTGGACAAGGCCGCCGAGACCATGGCCGGCCTCTCCGGTACCCGCATCCACGAGTAGTCTCTACTCTGTTGCCTCTCTCGTGGGCGCCAGGCAAAGCGCCCACAAACTAGCCTCTCTTCCTGAGCCCCGCAGTCCGCTCCGGCTGCGGGGCTTTTGCTATTCACCTAGTCATTGGGGACAAACCCGGCACTTGGGGACGGTCCTTTCCTGCCGGCAGCTTGGGACAGTCCTTAATAGTCATTGGGGACGTTCTTAAACGACTAGCCAAACAAGAACGTCCATTACAGTCGAAATTGTCAGCCCGGGACCGTCTCGGGCTACGATTGAGGCGCGCCCAGAACGGGCCGCCGACCGGGCGCCCGCGCACGGCCGAACGTCCCTGCCCCCGAGAGGGCCCGTTGGGTGCTGCCGGCGCGGGGCGCGCCGCCCCCGACGGCTGATAGGAAAGTGCCGGGCAGGTGCCGCGGCTGGTAATGTGAGTGCCGAGGGGGAGGCCATCCGGTCGAACGACTACCGGAAGGATACCACCGTGAAAGCGCCATCCACCAGACCCGCGGCCGTGCTCGGCCTGGACGTCGGCAAGTCGTCGCACTGGGCCTGCCTGATCGACCGCGACGGGGAGGTGCTGGACAGCGCCCCCGTCCGCAACAGGGAGGCCGAGCTCGACGCGCTGTTCGCCTCCGCGCCCGCCGGCACGCTCGTCGTCGTCGACCAGTTCCGCAACATAGGGTCCCTCGCCGTGAGGCGGGCCCGCGCCGCGGGGCTCGGGGTCGCCTACCTGCCCGGGCTCGCCGCCAGCCGCGCCGCGGGCCTGTTCGCCGGCGAGGCCAAGACCGACGAGCGCGACGCCGCGGTGATCGCGCGGACCGCCCTGGGCGTGCCGGACTCCCTGTCGGGGGTCCCGGGCCGCGGCGAGGCCCTCGAGGCCGCCCGCGCCCTCTCGTCGCAGCGCGACCACGTCGTCGCCTGCGCGACCAGGGACAAGAACCGCCTGCGCGCGGTGCTGCTCGAGTCCTGCCCGGCCCTCGAGGCCGCGGTCGACCTGTCGGACCGGCGGTGGCTGGAGCTGCTCGCCGGGTTCGGCGGGGCGTGGGGGATGGATTGGCTACACTGATGTGGACAGTTCCGGGAGGGGCGCGAGAGACGGGAGGG